>CALXHN010000011.1 GCA_944388105.1 uncultured Gemmiger sp. | reverse complement strand
TGCCAGTATATGCGGTTTGGCCGCCGGTATGCGGGGTCCGGCGATTAAGGCGGGGAAGGGCGGGCCATACTCTGGCCGAAATCCAAAAAAGGAGGATGCACCATGCGCCGCTACCGCCTGGACCCCGCCGGACATCTGCACACGGCAGCGGGGGACCGGGGCAGCGTGTTTGTGCTCAGCGCCGCCGAGCTGTCCCGCTGCCCCGGCATCTCCCACCGGCGGGCCCTGGCCGCCGCCCTGGAAAACATCCGCTACTGTCGGGCCGCCGCCTACCGGGACTGTGTACAGGGCACCATCCGTCTGCCCACCGGGGGTGCGCCGCTGCGGTTCTGCTTCTGCCTGAACGACACCGCCCTCTACCTCATTCCCGGTCCGGACAGCGCCCCGCCCCTCTCCCCGTCCTTGCCGGCGGCGGCCCCCGCCACCCCCGCCGGGGTGCTGCTGGCTTTGCTGGAACAGCACATGGGCGCCGACGCCCTGGTTTTGCAGACGCTGGAAAAGCGGCTCAATTCCCTGGAGGAAGCCCTGGCCGCCGGACACATCCGGGGGTTCGAGTCCACCGTCATGGCGGAGCGCCGGACCCTGGCCGCCCTGCACGGGGCCTATGCCCAGCTGGTGCTGCTGGGGGACGAGCTCCAGGCCGACGCCCCCCGGCTGCTGAACCGGGCGGAGCGGGCGGCCTGGCAGCGGGCCACCACCCGGGCCGCCCGCCTGCGGGACGAGGCCGAGACCTTGCGGGAGTACATCCTGCAGCTGTGGCAGGTCTACCAGTCCCGCATCGAGCTGCAGCAGAACCAGGTGGTCACCATGCTCACGGTGGTCACCACCCTGTTTCTGCCCCTGAGCCTGATCGTGGGCTGGTACGGCATGAACTTTGACGGCATGCTGGCCCCCAGCGTGCCCTGGGGCTATCCCACGGTGGGGGCGGTGTGTGCGGTGCTGGTGGTGGGGGGCCTTTTGTTTTTCCGCCACCGGGGGATGTTATGACAAAAAGCGGGGCCCCGCCGCACAAACGGGGTCCCGCTTTTGGGATGGCTGTTATGGGATGGCGCAACCCGGCCGGGATGTGTGCTTACTCCACATCCTGCAGGGCGTCGTAGTCCACCTCACCGGTACGGACCTTGACGACCTTGGCCACGTTGTAGACAAAGATCTTGCCATCGCCGATATGGCCGGTGTACAGTGCCTTGGTAGCCGCGTCGATGATCTTGTCGACGGGGATCTTGCTGACGACCACTTCCACCTTGACCTTGGGAATCAGGGTGGAGTCGATCTCAGCACCACGGTACTTCTTGCCGCTGCCCTTCTGCAGGCCGCAGCCCATGACCTGGGTCACGGTCATGCCGGTGATGCCCACGGCGTTCAGGGCGCGCTTCAGATCGTCGAACTTGGCCAGCTGGACGATCATGGAGACCTTGTGCATGCCGGAATCCAGCTCGGGAGGCAGCGGTTCTTCCTTCTGGACGCGGACCGCAGCGGCCACCTGGGCGGGGCTGGCCTTGGCCAGGTCGCTCTGGCCCAGGTCGGTGTTTTCGTTCACGGACAGGTCGGCGTAGCTGGCGTCGGCGATGGCGAAGCCGGCGTAGGCGCTGGCCAGACCGTGTTCATGGACATCCAGGCCGTCGATCTCTTCCTTCTCGGAGACGCGCAAGCCCACGAACTTCTTGATCAGGCTGAAGATGATGAACATGCTGACCAGGACCCAGGCTGCCACGCTGACAACACCCAGAGCCTGGATGCCCAGACGGGCGAAACCGCCGCCGTAGAACAGGCCGCCGTCGGTGGCGAAGAGGCCCACGGCCAGGGTGCCCCAGGCACCGTTGACGCAGTGCACCGAGACAGCACCCACGGGGTCATCGATGCGGGCGATCTTGTCGAAGAATTCAACAGAGAAGACGACCAGCACACCGGCAACGATGCCGATGATGGCAGCGCCGTAGGGATCGACCTCGTCGCAGCCGGCGGTGATGGCAACCAGGCCGGCCAGCGCGCCGTTGAAGGTCAGGGACACATCGGGCTTGCCGTAGCGCACCCAGGTGGTGATCAGGGCGGCGCAGGTAGCCAGGGCAGCCGCCAGGTTGGTGTTGAAGCAGATCAGGCCGGCGGAGATCATGGTGTCGTCACCGGTCATGGAGACGGTGGAGCCGCCGTTGAAGCCGAACCAGCAGAACCACAGGATAAAGACGCCGAGAGCCATGGCGGTCATGTTGTGGCCGGGGATGGCGCGGGGCTTGCCGTCCTTGTCGTACTTGCCGATACGGGGACCCAGCATCCAGGCGCCCAGCATGGCGGTGACGCCGCCGACGAAGTGGACGGCCGTGGAACCGGCGAAATCATGGAAGCCCAGCTGGGCCAGCCAGCCGCCGCCCCAGATCCAGTGGCCGGAGATGGGATAGACGATCAGGCTGATGGCGGCGGAGTACAGGCAGTAGGCGCTGAACTTGGTGCGCTCGGCCATGGAGCCGGAAACGATGGTGGCAGCGGTGGCGCAGAAGACGGTCTGGAACACCACGTACACCCAGACAGGCAGGGTACCGAAATCGTAGCTGCCGCGGATGAACGGGTCAAACCCACCGATCAGTGCGCCGGAACCGGCGAACATCACGCCGAAACCGACCAGCCAGTAGCAAGGTGTGCCGATACAAAAGTCCATCATGTTCTTCATGAGGATGTTGCCCGTGTTCTTGGCACGGGTCAGGCCCGCTTCACACAAAGCAAAGCCCGCCTGCATGAAGAACACCATAAACGCCGCTACCAGCGTCCATGTTACGTCTGCGGAATTGTACATATACATGACTCCCCTCTTGCATGTTCAAAATCAAATAGCAAAAGGCGCCGGACGGTATTTCACCATCCGGCGCCTTTGCCATTTGCTTTGTTGTCCCCATGCTAGCACAGCCGCGGCGGCGGGTCAAGGGATTTTGTTCACATTCCGTTCATCTTTGTGGGTTTTTGTGGGTGCAAAGGGAAAGTTTTCCACAATTCTTGTACAATCCTGTTAAAAATCAGGAGGCATTACTGTACGTCAGCGGCGTGCAGCCGGTCCAGCAGCTCCATCACAGCCAGGGTCCGGGTGCGGGCTTCGGCCTCGGCGGCCCGGTCCTTTTCCGCCACGATCCGGGCGAATTCCGCAAACTCGTAGGCCATGCGGTGGCGGGCAGCCGGGGGACAGTCGGTGCGTTTTCCGCCGCCGCGCACCCCGCCCAGCACGCTGTACACCTCATCCAGGCTGTTGGTGCCGCCGTGCAGCACCAGGTAGCCGCCGGGGCCCTGGATGCTGGCAAACTTTTCGCTTTCGCTGTCCTTGGCGGCCAGGGCCACGGCACAAAAATCCGGGTAGTGGAGCACCACCGTACCCGCCGTGTCGATGCCGTTGGCTCCCCGGCTGGGGTGGTATTCGCAGGATTCCGGCATGCCCAGCAGCCCCCAGAAATAGTGCAGGTTGTACACGTTCATGTCGTTGAGGGCGCCGCCGTTGCAGGCCGGATCAAAGGTGGTGTTCCAGATGCCCTTGAGGTAGTCGTCATACCGGGCGCTGCGGGCGCAGAAGCTGGCCATGGCCCCCCGCACCGGACCGATGGCGGCAATGTTCTCCTGCAGGAAGCGGTAGGCGGGCAGGTAGGGAGTGGTGATGGCCTCAAAGAGGATGACCCCCTTGCGGTCGGCCAGACCGAACAGCTCCCGGGCTTCGGCGGCGGTGGCGGTGAAGGGCTTTTCCAGGATCACATGATACCCCGCTTCCAGGGCCTTTTTGGCCGCCGCATAGTGCAGGTGGTTGGCGGTGCCGATGTACACCGCCTCAAATCCGCCGGCGGCGTAGCAGGCATCCTCATCGGTAAAGACCCGGGGCACCCCGTGGGCCTGGGCCATGGCCTTTGCCTTGGCCTCGCTCTGGGGGCGGCAGCACAGGGCGGTGACTTCGATCTCGGGCATTTCGGCCAGATGGTCCATAAACTCCGCCACAATGCGGCTGGTGGACAGAACGGCAAGTTTCAGCGGCATGGAAAACTTCCACCTTTCGTTGTTTTTTCTTTGATGTTCCCCGTTGGCACGGGACGTTTTTTCCATTATACTCCACCCCGGCCCGGGGTGCAAACGGGAAGGAGTTCCTCTTGTTTTTTGCCCCGTCCGCCGTTATAATGGGTATAGTGGGGGTGGTACGGCCTTCCGGGTCTTTCCCGCCCCGAAAAATTGAATTGTGAGGTGGATTTTATGGAACCCCTGGTCATCACAATGGCACGCGAATATGCCTCCGGCGGCAGCGAGATCGCGCAGCGGGTCGCGGACCTGCTGGGTGTGCCCCTGTACAACAAGGAGCTCATCACCCTGGCTGCCAAGAAAAGCGGTCTGACCGAAGAAGCCATTGCCGCCAGCGAGAATCAGCGCAGCGGCAGCCTGATCTACAGCCTGTACATGATGGGCAACACCATGCCTCTGGCCGACCAGGTGTACATCCTGCAATCCAACGTCATCAAGGAACTGGCCCAGAAAGGCTCCTGCGTCATTCTGGGCCGCTGCGGCGACTACGTGCTGCGGGACCGTCCCAATGTGCTGAGCACCTTCGTCTATGCGCCGGTGGACCTGCGCATCCGCAACGCGAAGGACCGCCCCGGCGCCAAGGACATGCCCGACCGCCTGTGGGAGACCGCTCTGGCCAAGCATGACCGCGCCCGCGCGAGCTATTATAACTACTACACCGAAAACCGTTGGGGCGAGGCCAAAAACTACGACCTGTGCCTGAACGCCGCCCTGGGCCGGGAAGCCTGCGCCCAGCTCATCGTTCAGGCCGCCAAGGCAATGGAGGCTTCCGTCCGAGAATGAGTAAGACCCTTTCCGCCGCCCGCATGGGCACCGAACCGCTGAACCCGCTGCTGCTTTCCCTGGCCATCCCCATGATGATTTCCATGCTGGTGCAGGCCCTGTACAATGTGGTGGACAGCATCTTTGTATCCTATGTCAACGAGGCGGCGTTGTCCGCCGTCAGTCTGGCATTTCCGATCCAGAACCTGCTGATCGCCTTTGCGGTGGGCACCGCGGTGGGCGTCAACGCCTATCTGTCCAAGAATCTGGGCGAAGGAAACCACGCCGAGGCGGACCGCGCCGCCGCCAACGGCCTGTTCCTGGCCGTGTGCAGCGCCGTGGCCTTCCTGATCTTCGGTTTGTTCGGGGCCGGGGCCTTCATCCGGGCCCAGACCACCGACCCCCTCATTGCCCGCTACGGAGCGGAATACCTGAGCATCTGCACCATCTTCAGCCTGGGCTGCTGCGTCCAGTGCATGATGGAAAAGATCCTGGTCTCCACCGGCCGCAGCACCTTTGCCATGACCACCCAGCTCATCGGTGCGCTGACCAACATCGTGCTGGACCCCATCTTCATCTTCGGCCTGTTCGGGGTGCCCCGCCTGGAGGCCGCCGGCGCCGCCGTGGCCACCGTCATCGGCCAGTTTGTGGGCGCCACCGCCGCTCTGACCCTGCATTTTCTGTACAACAAGGACGTGCACATCTCCCTGCGGGGCTTCCGTCCCGCGCCGCGCACCATCCTGCGCATCTACCAGGTGGGCATCCCCTCCATCGCCATGAACGCCATCGGCAGCGTGATGACCTTCGGCATGAACGCCATCCTCATTGCCTATTCCAGCACGGCGGTGGCGGTTTTCGGGGTATACTTCAAGCTGCAGAGCTTTGTGTTCATGCCGGTGTTCGGGCTGAACAACGGCATGGTGCCCATCGTCAGCTACAACTACGGCGCCCGCAAGCCGGAGCGCATCCTGGGCACCAAGCGGCTGGCCGCCATCTACGCGGTGGGCATCATGGTGCTGGGCTTTCTGGCGGGGCAGTTCCTGCCGGGGGTCATGCTCAGCATCTTCAACGCCAGCCCGGACATGCTCAGCCTGGGCACGGTGGCTTTGCGCATCATCTCCATCTCCTTCCTGATGGCCGGTTTCAACGTCATCTCCTCCGCCTACTTCCAGGCCCTGGGGCACGGCGTGCTGGCTTTGTGGGTGTCGGTCATCCGCCAGCTGGTGGTGCTGCTGCCCACCGCCTGGCTGCTCAGTCTGGCCGGCCGGGTGGATGTGGTTTGGTGGGCCTTCCCCATCGCCGAGGTGGTGGCTTTCCTGCTGTGCATCATTTTCCAGCGGGTCTGCTATAACAAGATCATCCGCCCCATGCGCACCGCCGCCGCGGCGGCCTGAGGCCCCGCAAGGAGGTTTTTGTCATGCTTCATCATCTGCGTACCGGCATGCTGGTGCTCAGTGTGCTGTATTTTGTCCTGGGTCTGGCCCTGCTGGCCGCCCCCGCCGCCAGCCTGCCCTGGGTGTGCGCCGGATTCGGCCTTCTCATCGCCCTGACCGGCGCCCGCAGCCTGTGGCGGTATTCCCGCAACAAGGAGAAGGGTCTGGCCGCCTGGTTCACCCTGGCGGGCGGTGTGGTCACCCTGGCCCTGGGCCTGTTTGCCCTGCTGCGCCCCGATTTTGTGCAGTGGGTGCTGCCGGTGGTGTTCGGCGTCTTTCTCCTGGTGGACGGCGCCGCCCGGGAACAGAGCGCCTGGGCGCTGGTGCGCCGCAAGGGCCAGCGCTGGTGGGTGCTGTTTGTGCTGGGCTTTGTCACCGGCATTGCGGGCATCCTGCTCATCCTGCAGCCCTTCTCCGACTGGCCGGTGGATTCCATCTGGCTGTCCGGCCTGCTGCTGATTATCGAGGGTGTGCTCAACGCCGGATGCACCCTGTACACCGCCCTGCTGCTGCACGACCTGGACAAGGCCGCCGAAGCCCCGGCGCCCACGGACGACGGGGAAGCCCCCGCCGACCCCGACCCGAGCGATCCGCAGAGCTGATCCTGCTGATTTTTTTCACAACACAACAAAAGGAGACCCATCGACCCATGCAAACTCAGTATGACCTGATCATCGTCGGCGCCGGCCCTGCCGGTATCTTCACCGCCCTGGAACTGCTGCGCAAGAGCAGCCGCTCCAAAGAGCTCAAGATCCTGCTCATCGAGAAGGGCAAACCGGTGGAGCGCCGCCACTGTCCCAAAGCCGAGGTCGGCCACTGTGTGAACTGCAAACCCAACTGCGCCATCACCACCGGTTTTTCCGGGGCGGGCGCTTTCTCCGACGGCAAACTGTCCCTGTCCCGGGAGGTGGGCGGCGAGCTGCCCGAACTCATCGGGGAGGACTTTGCCCAGGACCTCATCGACTACACCGACAAGATCTACCTGGAATTCGGCGCCGATCCCCATGTGGAGGGCGTGTATGAAGGGGCCGAGATCAAGGAGATCCGCAAGCGCACCATCCAGGCGGGCCTGCAGCTGGTGGACTGCCCCATCCGTCACCTGGGCACCGAGAAAGCCCAGCAGCTCTACCTGAACATCCAGAACTATCTGGCTGCCCAGGGGGTGGAGATGTGGTTCGAGACCGAGTGCGACAACATCCTGCTGGACGGGGACACCTGCCGGGGCGTGGTGGCCCGCAAGGCCGGCAAGCCGGACGCCGAGGCAGTCCGGGTCACCGGCCGCCAGGTGGTCATTGCCACCGGCCGGCGGGGCGCCGACTGGCTGGAAAAGATCTGCGCCGAGCACAACATCGCCCACCGTCCGGGCACCGTGGACATCGGCGTGCGGGTGGAATGCCGCAACGAGATCATGGAGACCATCAACAACGTTTTGTATGAGGGCAAGCTCATCGGCTATCCCAACCCCTGGAAGAACAAGGTCCGCACCTTCTGCCAGAACCCGGGCGGCTTTGTGGCCCAGGAAAACTACGACAACGACCTGGCGGTGGTCAACGGCCACAGCTACAAGGACCTGAAGAGCTCCAACACCAACCTGGCCATCCTGGTCAGCCACAACTTCACCGAGCCCTTCAACCAGCCCATCGCCTACGCCCAGAAGGTGGGCGAACTGACCAACATGCTGGGTGCGGGGCACATTCTGGTGCAGCGGTACGGGGACATCCTCAACGGCAAGCGCACCTGGCCCCAGGAGCTGGCCCGCTCCAACGTCCGCCCCACCCTGAAGGACGCGGTGGCCGGTGACATCACCGCCGCCATGCCCTACCGGGCCATGGTGAACATCATCGAGTTCATCAAGATGGTGGACCATGTGGTCCCGGGCTTTGCCGCCCCCGAGACCCTGCTCTACTCCCCCGAGCTGAAGTTCTACTCCAACAAGGTCCGCATGGACACCGACCTGGAGACCAACGTGGCCAACCTCCACTGCCTGGGCGACTCCTCCGGCTGGACCCGCGGCCTGATGATGGCCTCGGTCATGGGCGTGCTCATGGGCCGCAAGCTCATCGAGAACCACGGCTTCTGATGGCCTTTTGATGACCTTTGCCTGAACAGCAAAACACCCCCGGCGCGAAGCAGACGCTTCGTGCCGGGGGTGTTCTTATTCATTCACGCAAGGGTCAGACGTATCAGCCCGCGGCGTTCTCGGTGGTGGAAGCCGCGCTGGTGTTGGTGCCTTCGCCCAGCACCACCTGGTAGGTGGCCATCTTGCCGTCCCGCTCGATCTGCAGGTTGACGGTGTCGCCCACCGCCTTCTGCTGCAGGTAGCCGGTCAGGTCGCTGCTCTGGGAGACCGAGTTGTCGTCAATGGCGATGATCCGGTCGCCCACCTGCAGGCCGGCGTTGGCCGCACCGCTGCCCGGGGTGATCTGGTAGATATACACGCCGTAGTCGGACACACCGAACTGCATGGCGTTCTCCTGGGTAACGGTGACCACCGTCACGCCCAGGGCCGGACGCTTGACGTAGCCGTTCTCGATCAGATCCTGGGCAATGTCCATGGCGGTGTTGATGGGGATGGCAAAGCCCAGACCTTCGGCGTTGGTGGCCTCACCGGTGTTGGTGGTGGAGCCGCTCTTGGCGTTGACGATGCCGATGAGTTCGCCCTGGCCGTTGAACAGGCCGCCGCCGGAGTTGCCCGGGCTGATGGCCGCGTCGGTCTGGATCAGGCTCATCTCATTGCTTTCCACTTCCACCGAACGGTTCACCGCGCTGATGATGCCGTCGGTGACGGTGCCGCTCAGGGTACCCAGGGGGTTGCCCACGGCCACCGCCAGCTCGCCCACCGCCAGGGCATCGGAATCACCGATGGTGGCAGCGCTCAGGCCGGTGGCGTCGATCTTGACCACCGCAATGTCGGAGGTGGTATCCGCCCCCACCACGGTGGCGGTGTATTCGGTGTCGTCAGGCAGCTGCACCTTGATGTTGGTGGCGCCGTTGACCACATGGGCGCAGGTCAGGATGTAGCCGTCCTGGCTGATGATGACGCCGGAACCGGCGCCGCTCTGCACATAGTTGCCGAACCAGCTGTTGGTGCTCACCATCTGCTCGGTGGTGATGGCCACCACGCTGGGCTGGGCCTTGGCCGCGATCTCGGTCATGGACAGGTTGGTGCCGCCGGTGCTGCCCTGGGTGGAAGCGGTGGCGTTTTCGTCCCGCTGCACCTGCTGGACCACCACCTGGCTGCCGGTGAGTCCGGCGCGGGAAGCCGCCACCGTGCCCAGCAGGCCGCCGCCGAAGCCCAGCACCACAACGCCCACACCGGCCAGGATGCGCAGGCCGATCTTTTTGCCGCCCTTCTTGCGGGGCGGGGTGGGCGGGGTGGGCTGTGCGCCGTACCCGTTCACCGGACCGTTGGGGCCGGCAGGACCGCCGGGGTTGCCGGGGTTGCCGTAGGGTTCACTGTGGGGGGCGGTGTAGCCGGCATAGGCCTCGCCCGCCGGCTGGCCGCCCTGTCCGTCGCTGGCAAAATCGGTCTGGGCGGTGTTGGCGGTGTTCATGCCGCTGCTGCCCACGTTGGGATATCCGCTGTCCGCCGGATTCTGCGGCGGCGTCTGTCCGCCGGTGGGCGGAGTATTCTGCGGGTTCTGGTGATACAGACCCGAGTAATCATATTCGCTCATATTCGTGCACTCCTTTAATCTATTTCATACCAGGATCGGCGTCCGAAGCGCCTCCGGCTCTTTCCTTGAGCTTGGTTCCCAGTATAAATGCCAATTGTGAAATTGGTTTTTCCTGACCGTGAAACAAATGTGAAAAGCCCGCCCCGCAAGCCCCTTTCCGCCCTTGACAAAACCCGGTTTTTGGCCGTATTCTAATGACAAATCCCAGGAAAGGAGCCGCGCCATGCAGGTCACCCGGCAGGACAACCGCTATCTCTTGTACAAGGAATCCACCCTCATCGGTCAGGCCGAACTGGACGGGGACCGCATCACCATGTTCACGGTGCAGCCCCAGTGGCGCAACCGGGGGTACGGCAGCTATCTTCTGCGGGAGATGCTGCGCCTCAACGACGGTTTTGCCCGCCAGACACCCAGCCATTTCACCGCCCCCGCGCCGGAGAATGCCGCGGCGGCGGCCCTGCTGCACAAGTTCGGCTTTTCCCCCACGGGGGAGGCGGACGGTTCCTGGCAGCGGGTGCGTTCCCCGGACATGACCGCCGTGGAGCTGTGCCACCGGTTTCTGGAAGGCACCATCCCCACGGGCGGGACCTTCCTGGATGCCACCTGCGGCAACGGCCACGACACCCTCTTCCTCTGCCGCAAGGCGTCTCCCAACGGCCGGGTGCTGGCCCTGGACATCCAGCCCGCCGCGGTGGAAGCCACCAACCGGCTGCTGGCGGAACACGGCCTGCAGGGGGTGGGGCGGGCCATCGTCTGCGACCACCGGGACCTGGGGCATCTGGTGCCCCCCGGCACCCTGGACGCAGCGGTGTTCAACTTCGGCTGGCTGCCGGGAGCGGACCATGCGGTCCACTCGGCGGCGGAAAGCACCCTGCCCGCTTTGCAGGCGGCGCTGGATGCCCTCAAGCCCGGGGGCGTGCTGACGGCGGTGCTGTACAGCGGCAAGGTCATCGGGGACGGGGAAAAGCAGGCTGTCCTGGAATTTTTCCGCGCCCTGCCCCTGACCAAGTACACCGTGCTGGTGTGCGAGTTTGCCAACTGGGCCTCCACGGCGCCCCTGCCCTGCTTTGTGCTGAAAAAGCCTTTTCAGGCAGGTCTTTGACCATTATACCACACCCCGGACGCCCCTCCAAGGCGGTCCGGGGGATTTTTTGTGCGCCGGAAGGCAAAAATCCGTTGCATTTGCGCCCCAAACAAGGTATGATAGAAAAGTATGCTTAGAATAGAGGAGTGTGCCCCCATGTGACCGATGCGTTTGGGCCGTCACTGTCACAATCAACAAGGAGTAATTGGAAATATGGCTTCATTGCGTGAAGAAATCGAAAGCCGGCGCACATTTGCGATCATCTCGCACCCGGACGCCGGCAAAACCACCCTGACCGAAAAGCTGCTTCTGTACGGGGGCGCCATCCAGACCGCCGGTTCTGTCAAGGGCAAGCAGAGCGCCAAGCACGCCGTGTCCGACTGGATGGACATTGAAAAGCAGCGCGGCATCTCGGTCACCTCGTCGGTGCTGCAGTTCCGGTACCAGGGCAAGTGCATCAACATTCTGGACACCCCCGGCCACCAGGACTTCTCGGAGGACACCTACCGCACCCTGATGGCGGCGGACTCTGCCGTCATGGTCATCGACGCGGCCAAGGGCGTGGAGGCCCAGACCATCAAGCTGTTCAAGGTCTGCACCCTGCGCCACATCCCCATCTTCACCTTCATCAACAAGATGGACCGGGAAGCCCGGGACCCCTTTGAGCTGATGGAAAACATTGAGGAGATCCTGGGCATCAAGACCTACCCCATGAACTGGCCCATCGGCTGCGGCAAGGGCTTCAAGGGCGTGTTCGACCGCAACAGCCGCCGGGTCCTGGCCTTTGAGGGCGACGGCCGCGCCAACGGCGTGAAGATGGTGGACGAGATCGAGGCCGGTCTGGGGGACCCTGCCCTGGACGACCTCATCGGGGCGGACAACCACCAGCGTCTGGCCGACGACATCGAGCTGCTGGACGGCGCCGCGGAGGAGTTTGATCTGGCCGCGGTGCACCGGGGCGAATTGTCCCCGGTATTCTTCGGGTCGGCGCTGACCAACTTCGGCGTGGAACCCTTCCTGCGGGACTTTTTGCGCCTGACCCCCACCCCGCTGCCCCGCAAGGACGCCGAGAGCGGCGAGCTGGTGGACCCCCAGAGCCCGGATTTCTCCGGTTTCATCTTCAAGATCCAGGCCAACATGAACAAGAACCACCGGGACCGCATCGCCTTTGTGCGCATCTGCTCCGGCAAGTTCGAGCGGGGCATGGAAGCCTTCCATGTGCAGGAGAACAAGAACATCAAACTGGCCACCGGCACCAGCATGATGGCCGATGACCGCGCCATTGTGGACGAGGCCTACGCCGGGGATATCATCGGCCTGTTTGACCCGGGCATCTTCTCCATCGGCGATACCCTGTGCACCGGCAAGCCCCATGTGCGGTTTGCGGGCATCCCCACCTTCGCCCCCGAGCACTTTGCCCGGGTGACCCAGGTGGACACCATGAAGCGCAAGCAGTTCGTCAAGGGCATGGAACAGATCGCCCAGGAAGGCGCCATCCAGATCTTCCGGGACCTGGGTTCCGGCATGGAGGAAGTCATTGTGGGCGTGGTGGGCGTGCTGCAGCTGGAAGTGCTGGAGTACCGCCTGAAAAACGAGTACAACGTGGACATCCGCCTGCAGACCCTGCCCTATGAGTATATCCGCTGGATCCTCAACACCCCGGACGAGCTGGACCCCAAGACCCTGGACGTGACCAGCGACACCCGGGCCATCGAGGACCTGAAGGGCAACCGCCTGCTGCTCTTCGGCAGCCCGTGGAGCATCAACTGGGCCCAGGAGCACAATTCCGACCTGCGCCTGTCCGAATTCGGCAACCTCACCTTCTGATCGTTATCTCCCGTCCGCGGCCTGCGGGCGGGATTTTTTTGGTTTCACCCGTCCGCACACCGCGGGCGGGTGTTTTTCTTTGTTGGGCACTCTCCTTGTCCCATGGGCAGTTCTGTGGTATAATATCCACACATTTACACGGGCTTTTGTACAATCTTTGCCGGGGCGCGCCCGCGGGGCCGCCGCCTGCTTTTCTGAATACGATACAGGAGGGTATCTCATGCCGCTTTTGAGCCGGGCCGAGACCCAGTTTCTGCGCCGCCATCTGGACCATGTGTGCCACATCACCCTGGACCCGGAAGGACCCGGCGCCCTTCGCATCCATCTGGTGCCCAGCCGGCACCAGCACACCGACGTGCCCTTTGTGGCCATCCTCAACGGAAAGGACATCCTGCCCCTGAGCGTTTCCTGGGCCATTCTGCTGGCCAACCTGATGGAAACCCTGCAGCCCTTTGAAGGCCAGGAGATCGGGGAGGAGCAGTGGCAGCAGGCCGCCGACGCCGCCGTGCAGGCCACCTGCGCCGTGTACAAACGCACCCCGCCGGAACAGATCGCCGCCGACCTGCGCTCCATGATGGAAGCGCTGTCCGCCATCGCCAGAGGCAAGGCCCCCGCCCAGGAGATCCAGCCCATGGACCTGGGTTCCTATGCCCGCCACATGGCGGCGCCCCACCGCATGGACCTGCTCATCAGCGCCATGGTCAAGGACGGGGCCTGGCACTGCAACCAGAAATGCCTGCACTGCTACGCCGCCCGCCAGCCCTACGGCGAGACCGAGGAGCTGGACACCGACCAGTGGCTGGCGGTCATCCAGAAATGTCGGGCGGCGGGCATCCCCCAGCTGACCTTCACCGGGGGCGAACCCACCCTGCGCCACGACCTGGTCAAGCTGGTGGACGCCGCCCAGTGGTTCGTCACCCGGCTGAACACCAACGGCCGGATGCTCACCAGCGCTTTGTGCCACGACCTGTATGAGGCCAGCCTGGACAGCGTGCAGGTCACCCTGTATTCCGCCGACGAATCCATCCACAATACCCTGGTGGGGGCCCCGGGCTATGCGGACACCATTGCCGGTATCCGCAACGCCCTGGCCGCCGGCCTGAACGTGAGCATCAACACCCCGCTGTGCAGCCTGAACCGGGACTATGCATCCACCCTGGCCCTGGCCCATGAACTGGGCATCCGGTACGCCACCTGTTCCGGGCTGATCCCCGCGGGCAGCGCCCAGAGCCCCGAGAGCCGGGGCACCCGCCTGTCCCCCGCCGAACTCACCCGGACCCTGAAAGACGCCCGGGCCTTTGCGGAGGCGCACGGCATGGAGCTGGACTTCACCAGTCCGGGCTGGCTGAAGGAGGAGACCCTGCGGGAGCTGGGCTTTACCCAGCTGCCCAGCTGCGGGGCCTGCCTGTCCAACATGGCCATCGCCCCGGACGGCACCGTGCTGCCCTGCCAGAGCTGGTTGTGCGGACCGGGGCTGGGCAGTATCCTGCACCAGCCCTGGCGGCGCATCTGGAACCATCCGGCCTGCCGCCGCATCCGCCGGCAGAGCGCCAAAATGCTGCACATCTGCCCTCTGGGCGAAACGCCTTTGCAGGAGGACGAATCATGAACACACTGCTTTTCCGCGCCCGCCGTCTGGCCGCCCTGCTGCCTGTGATCCTGCTGCTGAGCCTGCTGGCGGCGCTGCCCGCCCGGGCGGACAGCGGCGATCTGGACCGCATCAACGCCTACACCGTCACGGTGGACCCCCGGGCAGACGGCAGCGCTGACATCACCTATGACATCGACTGGGAGGTCATCGGCGGCAGTTCCGACGAGCCTCTGTCCTGGGTCAAGATTGGTCTGGCCAACGGGCATGTGGACGAATTTGAGAACCTGACCCCGGACACGGTCTCGGGGGTGCGGGTACAGACCGAGGACGGCAACACCTTTGCCCGCGTCACCTTTGTGTACCGGTACTATGAGCCCGTCTATGCGGCCCAGTCCGGCCAGCAGAGCCGGGTCCGCTTTTCCTTCCGGGTGCACCAGAGCCACCTGTACACCGTGTCGGACGACGGCACCGCCAGCTACAATTTCACCCCCGGCTGGTTTGACGACCTGTGCGTGGAGCAACTGACCATCCGGTGGAAGGCTGCCGACGGCATGACCGCCGACACCGACACGATGGAAGACGGGTATTATGTGTGGGACTTCGGCGCTTTGGACCACGGGGAGAAAGCCACCGTCCGGGTGCAGGTCCCTGCCGCCCTGGCCGACACCTACGACCCCACCACCCGCATGCAGCCCGACGAGATCCAGAGCAGGGACAGCCTCATCATCCTGGTCTTCATGGTCTCCGTCTTCGCCTTTGTCTTTTTCATCTTCTGGATGTACGCCACCACCTGTCCCCGCTGGCGGGGCGGCTTCGGCCGCAGTGACCGCCGCTGGTACAGCAACGGCCACCACGTCATCCATCTGGCGCCGGGGGCAGTCCCGCCCCCGGGCTACACCCCCACCGCACCGCCCGCCGGCTTCCATGCGGACGGCGGTTCCTTCCGGGGCGGCGGTGCCGGACGCACCGGCGGCGGATGTGCCTGTGCCTGTGTTTCCAGCTGTGCCTGTGCCTGCGCCTGTGCGGGCGGCGGACGGGCCGGCTGCAGCGTGAAGAATTTTTACCGCATCACCGTGAAAAGCGACAAGGAGGCGCCCCATGAGCATTGAGGACGGGTATGACGCCTGGGTCCGGAGCCTGATGGGTTCCCGGGGCTCCGGCAGCAAGGAACAGGCCGATGCGGCCGTTGCCAGTCTGGCCGACATGCAGGCACAGCTGGATGCCCTGGCCGCCGGCAGCAAGCGCCGCCGCTCTGCCGCCGACGCCCTGGACGCAGTGGACCGGGCGGCGGCCGCCACCACCGAGAACGTCCGCCGGATGAGCACCGAACTGACCCGCAGTCTGCGCAGCGACGGTCTGCTGGACGATACCAAAGCCTCCGCGCCCGGGCCTGCCCCCGCCCGGGGTGCCGGGTTCCAGGGGCTGGCCGCCGCCGTGCGCACCGAGGTGCTGGGCCAGGACGCCTTTGTGGCGGATGTGGTCAAGGCCTTCCGCCGTCCCTTTGTCATGGGCACTGACGACCCCCGCAAAGCCCGGGGGCCCATGCTGCTCTGCGGGCCGGAGGGCACCGGCCGCCACTACACCCTGCGGTGTGTGGTGCGGCAGATGGCCGACCGGGGCCTGCTGCCCAACGCCGACATCGAGACCCTGGACCTGGCCCTCTACCCCGGCCCCGCCCAGGAAAAGCTCTTTCTGCAGGACCTGTACGCAGCCCTGCAGTCCCCCGCCCAGGTGCTGGCCTTCGACCACTACGAGGCCTGTGCCTCCTCCTACCTGAACATGGTGGCTGACCTGGCCATGGACGGCACCCTGGCCCTTTCCAGCCGGTATGTGCTGCAGCGGGGCATCCTGGTGGATGTGGGCACCGCCCTGGCCCCGGGGGCCGTGGGTGAGCTCAGTGCCGGGGGCAAGTATTTCGTCTTTTTCTCCGAGAAGGATGAGGCCGCCCTGGCCGACCGGTTCGGCGCCCGGTTCGTGGACGCCCTGGCCGGGGATATCTGCCGCACCGACCCCTTCACCCCCGAAAGTCTGGCCGCCATCGCCGCCCGGGAACTGAACTTCCTGGCCCAGAAGACCCGCCGCCAGTGCGGGCTGGCCCTGTCCATGGGGGCGGACATGCGGGATTATCTGGCCGCCCAGTACGGCAAGCGGGGCGGCATGAGCGCCATGCGGGAGTTTGCGGACCTGCTCTTCCGCGCCCTGGCGGAATATGTTCTTTCCACCGACACCGCCCCCGCCGACGGCACCCCCGCGGTGCTCACGGTGCGGGAGGGCCGGGTCTTTGCCGCCGTGGACGGCGGGGAGGCCTTCGACCTGCTCAGCCTGCTGCCCCAGCAATACCGGGGTGACGTGGAGGCGGTGGAGGCCGAGCTGGACCGCATCGTGGGCCTTGCCCAGGTCAAGACCTTTGTGCGGGACATCGCCAAAAACGTGCAGGCCCAACAGCGGCGCAAGGCCCAGGGCCTGCCGGTGGCGGAGATCAACATGCACATGATCTTCACCGGCAACCCGGGCACCGGCAAGACCACCATCGCCCGCATCCTGGCCAAGTACCTGAAGGCCATCGGCGCCTTGCGGGGCGGCCAGCTGGTGGAGGTGGGCCGTGCCGACCTGGTGGGCCGGTATGTGGGCCACACCGCCCCCCTGACCAACCAGGTCATCAGCAGCGCCCTGGGCGGGGTGCTGTTCATTGACGAAGCCTACAGCCTCTACCGGGGCGGGGAGGACAGCTTCGGCCTGGAAGCCATCGACACCCTGGTGAAGGGCATCGAGGACCACCGCAACGATCTGGTGGTGGTGCTGGCGGGCTACACCAAAGAGATGCAGACCTTCCTGGCCGCCAACTCCGGTCTGGCCAGCCGGTTCCCCAACCAGATCGAGTTTCCCGACTACACCGCCGACGAGCTGTGGGCCATCACCCGGAGTCTGGCCGCCGCCAAGGGCTACCGCCTGGACGAAGGCTGTGCCCTGCCCCTCAAATCCTGGTTTGCCCGCCGTCAGGCAGAGGACGCCGCCAAGGCGGGCAACGGCCGCATGGCCCGCAACGCCCTGGAACGGGCCATCCTGAACCAGTCCCGCCGTCTGGTGGCCGACCCGGCCGCTCCCCTGGACCTGCTGCTGCCCGGGGACTTTGAACTGGACGACTGACGCAGAACACAAAGGACCCCCGCCAACGGGCAATCCGTTGACGGGGGTCTTTTTCTGTGATGTTTCGGGGATGCCTCACTCGGCAGGTTCTTCCCTGTCCGGTCCTTTCAGCATGAACCGGGTCAGCTGCACAAAGCCCACCCCCATGGCAGCCATGGCCACCACCTGGGCAAGGCGCAGGATGGCGGGCATCATTTCGCCCACAAGCAGCGCCAGCACAAACAGGCCGGCCGCATATTCAAACCGGATGGCCGCCTTGGGCGGGCGGGGCGCACCGCCCCGGGCTTCCCGCACGCCGGCTTCCTGCACGGCGCCGTTGGCATAGTAGGCGATGCTGAAATACAAAAACGCCGCTCCCGCCACCATGGGCATCTGGGCCAGACTGCCCCCGTCCAGCACGGTGCCCAGGGCAAAGGCCACCGCGGCCGCCACCGCCGGCTTGGCGGCGCTGCCGTATTCCGGGCGGATCTTGCGCAGCATGCCGCAGCCCACCGCCAGCAGCACCGACGCCAGCGCGTACAGCACGCAGCTCACCGCGTCCCAGGGCAGGGCCAGACTGCCCAGCAGCCCGCACACACAGCCGGCCGCCAGCACCCGGCGCGCCTTCGGATTGGATTGTTCCATCTTCCTTACACCTCGCAGCCTCTTCTGCTTTTTCCCTATGATAGCACAATCCGCTGTCCCCGGCAAGGCAGCGGGGTCCACTCTTGATCTATATCTATTTTTGGCGTTCAGCCGTCCCAAACCAGCTCTTTTTCCTGTACAGTTGTGCAATATGCCTTTTGGCTGGTACCCACCGCCCCCGCTGCCGCAACAGATTGTGTGAGGCCGCTTTTCCCCGCGTCATTTTTGGGACTTCGACAAGATTGTGCACTTCTTGACAAGTTCCCTCTCCCACGCGCATAATAAAGTAGATTTCGTCTGTCCTGAAATCGGTTCCGGCCCGCTCCAAAGGGAGTTGGCGGGACCCGTTCTGTTTTGTATACAAGAAGGAGCTGTCGCGGATGGTACATATTTTGACCAATTCGGTCTGTGATCTGACCCCGCAGCAGGTGGAGGAGCTGGGCGTCACCGCCATCCCGGATTATATTGCCTTCAGTCCCACCGAGCAATACCGCAACAACATCGAGATCGACCCGCCCACCCTGTACCGGCGGCTGGCGGATTGTGAGGAGCTGCCCAAGACAGCCCATCCCAATCTGGAGCAGTTCATGCAGGCATTCCAGGCGGCTGCGGCCGAACCGGGCTGCACCGAGCTGCTCTGCCTGAGCCTGACCAGCAAGATGTCCGGTTCCTGCAACACCGCCCGCAGCGCCGTCAAGCTGCTGGAGGAACAGGGCTTTGCCACCCCCGTGACCATCTATGATTCCCAGCAGGTCTCCTACGGGCTGGCGGTCCTGGTCCGGGAGGCCGCACGGCTGGCGGCGGAAGGCCTGACCGCTGCCCGGATCGTGGAAAAACTGGAGGAACTGCGTCCTCATGTGGGGGTCTACTTTGCCATGGAGTCCCTGGCCAACGCCCGCAAGGGCGGCCGCGCCGGGGCCATCCGGGTGCTGGCCGCCGACCTGCTCAAGGTCAAACCCATCCTGGTGTTCAAGGACGGGCTGGTCAGCGATATCGGCATCGTCCGGGGCTTTGACCGGGCGGTGGACCGGGTGGTGGACCTGTACCGGGAGAGAGCGGTCTACGGCGGGGAGGTCTTTGTCTTTCACGCCGACCGCACCCAGCTGGCCGAGACCGTGGCCGAACGGCTGCGGGCCATCGACCCGGAGATCCGCATCACCATCGGCTGGGTGGGCGCCGTCATCGGCATTTATACCGGGGCGGGCTGCCTGGGTCTGGCCTTCCGCCAGAAATGACGGCCATCCGGCTGGCCTGCCTGGGTCTGGGCGCCCTGGCTTTCGGGCTGATGTTCCTTTCCGATTACGCCCAGGTACTGCACGGCCGCCGGGGCGCCGGAGCGCTGTTTCCGGCGGGCGGCGGATTGCTGGCCCTGGTCACCGCCGTGCTGGCTGCCGACGCCCTGCGCCGGTATGCCCACGGTCCCGTCTCCCTGGTGTTCGGCGCGGGGGCGGTGCTGCTGCTGGGCCTTCTGGTCTACACCCTGTTTTTTGCCCTGCCGTCGGGCGGCAGCAGCGCTGCCACCGCCCGACCGGATGAGCTCCGCCCTCTGGTGGACACCGGCGTGTTCGCCCTGTGCCGGCATCCGGGGGTCCTGTTCCTGGGCGGGTTTTACGCCTGCCTGTGGGGCGCGCTGGGCGGCTGGGCCCTGGGCTGTGCCTTTGTGCTGTTCACCGCCCTGGACGCCGCCTATGCCGCCTGGCAGGGCGCCGTCGTCTTTCCCCGCAGCATCCGGAACTATGCGGCCTACCGGGCCGTCACGCCCCGGTTTCTGCCCACCCTCCGCAGCCTGCGCCGCTGCCTGCGTACCCTGCGCACCCCGAAGTAAAATCTGAAAAAAGGGATGTCCTACCATGACCTTTGAGGAAAAGCTGAAACAATGTCCGGCCGCCGAAATCTGGCAGGAATACTGCGGTTTTCTGGACCTGACTCTGCCGGAGTACATGCAGATCCAGAACCGCCTGGTCATGGAGCAGGTGTCGCTGATGGCCGCCTGCCCGCTGGGGCAGCGCCTGTTCAAGAACGGTGTGCCCCGCAATGTGGAGGAGTTCCGCACCCTGGTCCCCCTGACGAAATTTGAGGATTACGCCGACGTACTGCTGCCCCAGCGGGAGGAGATGCTGCCCGCCAAGCCGGTGGTGTGGCTGCACACCACCTGGGAGGGCGGCGATTTTCCCTCCAAGCGCGCTCCTTATACCGAGAGCATGCTGGAAGCCTACACCCGCAACATTCTGGCGGCCATGATCCTGTCCACCAGCAAGGGCCGGGGCCATTTTCATGTGCGGCCCGGGGCCCGGGTGCTGTACAGTCTGGCCCCCATGCCCTACGCCACCGGCATGTTTCCCGACCTGATCCGCCCGCAGATCCGCCTGCGGTTCATGCCCTCGGTGCGGGAAGCCCGCAAGATGAGCTTCGGCCAGCAGACCCGCCTGGGATACAAGCTGGCGGTCAAGCACGGCATGAACCTGTTTTTCGGCATGAGCAGCGTGCTGTACGGCGCCACCCGCAACCTGGACAGTCTGGCCGGCGGCGGGGGCGGCGGCAGTCTGAGCCTTCTGTGGGGGATGAGTCCCCGCATGCTGGTACGGCTGCTGTCGGCCCTGTACCGCTGCCGGCGGGACGGCACCCATCTGCGGCCCCGGGACCTGTTCAAGCTGGACGGGTTTGTCTGTGTGGGTACCGACACCGCCCTGTACAAGAACGAGCTGGCCGAAGCCTGGGGCATCCGTCCCCTGGAACTGGCCGGCGGCACCGAGCCTTCCTGCATGGGCACCGAGACTTGGAGCAAGAACGGGCTGGTCTTTTTCCCGGACGCCTGCTTCTATGAGTTCATTCCCGAGCACGAATACCTCCGGGAACTGGAAGATCCCGCCTACACGCCCCGCACCTATCTGATGGACGAGCTGGTGGCCGGCCAGAAATACGAGCTGGTCATCACGGTGCTCAAGGGCGGCGCCTTCCTGCGCTATCGGGTGGGGGATATCTACCGCTGCCTGCGTCTGCGCAACCCGGAGGACAAGCTGGACCTGCCCCAGTTCGAGTATGTGGACCGCATCCCCACCGTCATCGACATTGCGGGCTTCACCCGCATCACCAAACGGGAGATTGAAAAGGTCATCACCCTCTCCCGCCTGCCCATCGGGCACTGGTTCGCGGTGAAGGAATACGACGCCGACGGCCACTCCTACCTGGACCTGTACGCGGAGCTGGACTCGGACGATCCCGGCGCCGCCAGCCTGTCCCGGCAGATTCTGCAGGAACATCTGTCCATCTACTTCCGCTCCTATGACGGAGATTACAAGGACCTGAAACGCCTGCTGGGCATGGACCCGCTGCGGGTGACCATCCTGAAATCCGGCACGGTGGATGCCTATACCGCCCGCACCGGCCGCCGGGTCCCGCCGGTGGGCGCACCCCGGGAGATCGTGCTGGACATCCTGCATATGCAGGGTCCGGCGGAAGAAGGGGGTGAGGACCGGTGACCCTGAACGAACGCCTGTTCATCATTGTGCCCCTGCTTTCCCTGCTGTGCAACCTGTTTCTGTTCCTCACCGCCCTGAGCACCAAGAAGGACCGCCTGGTCTATGCCTTCATCGCCCTGCTGGGTGCTTTCACCATGTGGTCCGGCGGGTCCCTCTTCATGCGCCTGCAGCTGGCACCGGGGTCCCCGTTCTGGTACATGGTGTCCATCACCGGCATCTTTCTGGTACCTTTCCTGGTCTACAACTTCATCTACCGGTTCACCGCCACCAAGGCGCCCTTCTCCCACATTGTGCAGGGGGCCATCTGGCTGGTGATCCTGCTGCTCAACGCGGGCAACGTCTTCATCACCGACCCCCACATGGTCACGGTGGGCCACGAGACCCGCTTTGAGTACGGTGTCTCGCCCCTGGTGGCCATCCCCATCCTCATGGCCGTGTACACCCTGCTGGCCTCCTGGCGTCTGGCTTACAAAAGCTGCCGGAACGGCCAGACGGACATCGCCCAGTTCCGCCCCATGCTGGTGGGCGTGGCGGTCATGTTCGCCTGCACCGTATCGGCGGTGCTGCCCCAGATGGTCTCGCTGCCGGTGGATACCTTCTCCTGCATGGTCAACGCCTGCTGCCTGTACTACATGCTGTACCGGCGCCGCCTGGTGCCCCTGCGCAGCTTTGCCTCCAACGGGCCGGTGTTTGCCATCGCCCTGATCTGCGCCAGCGTGCTGCTGGTCAGCTGCTATCGTGCGGCGGACGCCTTCTATGCCCGGTATTTTGCCAACTTCATGCCCTACAAGACCATCGTCTTCTCGGTGGCGGTGTCGGTGCTCACGGTGCTGCTGTTCTGCCTGGTCCGCCGCCTCATGACCGCCATCCTGCTCAAGGGCGCCGAACAGCAGAACGAGGAACTGCGCCGGTTCAGCACCGACGTGAACAAGACCCTGAGCATGAACGCCCTGCTGCAGCTGTACCGGGATTACCTGCAGCACACCATGCCCGGATACACCGCCCGCATCTTTGTGCTGGACAGCCGCACCGGCTGCTACGAGATGCGGGATGCCACCGAGATGTCGGTGGCCTGCCGGGACAGCTTTGCCGCCGACGATCCGCTGATGGTCTGGCTGAAATCCCGGGGCTGCTGTTCCCAGTACGCGGAATTCACCCGGTCCCGGTATTTCCGGGCCCTGTGGCAGAAGGAGAAGGACCGCCTGGACCAGATGCGGGTGGAACTGCTGCTGCCCGTCATGAGCGGGGAGGAAATGACCGCCCTGACCCTGTTTTCCCGGCAGGACACGGCCGCCCGCCGCGCCCTGTCCCAGGACCGGCTGAGCATGCTGGATTCGGTGGCGGCGGTGCTGGCCATTGCCCTGAACAACGCCTCCCTGTATGAGGCGCTGCGCAAAAAGGCCCAGTTTGACCCGCTCACCGGGCTGTACAACCGCAGTTATTTCCAGGAAGTGCTGCAGCGGGACTTTGATCTGGCCCGCCACGACCAGCTGACGGTGCTCATCATCAGCTTTGACGACTTCCGGCTGTACAACGAACTGTACGGCGCCGCCGAAGGGGACCGCATCCTCAAGCGGTTTGCCAACGCCCTGCGGGTGCTGGTGGGCAGCCGGGGCACCGTGGCCCGGTACAGCGGCAAGGAATTTGTCATCAGCTTCCCCTTCTGTGCGCCGGACACCGCCACCGACTGCGCAGAGCAGGCCCGCCAGTGGCTGCGGCGGGAAGTGGTGGGCTCCGGTCAGACCACCCGCCGTTTCCTGACCTTCTGCGCCGGCATCAGCAGCTATCCCACCTGTGCCCGCAGCGTGGAGGAGCTGCTGACCTATGCGGGCATGGCCGTCTACTCCGCCAAGAACAGCGGCAAGAACCGGGTGTGCCTGTACACCCCCGAGCCGGAGGACACCCGCATCGCCAAGAGCTACGCCTCCAAGCGGGCCCTGGCGGACAGCTGTTCTTCCACCATCTTCGCCCTGACCGCCGCCATCGACGCCAAGGACCATTACACCTTCAGCCATTCCCAGCATGTGGCGGAATACGCCGCCGCCCTGGCCCGGGCCGCCGGTCTGGACGCCGAGCACATCGAGATCGTCCGGCAGGCGGGTCTGCTGCATGACATCGGCAAGATCGGCACCCCGGAGACCATCCTTTCCAAGACCGGCCGCCTGACCGCCGAGGAATACGATGTGATCAAGCAGCATGTGGAGGATTCCATCTCCATGATCCGGTACCTGCCCTCCATGGACTACGTCATCCCTTCGGTGCTGGGCCACCACGAACGGTGGGACGGCCAGGGATATCCCCGGGGCATCGCGGGGGAGCAGATCCCCATCGGGGCCCGGTGCCTGTGTCTGGCCGATTCCTTTGACGCCATGGTCTCCCGCCGCAGCTACAAGGACGCGCTGAGCGTGGACCGGGCCCTGCAGGAGATCGAGGACAATTTGGGTTCCCAGTTCGACCCCCGCCTGGGCAAGCTGTTCATCGACCTGGTGCGCAGCGGAAAGATCCAGGTGCACGCCGACGCCGCCCCCGAGCCCTCGTCCGAACCCGCCCGATAAGACAACCGAAAAGGACCGCCGCCCCACAGGGGGCAGCGGTCCTTTTTTGCTGCAGATGTACGTTCAGCGGGCGGTGCGGCCCAGCAGCGCCGCGCCGATGACCCCGGCCCGATAGCCCAGGGTGCAGGTGGTGATGGTGGTCTTTTTGTGGGCATGGGCCGCGCCGAAGACCAGGGGCTCCACCTTGGCCCGCAGGGGGACCAGCAGGGCTTCGCCCTGGTTGGCGATGCCGCCGGACAGCCCCACCACCTGGGGGAAGAAGATGTTGATCAGGTTGGCCACACCGGCGGCCAGATAGCCGATGTAGTTGTCCACCACCTGGGCGGCCACCGGGTCCCCGGCATCCCGGGCATCAAAAACGGTGCGGCCGGTGACCTCTTCCAGGGTGGGGGCCAGCTTCCACAGCCCGCTTTCGGGGTGGGCCTGCATGGCTTCCCGGGTCTGGCGGATCAGGGCGGTGGCGCTGGCAAAGGCCTCAAAGCAGCCCCGGCGCCCGCAGGTGCACAGGGGGGCGTCGGCACTGCCGTCAATGGCCATGTGACCGGGTTCGGCGGCGGCGCCGGTGTAGCCGGTGAGCAGCTTGCCGTCCAGCACCACACCGCCGCCCACGCCGGTGCCCAGGGTGATGATCACCGCGCTCTGGGCGCCCTTGGCGCAGCCGGCCAAAGCTTCGCCCAAAGCGGCGGCGTTGGCGTCGTTGGCCAGACGCACCGGCATGCCCAGGGCCTTGTGCAGGTAGTCCCCCATGGCAAAGTCCGCCCAGTCCAGGTTGTTGGAGTACAGCACCATGCCGGTGGTGTCATCCACCGTGCCGGGGCAGCCCACACCCACGCAGGCCACATCGGCGGTGCCCAGTTTTTCTTCCTTCATCAGTTCCCGGCACAAACCGGCGATGTCATCACACACCGCTTCCGCCGGACGGGGCAGACGGGTGGGACGGCTGCCCTCCCGCAGGATGCGGCCATCCTCCTCTACCAGGGCGGCCTTGATGTTGGTGCCGCCCAGATCCACGCCAAGATAGATCATCTGTTTTCCTCCTGTATTCCGGCCCGACCCGCAGCCGCGGCCTTACTTTGATTTTATTGTATCATCTTTGCGGCGGCTGACAAGCCCCCGGCCATCAAAAAAGGCCCCTCCGCCGCGGGGTGGGCGAAAGGGGCCGGGGAAAGTCCTGATTTTGGGGGTTCAGCTTTCTTTTTTGGCCGGGTTGTGGGCGTGGCTGAACCGGCGCAGACCGGTGCGGTCCAAAGCCACCATGAAGGCGGGGATGAACACCAGCTGCAGGATGATGCCGGGGATGGCGTTGGTGAAGGCCCCGGCCAGGAAGGCCGCCCAGGTGAACCCGGAACCGCCCAGGCCCAGCAGCAGCACTTCGGCCAGACCCCAGACCAGACGGCCGCCCAGCATGGCGCCGATCAGGCAGACGTACAGGGCCTTGACGCACTTCCAGCGGGAGTGGGCGTACAGCCAGCCGGCCAGGATGCCGTAGGCGGCCAGCTCAAAGGCCATGGCAGCGCCGGTGGGATAGATGGGGGGCATGCCGAAGAGCAGATAGCGCAGCAGGGGCAGCACAAAGCCCACCAGACCGCCGTACTGCCAGCCGCAGATCAGCCCGCAGAGCAGCACCGGCAGGTGCATGGGCAGCAGCATGCTGCCGATCTGGGGGATCTGGCCGGTCAGGAAGGGCAGCACCAGACCGATGGCCATGAACATAGCGGCCAGGGCCAGGTTCTGTACCCGGGAATTTTGGTTCTTGTTTTCCATAAAACGGGATTCTCCTTTGCAAAAGGTTGTCGGTCCGCAATGCGGCCTATCTGAAAAATATGGTATCACATTGTGACCAGCCCTTGCAATAGCAATTCAGGGTAACAATTGATACTCTGCCTCGTCCACCGGCTCGCACCACTCGTTGGAGGTCTCCACCCCGGGCACCTCGATGGCCAGATGCTGGAAGGCGCTGTCCCTGGCGGCGCCGTGCCAGTGCTTGACCTCCGGCGGGATGTTCACCACATCCCCGGGGTGCAGTTCCCGGGCGGGCTGGCCCCATTCCTGGTAGTAGCCCCGGCCTGCGGTGACCAGCAGGATCTGGCCGCCGCCCTGCTTGGCATGGTGGATGTGCCAGTGGTTGCGGCACCCGGGCTCAAAGCTCACGTTGGCAATGCCCACCTGGGCGGTGGACAGGCTCTGCAGCCAGCTCTGGCCGTCAAAAAACCGGGCGTAGGCGTCGTTGGGCTGCCCCACGGGGAAGATGCTTGTCTCTTTCAGTTCGTTCCAGTCCATATCGCAGACCTCCTGTTGTTCTGACCTTTTTCTTTATTGTACCCCGCCGCCCCTTGACAGGGAAGTGCCGGTTTTGTACCATAGTATCAACCAAAAGTTTCTACTGTCAGGAGGTTGTCCCATGTTCAATCCCCAGCTCACCGTTTTTGTCCGGGTGGCGGACCTGGGCAGCTTCAACAAGGCGGCGGAAAACCTGTACATCTCCCCCACCGCCGTGATGAAGCAGGTCAACGCCCTGGAAAAGCACCTGGATCTGACCCTGTTTGTGCGGGGCCGCCGGGGTGTGACCCTGACCCCGGAAGGGCAGGTCATCTACCGGTATGCCCGTCAGATGTTCGAGCAGTCGGCCAAAGCGGTGCAGGAAGCCCGGGCGGCGGCGGACTTTGCGGCCACCACCTTCTGTGTGGGCACCTCCATCCTCAACCCCTGCAAGCCCTTCATGGATCTGTGGGACAGGCTGTCCGGACAGTTTCCCGGCTACCGGCTGCACATCGTCCCCTTTGAGGACGACCACCAGGGCATCCTCAACGAGATCGGGGCCCTGGGGGTGAAGTTCGACTTTCTCATCGGGGCCTGCGATTCCCGCCAGTGGCTGGACCGGTGCCGGTTCCTGCCCCTGGGACGGTACCATCACTGCATAGCGGTACCCCGGGACCATCCCCTGGCCGCCCGGGGAAAGCTGACCATCCGGGACCTGTACGGGCAGACCCTGATGATGGTACGCCGGGGGGATTCCCCCTCGGTGGACCGGGTGCGGGACGAGATCGAGCGCCACCCGGCCATCCGGATCGAGGACACCTCCCAGTTCTACGACCTGGAAGTGTTCAACCGCTGTGCCCAGACCCGCCAGCCCCTCATGACCCTGGACTGCTGGGCGGAGGTCCACCCCTCCCTGGTGACCCTGCCGGTGGACTGGGACTTCACCATCCCCTACGGCCTGCTCTACCAGCTGGACCCCATCCCGGACGTGGCCCGGTTCGTGGAGCTGGCCCAAGCCCTGACCCGGCCGTAAGGCTTTGCACATGACAAAAGGAGCCGCCCCGGCCGGGACGGCTCCTTTGTTTTGTGGTTTATTCCACGCCGAAGGTGAAATCCTTCAGGTAGACGGCCGCACTGCGGCTCATCTCCTTGCTGAAATCGCTGTTGTACTTGAAGGCGCAGAAGGGCGGGATCTTGGCATCAAAATCGTACTCGCCCCCGGCCCGGGCCGCAAAATCCGCCCGCAGTTCTTCCTCGGTGCGGTCCCGGTAGAGGTTCTCGCACACCACCGCTTCCCGGGGGAAGCGGACGGGCTTGGCCCGGTCCTTCTGCTGCTGGGTGGGGCGGCCGAAGATCAGCATGGCCGCAGGCACCACATGGGCCGGCAGGTGCAGGGCTTTGCGCATGGCCTCGCAGTTTTCCAGCACATCCCCGATGTAGCAGCTGCCGATGCCCAGGCTTTCGGCGGCGGTCACGGCGTTCTGGGCCGCGATGCAGCTGTCCGCCACGGCCAGCAGCAGGTCCCCGGGGCCGGGGTCCCGGATTTCCTGCCCCGCTGTCCGGAACACCCGGGGCCAGCGGCGGCAGTCCGCCAGGAACACCAGGCAGAAAGGCGCTTTGGTGATCATGGGCTGGTGGTCGCACAAATCGGCCAGGGTCCGGCGCAGGTCGGGGTCGGTGATGTTCAGGATGGTGTACAGCTGCTGGTTGCCGGCGGTGGGCGCCTGGAAAGCGGCCTCCAGAATGGCGGCCTGCTCCTCCTTCGTGACCGGCTCATCGGTGAAGGCCCGCACCGACTTGCGGGCGTACAGCTCCCGCAGGGTCTGGTTGTCGGTCATGCTCACACCTTCTTCAGCACATAGTCCTGGGTGCCCAGGCCGATCTTCTCCGCATGGTCCAGGCACTCCCGCCAGGTGGCGGCGGGGGTCACGTCGATAAAGTTGTCACCGCAGCAGGTGAAATTCTTGTCCGCCCGGTGTTCGCCCAGCAGGCTGTCGGGCAGGGGCTGGGCGGCCAGCACGGCGTCGGCGCAGGCCCGGTCCAGGGCCACCGGGTCAAAGCTGGCAAACATGCCGATATCCGGCACGATGGGGGCGTCGTTCTCCCCGTGGCAGTCGCAGAAGGGGGACACATCCACCACCAGGCTGATGTGGAAGTTGGGGCGCCCGTGGCAGACGGCCATGGCGTACTCCGCCATCTTGCAGTCCAGCAGGGCGTTGGCGTTGTCGTCGGGGGCGTAGATGGCGTCAAAGTTGCACCGGCCGATGCACCGGCCGCAGCCCTTGCACAGATCCTGGTCGATGACCGCCTTGCCGGTGTCGTAGTGGATGGCGTCGGAGCCGCACTCCTTGGCGCACTGCTTGCAGTTGCGGCACAGACCAGGCTGCACCACCGGCTTGCCGGACTTGTGCTGTTCCATCTTGCCGGCGCGGGAGCCACAGCCCATGCCCAGGTTCTTCAGCGCGCCGCCGAAGCCGGTGGACTCGTGGCCTTTGAAGTGGTTCAGGGAGATGACGATGTCCGCGTCCATGATGGCCCGGCCGATCTTGGCGGTGGGGCAGTATTCGGCATTGGGCACCGGCACTTCGATGTCATCGGTGCCCCGCAGGCCGTCACCGATGATGACCTGGCAGCCGGTGGTCATGGGCCAGAAGCCGTTCTCCTGGGCGGCGCCCAGGTGTTCCAGGGCGTTCTTGCGGCGGCCCGGGTACAGGGTGTTGCAGTCGGTGAGGAAAGGCAGACCGCCCTGGGATTTCACCACGTCGGCCACCGTCTTGGCCCAGTTGGGGCGCAGGAAGGCCAGGTTGCCCGGTTCCCCGAAGTGGATCTTGATGGCCACGAACTTGCCGTCCATATCGATCTGGCCGATGCCGGCGGCCTTGATGAGTTTTTCCAGCTTTTCCTGCAGATTGGTGCCCGCATGCACCCGGAAGTCGGTATAATACACGGTTGCTTTTTCCATGATAACACAGCCTTTCCCAGACAATTTCCGAATCAGGGGGACAAAACCCCATGATGGTATTATAAGACCGATGTTTCCATTTTGCAAATTTCTGGAATTTCACATTTTACCGCGTGACAGGCCGCGGCGGTTATGGTATACTAAAGGATACAATTTGATTACAATTGCCGTGCACGGCGGGAGAAATCTTCCGCCGCGCTTGGTTTGAGCCTTGGAGGTGCTTTTTCACGATACTCTCAAGCAAAGGTCTGCGCCGCGCCCTGGCGGGCTGCGCAGCGGCCTGCCTGCTGGCCGTAGGAATGCCCACCCCGGCCCTGGCCGCCGACGATTTCGACACCACCCTGAACCAGCTCAGCGAGCTGCAGTCCCTGGCCGAAAGCTATGCGGACAAGCAGGGGGATGACACCGACCCCATCGAGCTGATGCTGGCCTACACCCGCATGGGCGCCTACAACGACACGGTCTGGCAGCTCACCGCCGGGTCCAAGGACCCGGATTTCGAGACCTATGTGCTGGACCAGAACGGGGACCTGGCCGACCTGATGGGGATGGGCAGCATCAGCCTGCCCAACGGTCAGTCCATTGATTTCGGCCATCTGCTGGCCTCCATCAACCTGGTCTACCGGGGGGTGCCCATCACCGGCAGCTGGGGCGGCGACTGCATGGAGCTGGCCCAGCAGTTCAGCGGACAGGCCTCCGACGTGGACGGCTACATCTCCCTGATGCAGAGTTCCCTGGGTTCGGAGGACGGCACCAGCACCTTCGGGGCCGAGGACCTGCGGGCCGACCTGGACTCCATCAACATCGGCTCCCAGCTCACGGCGGACACCAACCTGGCCGACCTGATGCGCACCTATTACGCCGACCTGTCCGACTATGACCGGGCCTACCGGTTCACCGCCCTGAGCTTCGGCAATGTGAACACCGGCAACACCAACGATTTCCGGGAAACGGTGTACTCCACCCTGACCTCCGACGCCGGCATGCAGCTGCTGCTCTACCTCAAGGGGATGTGGACCTCCGACGGCTGGACCATCAACAGCGATGCCGAACCCGCCCTGCGGGGTGCGGCCTACGTCTTTGCGGATTACCTTTCCTCCGCCGTCAACGGGGAGCAGGTCAAGTCCGACGGCAGCGCCCTCAAGGCCATGTCCGGGCAGTCCTTGTCCGACGCCCTGAACGCCCTGGGCGAAAGTGATGCCGCCAACGCCGCCCTGGGCGCCCTGAGCAGCGCCGCCGGTGCGGCCAATTCTTCCTCCGGCGCCGTGTCCGACGCCCTGGACGAAGCCACCGCCACCCTCAAATCCGGGTTCAATGCCCAGGTATTCCAGCTGGTGCTGCTGGTCATCGCCGCAGCCGCCCTCTTTGGCATGATCGTGTTTTTCGCCCTCATGTCCCACCAGATGCGCCCCCGTTCCCGCCGGCGCCGCTGAGTTTTTCCAAAAGACTGCAAAGACCCGCCCTGCCATTGGCAGAGCGGGTCTTTTTTTCGTGTATGGGGGTCGCTGCGTCCGGATTCAGGCCGCCGCGGCAGGGGCTTTCAGCACAAAGGTCTGCACGCCCCAGATGATGAGCACCACAACGCCCAGGGCGATGCGGTACCAGCCGAAGACGGTGAAGGTGTGGCGCTTGACGTAGTCCATCAGGAACCGGATGGCCAGCATGGAGATGAGGAAGGCCACCACACAGCCCACCAGCAGCACGATGACCTCGGTGCCGGTGAGGGTGTTGCCGTCCAGGAAGAACTTGACCAGTTTCAGGGCGCTGGCGCCGGCCATGACCGGGATGGCCAGGAAGAAGGTGAACTGGGAGGCGCAGGGCCGGGACAGGCCGCAGAGCATGCCGCCCAGGATGGTGGCGCCGCTGCGGGAGGTGCCGGGGATCATGGCCAGCACCTGCCAGGCGCCCACCTGGAGTGCCTGCTTGTAGCCGATGTGGCTGAGCTTGGTGGTGCGGGGCGGACGGGGCCGGCGCTCGATGAGGATGAAGGCCACGCCGTAGATAATCAGCATGGCGGCCACCGTGATGCTGTTGTACAGGTGGGTATCCAGCCAGTCATCCAGCAGGAATCCCAGCACCGCCGCGGGCAGGCAGGCCACGATGATCTTGTACCACAGCCGCATCACCGGCCAGCGGAAATGCCGGCCGAAGCCGCTGTCCCGCCCGTTGTCCCGGCAGAAGGGCCACAATTTTTTGAAGTAGAGAACCAGCACCGCCAGGATAGCACCCAGCTGGATGACCACCCGGAACATTTCCATAAAGGCGTCGCTGAGCTGGAATTTCAGCACCTGTTCGGCCAGGATCATGTGGCCGGTACTGGAAACGGGCAGCCATTCGGTGACGCCCTCGATCACGCCGTATACCACGGCTTTCAAAATTTCCACAAGTAAATCCATTGTCATATCCCCCTATTGTATCCTTTATCATACCATACTTTTATGCATTTGGCACCCTGTTTTTACACCTTTTACAAATTCCGCCCCGATTGACAGCCGCGGTATAATGAACACATAAGGATTCGCAGAGGTGGAAAGTATGTACAAGACCGTGATCTTTGATCTGGACGGCACTTTGCTCAACACGCTGGACGACCTGGCCGACGCCGGAAACCGGCTGTGTGCCCATCAGGGCTGGGAACAGCATCCCGTGGACGCCTACCGCTATTTTGTGGGCAACGGCATCCCCAAGCTCATCGAGCGTCTGGCCCCGCCGGAGCAGCGCACCCCGGAGATCCTGGCCGCGGCGCTGGACTGGTTCAAGGCCGACTACGGCGCCCATATGCGGGACAAGACCGCCCCCTATCCCGGCATCAAGGCCATGCTGCAGCATCTGCACGCCGCCGGGGTGCAGATGGCGGTGTTTTCCAACAAAGCGGACGCCCTGGCCCAGGCCGTGGTGGCCGATTACTTTGATATGTCCCTCTTTGCGGTGGTGCGGGGCCAGCGGCCCGAAGTGCCCACCAAGCCCGCACCGGAAGGCACCAAAGCCCTGCTGGCCTTTCTGAAGGCCGACCCGGCCAACACCCTCTATGTGGGGGACAGCAACGTGGACATGCAGACGGCCGGCAATGCGGACCTGGACGGCTGCGGCGTGCTGTGGGGCTTCCGCACCCGGGAGGAACTGGAGGAAGCCGGCGCCAAATACCTGGCCGCCGACGCCGAAGAACTGGAACAGATCGTGCTGGGCCATCCCGGCCGCTGAGTTACGGAAAGGGGTATCGTTTGTATGATCGCACAACACTATGTGGACATGCTGGGCGGCAAGTCGGTCATCCGGCAGCTGTCCGAATGGAGCACCGCCCGGGGCAAGGAGATCGGGTACGAGAACGTCTTTGACTATTCCCTGGGCAATCCCAGCGTGCCCTGCCCGCCCAAGTTCACCCAGACCATGCTGCACCTGCTGCAGACCTGCGACCCGGTGACTTTGCACGGGTACAGCCCCACCCTGACCATCCCCTCGGTGCGGGCCGCCGTGGCCGAAAACCTGCGCAGCCGGTTCGGGGTGCCCTACACCGCCGACCACATCTTCATGACCACCGGCGCCGCCGGCGCCCTGGCCCATGCCCTGCGCTGCGTGGGGGTGCCGGGGCAGAACATCATCACCTTTGCCCCCTTCTTCTCGGAGTACACCCCCTATGTGGAGGGCGCGGGCATGACCCTGCGGGTGGTGCCGCCCCGGGTACAGGATTTCCAGATCGACTTTGACGGCCTGAAAGCCCTGCTGGACAAGGACACCGCCGCGGTGCTCATCAACACCCCCAACAATCCCTCCGGCGTGGCCTACAGCCCCGAGACCCTGCGGAACCTGGCCGCCTGCCTGCAGGCCGCTTCGGCCAGATTCGGCCACCACATCTTCCTGATCTCCGACGAACCCTACCGGGAGATCGTCTTCGGCGGCGCTGCCCAGCAGCACCCTGCCGCCTATTACCCCGACACCCTGACCTGCTATTCCTTCAGCAAGAGCCTCTCCCTGCCCGGGGAGCGCATCGGCTATGTGGCCGCCAACCCGGCCTGCGAAAAAGCCGAGCTCATCGTGCCCATGTGCGGCCAGATCAGCCGGGGCACCGGCCACAACTGCCCGCCCAGCCTGATCCAGCTGGCGGTGGCCGAATGCCTGGACGTGACCAGCGACCTTTCGGTGTATGAGCGCAACATGGAGCTGATCTATGCCGAGCTGGTGCGGCTGGGCTTCACGGTGCTCAAACCGGGCGGCACCTTCTACATCTTCCCCAAGGCCCTGGAGGCGGACGCCACCGCCTTCTGCCGCAAGGCCCAGGACTATGACCTGGCCCTGGTCCCCGGCGACGGCTTCGGCTGCCCGGGCTACTTCCGCATGGCCTACTGCATCGAGACCGAAAAGGTGGAGCGCAGCTTTGAGGCCCTGCGCCGCTTTGTGCGGGACTGCTACGGCCGGTAAACCGGTAAATACTGGCAGCGCCCCGCCTTCCCCCTTCCGCCACATATACTGACAGAAAAGCCCTGCGCTTTTCCATCCACACCGAAAAGGGGAGTTTCCTATGCCCACATCCCGCCGACCCGACCGCCGCCCTGACCGGGCATCCTATGTACCGCAGCACCCGGTGACCGCTGCTGCCAAGCGGCGGGCCGCCGCCCGTCGGGCTGCCCGCCGCCGTCAGGCACGGGTCAGGCTGATCGTCTGTCTGGCAGCCCTTGTGCTGATCTGCACCAGCGTGTTCCTGCTGCTCAACCGTCCCAAACCGGACACCGCCCCCGCCGGCGGCGCCGCCTCCGATGCCGTGGCCGCCGGGACCGAGGCGGAAACCCCTGTGACCGAGCCCACCCCGGACCCGGCCCAGGCCCGCATCGACGAGGCCACCGCCACAGCGTCCGCCAACACCACCGGCACGGCGCCCGCTGTCACCGACCCGGATACCTGGAACCAGCGGGGCAAGGAGCTGATGGACCGGCTGAGTTCCGACGAGTTCTTTGTCAAGGAAGGCATCAATGTCAGTGAAAAGGCGGGCTTTCCCTACCTGATCGCGGTGAACCGGGCAGCCTCCACCGTCACCGTCTACACCCTGGACGAGGAAAAGCGGTACACCGTGCCTTATATGGCCATGGTGTGCTCCGGCGGTTCGGACACCCCCCTGGGCTTCTTCGCCACCCCGGTGGATTACCCCTGGCGGCTGCTCAGCGGCAATGTGTACGGCCAGTATTCCACCCGCATCTGGGATTCCTACCTCTTCCACAGCGTGCCCTACTACAGCCAGCACAAGGACGACCTGGAATACGACGAGTACAACAAGCTGGGCACCCTGGCCTCTCTGGGGTGCATCCGGCTGGCCGTGGCGGACGTGAAGTGGATCTACGACAACTGTGAGCTGGGCACCCGGGTCATCATCTATGACGACGAGAACGACCCCGGCCCCATGGGCAAACCGGGCACCATCTACACCGACCCCGCCGACGAGACCCTGCGGGGCTGGGACCCCACCGACCCCGACCCGGCCAACCCCTGGGATGACAAGTACCTGAGCGGCACGGCCATCCGCAGTCAGGCCGCCTGGGACGAATGGAACGCCGCCCAGGCCGATGGCCGCTGGTCCTCCAGCCTGACCCCCACCGACCTGCAGGGCTACAGCACCGATTCCAGCGTTGTGCCACCGCGGGGATAAACACCGAAAAAAGCAGACAGTCCGCAAAGGGCTGTCTGCTTTATTTTTTGGTTGTTTATGTAGACGCGAAGCCCTTCCTCTCTATCGGAAAGCTTCTGAAACGTCATTTTAATCCATTCCTTGCTCACCGGCCCCAGCCGGTGAGAAGGCCGTCGTAAGGTGGCCGCATCCCAGCGGGGCAAGGTTCTTCGACCAACCAATGGCCGCTGTTCGCGGCCGGGTGATAGAGGAATCAACACTTCGTGTTGTTTTTCCTATCGTGCCGGACACGATAGGAAAAGCCGCAGCCCTGGTCGGCGTCCACCGCATCGAAACGGTGGCACTTTTTCGCTTCCTTTTTGGTGACAAAAAGGAAGGACCAACCGGCAGACTGCCGTCCGCCATAGCAACCACCATTTACCAAAAGGCTACGCAAGGAAGTTTTATTGCATCGCCTTCCCCACCGCCTCCATGGCCGCCCGCAGGTCCCGGGCGTCGGGCTGGCCGGGGGCGCTGGCGGCGCCGCCCACGGCGCCGAAGCTGGCGCACACCCCGAAAGCCCCGCCGCACAGCCGGGTCACCGCACCCATGGGCCCCATGGCCATGGTGATGAGGGGCGTCTCCGGCCGTCGGGCCGCCGCCTGGGCGGTGGCCTGCAGCAGTCGGGCCGCATCCGCCGCGTCCCGGGGCATCACGGCCAGCTTGGCCACATCCGCCCCTGCATCCGCCATGGATACCAGCAGGTCGGTCATGGCGACGGTCACCGGCGTCTTGTCAAAATCGTGGCAGCTGAACACCACCGCCGCCCCTGCCTGATGGGCGGCCCCCAGCAGGGACCCCCGCAGGGCCTCCCCCACTGAGAACTCCACATCCAGCAGGTCGAACCCGCCGGGGGCTTCCTCACAGAGTCCTTCCAGCAGGGCAGCATATTCCTCGGGGGTCAGGTCCGCCGGACCGCCCTCCCGGGCGGTGCGCACCGTGGCCAGGATGGCCCGCTTGGGCGCCGCCTTGCGCACCGCCGCCAGGGCCTGGGCCGCCGTCCGGGGCGTCAGGGTTTCCAGGGCGTCCAGCCGCACTTCCAGCAGGTCCGCTGCCTCCGCCGCCTGCACCGCCAGTCCGGCCAGTTCCGCCGGGGTCGCCGCCGTCAGGGGCACGATCACCTTGCAGCTTCCCGCCGTGGCCCGGGCCGGTGCCGAAAGCACCGTCCCCCACACCGTCACATCCGCCATACTGTTGCCTCCTTCAGGACTTCTTGCGCCGCAGCCGTCCAGTCACCATGCCCAGCAGCTTCTGCGCCATGCTGTATACTTCCCGGAAATTCAGCCCGCAGACCACCATGGTCAGGATGGTCACCGGGGCCACCCAGTTTTCCACATAGAACAGCACCCAGATCTCCACCAGGATGAGCCCCAGATTGACGATCATCCATTTGGGGTGGAAGTCGATATACAAAAGCCCCCGGGTGGAGTAGGCCCGCAGCAGGAACACCAGCAGCAGGGACAGGAAGCTGGCCGAGGTGGCCCCCACCGGTCCCATCCACAGGATAAACAGATAGTTCAGCACCAGGTTGAGCAGCGCCCCCGCCAGCATGGTGTACAGAGAACCGGAAGATTTTTTGTACACAACGTACACGCTGTTCAGGAAGTTGTTCAGGCAGGTGCACATGGACGCCAGCACCAGGAAGGGCACGAACTGCCATGCGTCGTAGTAGTCCGCCCGGAACAGGTGCATCATGGGCTGGCACAGCCAGATGATGCCCGCCGCACAGCAGAAAAGCATGCTGGCGTACACCCGGAACACCTTGCTGAAGAAGGCTTCCCGGTCCTCCTCCACCGTCACGGCGGAGAGCTGCCATGCTTCGTAGAAGAACTGCCCCACAAAGGTAATGATCTGGGGCAGATAGTACCCGGTACTGAGCAGGCCCACCCAGGCTTCGCTGCTGCGGCCCTCGTAGCCGCCGCACATGGCCTGGACATAGAACTGGTCGGAGGCGTTGATGATCCAGAAGCTGATGGATGCCGGGATCATGGGCACGCAGTAGCGCAGCATCTCCTTCCAGAGAGAGGCGCTGAACTTGCGCAGGTTAAAATAATGCCGGCATCCCCCGGCCAGGAACACAAAGACGGCCGAACACATGTCCGAGCAGAAGAGGGCCAGCAGATAGCCGGTGGCTCCCATGTTCAGCACGCTGAGGAAGAGGAAATAGAACCCCAGCAGGGTCAGGGTGGTGAGCACACCGTCGATGGCCACCAGCCGGTTGCACATCCGGGCGCGGATGAACTGGGTGCAAAGGGTGCGCAGGCAGCTGGCCAGCACGCACATATACAAAAGCACCAGGTAGGATGCCGCGTTGGGGATCACCCGCACCAGCGGCCAGAAGAGCACCATCAGGGCAAATCCGGCCAGGATGGTGGCCAGACCGTTCATGAAGACGCTGGATTTGTCCTTGGTCTTATCCAAGCCGAAACGGATGACCGCATAGCTGACCCCCAGGCTGACCACCGGGATCAGCAGGTTGGTCACGCTCTGCATGAGCTTGATGACGCCCATGACGTCGGGGCTTTCCAGGGCGTAGGTCAGGTAGGGCTGGATGAACAGACTGACCAGCTTGGAGCTGAAGTTGGAGATGGCAAACAGCAGTGTGTTGCTCACCAGCATGGAATACTTTTTATTGTCAGACAAAGGGCGGGCCTCCCTGCTTTTGATAGGATTGGGTCATTCTATGCCCGGTGGGGGCACCGGGGTGCGCAGCAGCGCACGGCGGGCCTTGTAGTCGGGCAGCACCCGGCCCACGGCGGCCCAGAAAGCCGGACTGTGGTCAGGGTGGGCAAAGTGGCAGAACTCATGCACCACCACATATTCCTGGGCGGCGGCAGGCATGGTGCACAGCCGCAGCGAAAAGGCCAGGGTCCCGGTGCGCAGGCTGCAGGACCCCCACCGGGTATGCATGTCCCGCACCGCCACTTTGGGCATCCGCCCGCCGGGGCAGGTGGAGGCAAACACGGGGTAATAGGCCTCGCACAGGGCCTGCATCCGGGCCAGGGCTTCGGTTCTGGCGGGCAGAGGCGTTTTTTCCTCCGTCTGCCGGCGCAGGGTGAGCCGCTGTCGGGCCTGCCGGACCCAGTCGGCCCGGGAAGCCACAAAGGCATCCACCGCCGACACCGGCACCCAACCGGCCGCCGAGACCGCCACGCTGCCGTCCGGCCGCACCCGCAGGTTGATGTTGCGCACCCGCCGCCGGGTCAGGGCATACTCCACCCCGCCGGCGCTGCGCCGGGTGGTTTTGCCTTGGGTCATGGCCACCGCCCCCTTTCGACCCCATTCTTCTTTGCCTATTGTACACGTTTTGCTCCCCAAAGGCAAATCCTTCCCCTTTCTTCCGATGCTGCGCCGCTTATGGTATAATAATGGGCAGAATTCCGGCGGTTCATCAGCCGCCGGTCATCCAATAAGGAGAATGGTCATGTCTGTTGAGATTCTGGACAACGGTACCCGGGTACACACCGCCCCCGGGGCCACCTTCGGCTCCGACGCCTTGCTGCTGGCCCGGTTTGCCCCGCCCCGCCCGGGGGAGCGGGCCCTGGACCTGTGCAGCGGGTGCGGCATCGTGGCCCTGTGCTGGCACGATATGGGCCACCGGGGCCCCTGCACCGCCCTGGAACTGGACCCGGAGGCCTCGGCCCTGTGCGCCGCCTCGGCGGCGGACAACGGCCCCTTGGCCGCCCACATCACCCCGGTGTGCGGGGACCTGCGGCAGTTCTGTCTGCCCGGTCCGGAGCGGGAGCGGTTCGACCTGGTGGCCTGCAACCCGCCCTACTTCCACGGCGGCATCCAGAGTCCCGCTGCCCGCAGGGCCGCCGCCCGCCATGACGATACCTGCACCCTGGCCGACCTGGCCGCCTGTGCTGCCCGGGCCCTGCGCCACGGGGGCCGGCTGGCCCTGTGCCAGCGCCCCGAGCGGCTGGCCGAGGTCTGCGCGGTGCTCTGTGCCGCCGGCCTGGAGCCCAAGCGGCTGGCGCTGGTCAAGAACCGGGCCGGGGACCGCCCCTGGCTGTTCCTGCTGCAGGCCCGCAAGGGCGGCAAGCCGGGGCTGGAGTTCCTGCCCGACGTGCTGATTGCCGATGGCGCCGCTCTGTATGGCGCCCCGGAGGCAAAAACAGGAATGGGGCACTGAAAATTTACATTTCCCGGCCGGGAAAGGGGGTTCCCGCCTGTCTCCGGCTATGGTATGATAAGGTTATATCTGTTTCGACAATTGCCGCTGCGGCGGCTCTTTTGCCCGAAAGGAGGCGCCTTCGTGGCGGCAATCATCCACACCGAAAAATTGCGCAAAGTCTACGCCGTCGGCAAGGAGAGGGTCATTGCCCTCAACGACGTGGACATCAACATCGAAAAAGGGGAATTCTGCTGCATCGTGGGCCAGTCCGGCAGCGGCAAATCCACCCTGCTGAACCAGCTGGCCGGACTGGAAAAGCCCACCAAAGGGCGGGTGTTCATCGGCAAACACGAGATCAGTGCCATGGACGAGGACCAGCTGGCCAAGTTCCGGCAGCAGCATCTGGGGTTCATCTTCCAGAGTTACAACCTGCTGCCCAGCATGACGGCGGCGGAGAATGTCGCCCTGCCCCTGATGTTCAAGGGCATCCCGCCCAAAGAGCGGCTGGCCATGGCCCGCAAGGAGCTCAAGACCATGGGTCTGGGCGGCCGCGCCAACCACCTGCCCACCGAGATGAGCGGCGGCCAGCAGCAGCGGGTGGGCATTGCCCGGGCCTTTGTGAGCCGGCCCAAGGTGATCTTTGCGGACGAGCCCACCGGCAACCTGGACTCCACCACCTCCAAGCAGGTGCTGCACCGGATGCTGGAACTGTCCAAGCAGGAGCAGATCACCTTTGTCATGGTCACCCACGAGCCGTCCCTGGCGGCCTGTGCGGACCGGATCATCACCATTCTGGACGGCAAGGTCCAGTCCAACGTCCGCCAGCCGGAGGACGTAAAACAGAAACACCGCGACGAGCTGTTTGCCTCCATCCGGGACAACCTGGAGATCGGCGGCGCCGCGGCCAAGGAAGCCTGACGGCTCCCACGAGAGAGAGAAACGAGAAATTCCCAAGGAATTTTCAAAACGAGAAGAGAAAGAAGAAAACAAGAGGAGGAACCCACCCGTGAAACGCTCTGTACTGAAACTGACGGCCAGCCTGCTGTTGGCGGCCGCCCTGTTTGCGGGCCCGGTCATGGCCCCGGCCCTGGCGGAAGACACAGCTTCTGCCCCGTCCAGCAGCCAGCAGACCAGCACCCCGGACCCCACCCCCATCCCCCAGGAACCCGGCACGGCCAGCCCCCAGGGGGCGGCCTATGTGGTGGCGGCCACCGTCACCGACGTGGCGGGGGGCGAAGTGTCCACCGTGAACTGGGGCGACAAGGTCAACATCGTGCTGAAGATCGTGGACCGGGCCTCGGCCAAGTTCAACGTCAAGCCGGAGGAGATCGTGGCCCGGGTGAACTCCTCGGTGTTCACCTTCACCGGCACGGCGGAGATCGGCCAGTTCTATGAGGAGAACGATGACCCTACCGGCCAGAATGACCCTGCCTACAACTATTACAGCTATGTGCTGCTGTTCCGGGACGTGATCTACAACGGCGGCGGCACCAGCCTGCCCATCGACCTGAGCTACATCGACAACGCCCTGCCCATGCAGCAGTTCTCGGTGAACATCGGCCAGTGTGTGGACGAGGACCCCAACGACCCCAGCAAGGCCCGGGCCCCCAGCCTGATCGTACGGCAGTCCAGCTACGGCAATGAGACCATCACCGCCGGCAGCCCCTTCACTTTGTCCCTCACCGTCTATGCCGCCTCCGGCACCGAGAGCCTGTCCGACGTGGTGGCCTCCCTCACCCTGCCCGAGGGCGTGACCATGACCGGCGGCAGCCTGTCCACCTATCTGGGGTCCATGAGCCCCCAGTCCACCCGGGATGTGAGCTTCAGCCTGCAGGCCTCCGCGGGCTTTACCGGCGGCGTGGCCGACATCACCGTGAACCTGGTGGGGGCCGGCGCTCTCAGCGGCAATTCGGTCACCGGCTCCACCGTGATCTCGGTGCCCATCAGCCAGCCCGATCGGTTTGAGGTGGGCCAGCTGCAGATCAGCGATACCATCTATGTGGGCAACTCCACCAGCGTGACCCTGAACTTTGTGAACAAGGGCAAGAACCCGGTGTCCAACCTGGAAGCCACCATTTCCGGGGAAAACCTGGGCGCCGACCTGACCCAGCA
>CALXHN010000010.1 GCA_944388105.1 uncultured Gemmiger sp. | reverse complement strand
CTAACCAACTGAGCTATGGGGCAATATTTGAATCAGCGTTGATAAGTATACTGCGGGAAGTGGAATTTGTCAAGGGATATTTTCAAAAAAAAGCAAACTTTTTTTCCGGCGGGAAAACTTTCCGGAAGTTCAAAAAGTTTTTTACGCCCCGACACACTTTTGCAACTTTTGCATCCCGGGGCAGCTATACTCATCATGCGGGGCGAAACCCGCGGGGCTGCCGGCAAAGCGGCAGCCCGGGGTCCGGCGGCGCAAAGGCAAGACCGGCGCCGGCCCGGAACAGACGGATACATATGCCCGCGGGGCGCGCAGCCGCGCGGGGAAGAGCGCACACCACACCCGGGCCCAGGAGGCCGGGAACGGAACCTGACGAACAGGACAGCGCTTTCCCCGCAGACGGCCGCAGGGGCCCCGGGCCCGACGCCATGCGTCTTTACGCCGTCATGAGACCGGGACGGACCCGACCGACAACAGATTCGCCGCATCCCCGCCGTGGGGGCGGCTGTACAAAACGGGAGGGGTGTACAAGATGAAACGACATCTGCATCTTGCCATGGGACTGAGCTCTGTTCTGCTGGCGGCCTGCTGTCTGGCAGGGGCCGGTCTGGCCTGGCTTCGTGCCGCGGTAGGCGCGGTGGCACGCACCGCCCTGCTGTGCACGGTGTCCGAACCGGCACAGGCGCCCGCCGACTCCATCACCATGGCTACCAGCCGTACCTCCGAAACTGCGCTGCCCCGCACCAGCTACTGGTTCGGTCCCACCCTGGGGGTGGACCGGAGCCCTGTGCTGTGGGAACCAGCCCGGGCACCGGCCTTTGATGCCGCAGCCTGGAACCCCGGGCCACCGGGCACCGCCCGGGCCGGACCCGTCCCGGCGCCTTTGACCGGAACCCGAATATGACCGCTGTGCCCTGAATCCGGCAGCGCCGGACGGCACCGCGGGGAAGGATGGACCATGAAGCGATTCCTGCACACCGCGGCGCTGTGGGCGCTGCTTTTGCTGGGAGCGGCACTGCCTGCCCGGGCGGCCGAGTCCGCCGTCTCCCAGACCGAACCGACCCTGTGCCTGACCCAGCAGATCACCTGCGGGGAGGACGGCACCTATACCCTGACCCTGCAGGCCTGGGCCGAAGCGGGCACAAAGACAGCCCCCGGCCCCGACACCCGGCTGCGCTATACCCTGGCGCCCGAATATACCATGACCGATGACACCGATGTCCAGGTGTATGCCGTGGACAAGACCCACAGCGGATGGGGGCAGGTGAAACTGGACCTGTCCGGCCTGCAGCTGACCACCGATGCAGCGACCGGCACCCTGACCGTGACCGGTTTTGACTATACAACCAATGCCGTAAGTGAGAAACCCCGTCTGGACGGGCAGGGGCGCACCACCTTCGGCCGCAGGCTGGTGGTGCGGCTGTCCGGGCTGAAACCGGACTATGCCGCCACCTTCGGCGGCTGCGGGGTGCGGGCAGGCACGGGCGGCCTGTACACGGCGGAGGACGGGGACACACAGCCGGTGTGTCTGGCGTCCTTTCCCGCCGCGGCGGCCGATATCCCCCTGCGCTGTACGTATGCCCCCGCCGACCAGACCCAGACCGCAGAACAGGAGGTGAATTTCGGATACATGATCAACCCGCCCGGCGGCAATGCGGGCAACATCCCCGACGGCAAAAACAACGCATGGTGCACCGTGCGGTATACCGTCTCGGACGATACGGGCCCGGTGGCCGAGTACACCGTGCCCGCCGCCGCGGCCATGTCCGGCGGCAGCTGGACCCTCTGGCCTTCCCGGACATACCACGCTCCCGGCCGTTACACCGTCACCGTGACCCTGTGTGCGGTGTATGAGCCGGCGGGCACCTCTGCGCCCCAGGGCAGCGCCCGACGCCTGGTCCTGCAAACCGACGCTCTGGCGGAAAAAAAGGCGTCCTGACCGGACAGCCGGCCCCGGGTTCATATCCCGATCAGCCCTTCCCCACCCATGTCGGGCGCCCGACATGGCGGGGAAGTTTTTTGTTGCGTTCGGTCAGGGGCCTTGGTATAATAATACCATATGTAAACGAAAAAACGCCGGGGAGTGCGCTGGGGGGCGCATCCGGCGGGAAGTACATTGAGGAAGGAACGGGGTGCGTTACCGTGCCAAAGATCGACGTCAGCAAATTCATTGAACAGAGCGGCATCCGCAAAGCCCGCTTCGGCGGATATGAGACGGTGGATGTGCGGCAGGCCATGCAGGCCCTGTGCACCGAATACGAACAGCGGCTCAACCGGGCCGAAAGCCATGCCAAGGCCCTTGTCCAGCAGAATACCGCCCTGGAACAGCATTGCCAGAACCTGACCGCCCAGAACCGCCGTCTGGCGGAACAGAGTGCCGCCCTGGCCGGCAATACCCAGACCTATTCCCGCCAGCGCACCGAGCTGGACAACCGTCTGGCCAGCCTGAAGGAGAAGTACCATTCCCTCAGCGATCATTGCGCGGTCCTGCAGCTGAAAAACAGCGATCTGACCAAGGAAAACGAGGAACTGAAGGAGGCGGCCGCCCAGGCCCGGGCGGAGCTGCGCATCAAGGGCCGGGAGCTGGACGACGAGAAGGCCGCCCAGGTGGCGGCCCGCCGCCAGCGGCTGGAAAAGGCGGAGGATGAGGCCGACCAGATGGTGGAGGAAGCCCGCAAGAAGGCGCAGAAGATCACCGATCAGGCCAAGCTGGAAGCCCAGGCCACCGCCCGGGCTGCCCAGGCCCAGGCCCAGGCCCAGGCCCGCCGGCTGGTGGACGCCGCGGCGGCGGAAGCCAACGAAGTGCAGAATGCCCATCAGCTGCGGCTCAACAGCCTGCGGGACGAAGTCCGGGTGCTGGAACAGCGCCGGGACAAGCTTATCGAATTCCTGAACCGGATGGCCCGGGAGCTGATGCAGGTGGAAGGCACCGCCAAGAGCGAAGGTGCCGCCGCCGAAGCGGTGCCCGCGCCGGCGGTGGATGAGCTGCCCGACCTGCATGAGGTGCCCACGCCGCCGGTGGAACTGGACCTGGGACCGGAGGCCATCGCCCGGGCGGTGGATGAACTGCGCGCCCAGGCTGCCGCCGGCCAGGAGGACGACGAAGAGGAGGAATCCGCGGAGCCCGCTCCGGACGAAAACAGTGTGGCCGCCCGTGCCGCCCGCAGCTTCCAGCTGGTGGCGGAGGACGAGGAGGCGGAGCCCGATGCTTCCGAACCCCCCGCCCAGCCGGAACCGGAGACGGCGGAACCCGCAGAGCCGGAGCACCCCGCACCGGAAGAGCCGGAAGCCCCCGCCGCCCCGGCGGAGGAACCGGAACCCGCCCGTCAGACAGGTCCGGCCCTGACCGCTGTGCCGGGAGCCATCTTCTCCTCGCCCATTGTGCGGCAGGAGACCCCCGCCGAGCCCGACGAGGACCCGCCCGCCGCCGGCCCCCAGATGCCGGTCATGCCCAGTTTCGGGGATGATGAGGAGTATGACGAGCCGGAAGAGGAGCCGGAGGAACCGGAAACTCCCGAACCGGAGGCGGACAAACCCGTGCCCCAGCCCGGTGTGACCCGGGAAAAGGCGGTGCGCGCCCTGCGCGCCCTGCGCCGCCGCACCAAAAAAGAGTAAGGCCTCGCGCCGTTTCCGAAAAGAAGACCTGAGAAGAAAGAGAAAGCCAGCGCCCCGCGGTGATGCCGCGGGGCGCTGGCGCATAGATTGGGTTATTCGGCGGATTCGGCGGTGGCGGGCTCCGGCCCGGGATAGGTGGTGATGGTCACCTTGTTGACGATGATCTCTCCGTCCGGGCGGAAGGTATCGGTGCCGTCCTCGTTCACCACGGTGGGGCAGCTGGCCATGATGTCCACCACATCCATCCCCATATACACCTGTCCGAAGACCGTGTCGGTGTTGTCCAGGTAGGGCAGGCCGCCGCCGTCGGCGTAGGCGGCGATCTGGCTCTCGGTGTAGCCGTTGGCGGCCAGCTCCTCCTGCATGGATTTGTCCACACTGTCCGGCAGGGCTGTCACGAAATAAAACTGGCTGGTGCCGCCCTGGACATCTCCGCCGGAGGCAAAGGCCGCGCACAGAGCGCCGGTGTAATGGCGCAGGTCGGCGCTGGCTTCCAGGGGATAGGGGTTGTTGCTCCAGATGGTGGACCCGCCGGTGCCGGTGCCGGTGGCATCGCCCCCCTGCACCGCAAAACCGTATTCGCAGCGCCAGATGGCCGTGCCGTCATAGTAGCCGGTGCGGGCCAGCCCCACAAAATTTTCCACCGCCATGGGGGCGGCGTCGGGGTACAGCACCGCCCGCACTTCACCCAGGCTGGTGTCGAAAATGGCGATCAGGTCCCCGTCCGACGGGGCGGTGAACTGGCGCTCGCCGCTTTCCACCACCGGGCGGTCGGGCCGGGGATGCCCGTCCTCCGCAGAGGAACAGGCGGTCAGACAAAGGGCCAGCAGCGCCGCAAAACACGCCGCTGCGCGCAGTTTTTTCGTTTTGGGCATAAGCAGCCTCCTTCAGGGGAATGATCTTGGCGCATGATGAATTCAGTATACCACAATTTCCTCGCAAAGCATAGCTTGACGCGGAACAAAAAAACAAGTACACTATAAGCGTACAAGGAAACCAACAGGGCCCTGCGGCCCGATGTTTTTTAGGAGAAACGAACTATGGCTGACGAACTGAACCCCGAAATGCTGGAAGAGGCTTCCCCCGACCTGCTGACGCTGGAGGATGAGGACGGCAAGGAGTGCACCTTTGAAGTCATCGACGTGACCGAGATCGACGGGACCCGCTATATGGCGGTGGTTCCCTATCAGGAAGACCCCGAATCCCTGGAAGAGGATGCCGAACTGATCCTCATGCGCATCGGCACCGACGAGGACGGGGAATATATGGACATCGTGGACGATGATGAGGAGCTCATCCGCGTCGGCAAGGTGTTCGAGGAACGCCTGAAGGCGATGTTTGACATCGACGATTCCGAACTGGAAAACTGAACCCAAAAAACACCCTGCGCGGTTCGATTTGTTGCGGCTTTATATGATCCTACTAATCAAATCTAGGGAGCCCGGAAAAGTCCTCTGCAGGATCGCAGACCTCCCGCCCCGCTTCGGCGGCCAGCGGAAGAAGGGAGCGTGAACGCAGCGGCAGGGCACCCACCTGCTCATAACAGTAGGTTTTGATTGGTCGCAGACGGCTGTGCGGGGTATATCAGGCAATTCATCGCCGGGCGGGTCCGCCGCCCGGCGTTTTTTGGAATAAAAAAGTGTGTGAAAGGGGAGTGTTTGGCTTGGCCGGTCGTGTTGCGGCAGGGGACAAGCTGCCTTTCTTTTTGTATGATACGCCCTACAGCGCCCAGAACCGTTTCCGGGACCTGCTGGCCCAGAGCGCACCGCTGGTCATGGTGTTCATGAACAACTTCGGCCATCCGGTCACCCGCACTTTTGCGGAACGCTACGCATCCACCTTCGACGGTCTGCGCAGCGGCGGGTTTGCCATGGTGGTGCGCTCCCGTGCGGACAAACTTTCCCACAGCATCGGGCCGGATACCCTGCCTTTCCCCCTCCTGTGCGACGCGGACGGGGTGCTGTATGACCTGCTGGACATTCCCCAGCGCAGCGGTACCCTGACCGCCTACAGCCTGGAAGCCTGGAAGATCCTGCGGGAAGCCAAGCGCAACGGCTACAAGCCGCCCAAGAACAATGTGCTGGACATGCCCCTGACCCTGATCCTGGACGTGGACGGCACCGTGCTGTTCGCCCACTACGGTTCCAGCCTCACCGACCTGCCCGAGGACTGCGACGCCATCCAGGCCCTGCTGGAAGAGCTGGAACTGGTGCCCGGAGACGATGAGGAACCCGACGAGGACGTGCCCATCTACACCCCGGCGGACGAATCCCCCCGGATCCCGGGGCTTACCGACGCTGACAACACCGAAGATTTCGACCGTACCGGCGTGCTGCGCCTGTTTGAGGATGCCTACACCGACGAGGACCAGTGACCCCCAAAAGCGATTTATCAAAAACCGTTCCCGCCCACCCGGCGGGGACGGCTTTTTTGTTGTCCGCCTTGCCGTTTGACACCAAACGGTTTATAATAAAGACTGAATTTTTGTAATTATAAGATCGGGGGACGTATCTATGTCTGCTTTTATCCCGTTGTCTGTACCGAATTTCGGCGAAAAGGAGGCCGCCCGGGCGGCCGAAGCCATCACCTCCGGCTGGGTGTCCACCAGCGGCGCCCGGGTGGGTGAATTTGAGCAGGCCCTGGCCGACTATGTGGGCATGCCCCGGGCCGTAGCCTCCAACGCCGGGTCCTCGGCGCTGCATCTGGCCGCCATGGCCTGCGGCATCCGGCCCGGGCAGGAGGTCATCGTACCCACCCTGACCTTCATTGCCGCCGTCAGCCCCCTGACCCGCTATGTGGGGGCGGAACCGGTTTTCATCGGCTGCGACGATTCCTGGTGCATCGACCCCGACGCTGTGGAGGACTTCTGCGCCAACCACTGCACCCTGAAGGAAGACGGCCTGTACAACAACAAGACCGGCGCCAAAGTGGCCGCCCTGGAAGTGGTGCATGTCTTCGGCAACATGGCTGATATGCCCCGCCTGCTGGACATTGCCAGAAAGTACCGCCTGACCCTCATTGAGGACGCCACCGAGGCCCTGGGCACCAAGTACGTTTCCGGCCCGTTGTCCGGCAAGTTTGCCGGCACCATGGGCGACGTGGGCTGCTACAGCTTCAACGGCAACAAGATCATCACCACCGGTGCCGGCGGCATGCTGGTGTCCAACCATCCCGACTGGGCGGAGCACGCCAAGCACCTGTCCACCCAGGCCAAGAGCGACATGCTCCAGTTCTTCCACGACGAGGTGGGCTACAACTACCGCATGACCAACGTCCAGGCCTGCCTGGGTCTGGCCCAGTTGGAACGTCTGGAGGACTTCATCGCCACCAAGATCGCCCGCTACAACCAGTACAAGGACGCCCTGGACGGCTACCACGGCCTGCGCATCCTGCCCTTCAAGACCGAGGCCGAAGGGGTGCGCGCCAACCACTGGTTCTACAGCCTGTATCTGGGCGAAACGGATCTGGACCGGGATACGGTCATTGCCGCTTTGCAGGAGCAGGACATCCAGACCCGCCCGGTGTGGGCCCTCATCCACGAGCAGGCGGACTACCCCCGCAACGAGGCCTACCACCTGGAAAAGGCCCAGGACCTGCGGGCGCACATCGTCAACCTGCCCTGCTCCACCAACCTGAGCGAAGCCGACTGCGCCCGCGTCATCGACGCGGTGAAGGCGCTGGTCTGAAACTGACTGCATAAAAGGGGAGAACCGCCTTGCTCAAAATCGAAGAACTCTTCGTGGACCGCCACGCCACCGTGCTGGAAACCATGAAAAAGCTGGACGAGACCGGCCAGCGCATCCTGTTCATCGCACCGGACGGGGTGCTGCAGGCCGTGGTCACCGACGGCGACATCCGCAAGTTCCTGCTCCGGGGCGGCACTCTGGCCGAACCCGTGGAACAGGCGGCCAACTTTTCGCCCAAGAGCCTGCCCGTGTCCGAGCGGGGCCGCGCCCGGGAAGAACTGCAGAAATACGGCATCGACGCCCTGCCCATCCTGAACAAGAAAGGCGTTATCACCGATATCGTCTTTGCGGGCGGTGTGGATGTGGACAACCGCAAGAAGGTGGACATCCCGGTGGTCATGATGGCCGGCGGGCTGGGCACCCGGCTCTACCCTTATACCAAGATCCTGCCCAAACCCCTGATCCCGGTGGGGGAACAGCCCATTGCGGAGATGATCATCGACCGCTTCCGGGAATTCGGCTGCCACCGGTTCAAGATGGTGGTCAACTATAAAAAGAACATGATCAAGTCCTATTTCGGGGAAGTGGAGAAGGACTACGACCTGGAATTCGTGGACGAGGAACAGTTCATGGGCACCGGCGGCGGGCTCTGCCTGCTCAAAGGCAAGGTGGATTCCCCCTTCTTCTTCACCAACTGCGATACCCTGCTGGACCTGGATTTCGGGGACCTGTACGCCAAGCACAAGGAGCGGGGCAACCTGGTCACCATGGTCTGCGCCCTCAAGCACTACACCGTGCCTTATGGCGTGGTGGAACTGGGGGAGGACGGCGGCATTGCCGCCATGCGGGAAAAACCGGAACTGAACTTCCTGACCAACACCGGCGTGTATGTGGTGGAACCCCGGGTGGTGGAGGAGATGAAGGAAGGGGAGAACATCGGTTTCCCCGATGTCATCGAACGCTACCGCGCCGCCGGGGAAAAAGTGGGCGTCTACCCCATCAACGAAAGCGCCTGGATGGACATGGGCCAGATGGAAGAGCTGGAAAAGATGCGCCGCAAACTGGAAACACAACGCTGAAAGGAAACAATTATGCCTGTTACGATCATTGCCGAAGCCGGTGTCAACCACAACGGTGACCTGGAAATGGCCAAAAAGATGGCCCTGGTGGCCAAGGAATGCGGCGCCGATATCGTCAAATACCAGACCGCCGTGCCTGAGCTGGTGGTGAGCAAGTTCGCCGAGAAGGCCGAATACCAGAAGCAGACCACCGACGCCGCCGAAAGCCAGCTGGAGATGATCCGCAAGCTGCACTTCTCCTTTGAAGGCCACAAGGAGCTGAAGGAATACTGCGATTCCATCGGCATCCAGTACCTGTCCGCCCCCTTCGATATCCCCAGCGTGCGGTTCCTGGGCACCCTGGGCCTGCCGCTGATCAAGATTCCTTCGGGGGAGATCACCAACCTGCCCTACCTGGAAGAGGTGGCCAAGCTGAACACCCCGGTGCTGCTGTCCACCGGCATGAGCACCCTGGGGGAGATCACCGACGCCCTGGGCATCCTGGACGACAACGGCTGCCCGGAGGCCACCATCCTGCACTGCAACACCCAGTATCCCACCCCCTATGAGGACGCCAACCTCACCGCCATGATCGAGCTGTTCGAGCAGTTCGGCCTGCCGGTGGGCCTGTCCGACCACACCCCGGGGTGGGAGTGCGACGTGGCCGCCACCGTGCTGGGCGCCCAGGTCATTGAAAAGCATTTCACCCTGGACAAGACCCTCCCCGGCCCCGACCAGAAAGCCAGCCTGGACCCCACCGAGTTCAAGGCCATGGTGGACGCGGTGCGCCATGTGGAAGCCGCACTGGGCGACGGCCACAAGCACCTGACCGCCAGCGAGGCCCCCAACAAGGCGGTGGCCCGCAAGAGCATCGTGGCCGCCTGCCCCATCAAGGCGGGGGAGACCTTCACCGCCGACAACCTGACCACCAAACGTCCCGGGGACGGCATCAGCCCCATGCGCTGGTACGAGGTGCTGGGCCAGACCGCCAAGCGGGACTTTGCGGAGGATGAAAAGATTGAACTGTGACACTGTGGCACTCCTCACCTCCACCCGGGCGGACTACGGCCTTTTGCGCCCGGTGGCCCGCAAACTGGCCGCCGCGGGGCGGCTGCAGCTGGTGGTGACCGGGGCCCATCTGTGTGAGCGGCTGGGCAACACGGTCACGGAAGTGGAAGCCGACGCCCCGGCGGTGGAAATCGCCGCCCGACTGCCCATTTTCCGGGAAAAGGACCCGGACGAACCGGTGGGACGCACCATCGCCCGCACGATTGAAGTCTTTGACGACTATTTTGCCGCCCACCGCCCCGGCTGCGTGCTGGTGCTGGGGGACCGGTTTGAAATTTTTGCCGCCGCCACCGCCGCCGCGGCCCGCCATATCCCCATCGCCCACATTTCCGGCGGGGATGTGACCCTGGGCGCCGCCGACGAGTACTACCGCCACTGCATCAGCAAGATGGCGGCGGTGCATTTCCCCTCCTGCGCCGACAGCGCCGCCCGCCTGGTGCGGATGGGGGAGGACCCCGCCCGGGTCTTCTGCGTGGGCGGACTGGGAGATGAAAACATTCACGCTGTGCCCAAAATGAGCCGGGAAGAGTTGTGCAATTCCACCGGCTTTGACCTGATGCAGCCCTTTGCCTTGGTCACCTTCCACCCCGAGACCGCCGCCGGCGCCCCGGACCCCGCTATCCAGGCGGAGGCCCTGTGCGAGGCCATGGAGGCGGTGGAGGGGGTGTTCTGGCTCATCACCGGCTCCAACGCTGACGCCGGGGGCGCCGTCTGCACCGCCCGGATGCAGCGCTTTGCCGCCGACCACCCCGACCGGGCGGGCTTCATCAACAGCCTGGGCCTGCGCCGGTATCTCTCGGCCATGCAGTACGCCGCCCTGGTGGCGGGCAACTCCTCCTCCGGCGTGGTGGAGACCCCCAGCTTCGGGGTGCCGGCGGTGAACATCGGCAGCCGTCAGGCCGGACGCATCCTCTGCCAGAATGTCATCCGCTGCGGCGGGGAGCGCACCCAGATCGAGGACGCCCTGCGCACCGCCCTGACCCCGGCCTTCCGGGTGGTGGCGGCGGGGGCCGTCAGCCCTTATCACGGGGGCGACACCAGCGGCAAGATCGTGAAAGTGCTGGAACACTTCGACTTCACCAAACCCAAAACATTCTACGACGGCCCGGTGCCGCCGTTTGACCCGCAGGCGGAACCCCGCCTGTAACATCGGGAGGTATTGGTATGAAACTTCTCATCGTCGGCCTGGGCAGCATGGGCAAGCGCCGCGCCCGCCTGACCCGGGGCCTGCTGGGGGCGGAAAACGTCCGCATCTGCGGCGTGGACAGCGCCGAAGCCCGCCGCACCGAGGCCCTGTCCCTGGAGCTGTGTCAGGCAGCCTACCCCTCCATCGGGGAGGCCGTGGCAGCCGAACACCCGGACGCCGCCCTGGTCTGCACCTCGCCTTTGAGCCATGCGGCCATCATTTCGGAGCTGCTGGACGCGGGCCTGCCGGTGTTCACCGAGCTGAACCTGGTGGACGACGGCTACACCGAGAACCTGGCCAAGGCCAGGGAAAAGGGTGTGCCCCTCTTCCTCTCCTCCACCATGCTCTACCGCAAGGAGACCCAGTACATCAAACGCCGTGTGGCTGAATTCGGCCGCCCGGTGCATTACATTTACCATATCGGCCAGTACCTGCCCGACTGGCATCCCTGGGAGAACTACAAGAACTTCTTTGTGGGCAATGCCCGGACCGGCGGCGTGAGGGAGATCTTCGGCATCGACCTGCCCTGGCTGCTGGATGCCTTCGGGGATGTGGAACACATGACCGTCCAGACCGACACCATCAGCGACCTGGGCCTGCCCTATCCCGACTGCGCCACCCTGCTGCTGCGCCACAAAGGCGGGGTACAGGGGGTGCTGGCGGCGGACGTGGTCAGCCCCAAGGCGGTGCGCAGCTTTGAATGCTTCGGCGACGGGCTGCACCTCTTCTGGGAGGGCAACCCCAAGGCCCTGTATGAGTTCAGGGACGGGGACAAGCAGCCGGTGGACACCTACGGCAGCTTTGAGCACGACAGCCGGTACAGCGACAACATTGTGGAGAACGCCTACGTGGACGAGCTGGCCAACTTCTTCGCCGTGCTGAAAGGGGAGGAAGAACCCCGCTGGACCTTTGAGAAAGACCGGGCAGCCATCCGGCTGATGGACGCCGTGGCCCAGGCCTGAATACGGCACTGCCCCCACAAGAAAGGGCTTTGTTATGATGCTGTTCAATCTGATGGAAATCTTTGTCCCCGCCATGTTTGTACTGGTGGTGGGATTGATGGTGGTCATGGTGATCCGCAACGTGGCCGAATGGTCCCGCAACAACGCTTCTCCCCGGCTGAGCAGCCCCGCCACCGTGGTGGCCAAACGGCAGCACCATTACAGCTACAACAACGGCGGAGGCGGCACCACCTACTACGCCACCTTTGAATTTGAGAGCGGCGACCGTCTGGAACTGCGCCTGCCTGCCCGGGAAGCCGGCCTGCTGGCCGAAGGGGACCGGGGGATGCTCCACTTCCAGGGCACCCGCTTCCTGGGCTTTGACCGCCAGTGACTGCCCCATTACATCTGACAAAGGAGTGAGGAACATGGGCACTGTCACCGCCCTGTTCATCGGCCTGGGGTCCATCGGGACCCGCCATCTGAAAAACCTGCATGCCATCTGCGAAAAACAGGGCCTGACCCTGTGCGCCCACGCCCTGCGCAGCGATTTGAACCGTCCCCTGCGTCCCGGCGTGGCGGAGCTGCTGGCGGCCCAGTTCACCACCCTGGAGGACCAAGCCGCCCTGCCCCGGTATGACATGACTTTCATCACCAACCCCACCAGCCTGCACGCCGCCGCCCTGGAACTGGTCCGCGGGCGGGCGGGGGCTTTGTTCATTGAAAAGCCCATCTTCTCCGCCGAGGAGACCGGCCGGACTCTTTCCGACCTGCTTCCGGCGGGGCAGAAAGCCTATGTGGCCGCCCCCATGCGGTGGTGCGGGGCCATGCTGGCGCTGAAAAAGCACCTGCCCGAGCTGCATCCCTACTGCGCCCGGGTGATCTGCTCCTCCTACCTGCCCGACTGGCGCCCCGGGGTGGATTACCGCACCGTGTACAGCGCCCACAAGGCCATGGGGGGCGGGGTGACCATCGACCTCATCCACGAATGGGACTACCTGGTGGAGCTCTTCGGCAAGCCGGAGCGCCTTTACAACCTGCGGGGCCAGTATTCGGAACTGGAGATCGACTCCGACGATGTATCGCTGTATATCGCCCGATATCCCCACCTGCTGGCGGAGGTGCATCTGGACTACTTCGGCCGGGGCTACCGCCGCAGCATCGAGCTCTTCTGCCCCACCGGGTCCGCCGTGGCGGATTTCGGCGCCGGCACCCTGACGTTGCCCGACGGCACGGTGGAGGACTGCCGGGAGGATGTGAATGAACGGTATATCCGGGAGATGGAATACTTCCTGCACTACGCGATGGAAGGGGAGGGCGACAGCCTGAACACCCCCGCCACCGCCCTGGATGTGCTCAAACTGACTTTGGGGGAACTGTAATATGGAACGTCTGCTCATTACCGTCTGCGGCCGCGCCGGCAGCAAAGGCTTCAAGAACAAGAACCTGAAAACCTTCTGCGGTCATCCGCTGGTGTATTATTCCCTGAGTGCCGCGGAACTTTTTGCCAAGAATCATCCCGAACTGCACATCGACTTTGCCCTGAACACCGACAGCCCCGAGCTGGCGGAGCTGGTGAAAGCCCGGTACCCGGAAGTGGTCTTTCTGCCCCGGGGCGAGGAGCTGGGCGGGGACAAGGTGCCCAAGATGGCCGTCTACCAGGACAGCCTGCGCCGCATGGAAGAGAAGACCGGCGCGGCCTATGACTATCTCATGGACCTGGACATCACCAGCCCCCTGCGCACCGCCGCCGACATCGAGAACGCCTTTGCCAAAAAGCAAAGCCGCCCCGACCTGGACCTGGTGTTCAGCGTCTGCGAAGCACGGCGCAATCCCTGGTTCAACATGGTCAAGACGGTGGGCGACCATGTGGAGCAGGTGAACAAGAGCGAATTCACCGGCCGCCAGCAGGCCCCGGAAGTCTTTGATGTGAACGCCTCCATCTATGTGTTCAAGCGGGACTTCCTGGCCAGTAACACCGACGGCATGCTCTGGCGGGGCAAGATCGGGGTCAGCGTGATGATGGACACCGGCATCATCGACATCGACTCCGAACACGACTACCGCCTGATGGAGGCCATCGCCGCCCATCTGTACGAGAACTATCCCGACTTCGACGCCGTGCGCCGCAACATCCGCGGCTGAGGGCGTCCTGGCTGCAAAGGAGACTCCATGGAAACGAATATCCGCCGCCGCCAGCGTCAGAACGTGGGGGCAGCCTTCGGGCTGTCCCTCTTGCTGGTGCTGGGGGCGTATTTCCTGCTGGGCTTTGCGCCTTTCGGGGATGATACCATCCTCACCGGCGACCTCAACGGCCTGTATGTGAACTACATCACCGATATGTGGCGCCGTGTGCGCGAAGGCGGCTTCTTTTACAGCTTCGCCAAGCTGTGCGGGGGCAGCACCCTGGGGCTGTTCGCCTACTACATGAGCAGCCCCTTCAATCTGGCCTATCTCCTCTTCCCCGTGCGGGCCATCCCCTATGTGGCCCAGGCCGTCTTTGCGGTGCGGGTGGCCTGCACCGGCGCGGCCTGCTGCTTCTTTCTGCAGCGGCACTACAAAAGCGCTTCCCGCCTGCTGCCGGTGCTCAGCCTGGGCTACAGCCTGTGCGCCTTCTGCGTGGTGTACAACCAGAACATCATCTGGATGGACGTGGTCCTGCTGGCACCGCTGGTGCTGTGGGCGGTGGACGAACTGGTGGACAAGGCCCGCCACTGGCCTCTGACCTTTCTGGTGCTGGCCTGCGTGCTGCTCAACTTCTACACCGCCTGGGAAGTGTGCCTGTTCACCCTGCCCTACTTTGCCTACCGCTGGTGGGGCACCGACCACCCCTCCGCTTCTCTGCCCCGGCGGGTGGGGCTCTTTGCCGCCTCCGGTGCTTTGGGGGCGGGCCTGGGTCTGGTATTGCTGCTGCCCGCCCTGCTGGAAGTGGAGCAGAGCAAGGGCGGCCTGTTTGAGATGGAATTCTCCCTCAAACCCAACTTCCCCCTGTGGCAGCTGCCCTACCGGCTCTTCTTCGGGGATTTCTTCTGGGATGATGTCACCGGCACCCTGCCCAATATCTATTGCGGCGTCTTCTGCGTGGTGCTGGTGGTCCTCTTCTTTGCGGGAAAAAGCGCTTTGCGGCAGAAGCTGGCCGCCGGGGCGGTGCTGGCCGTCATGGCCCTCAGCTTCTGGCTCTACGGCATCGACCTGATCTGGCACGGCTTCAAGCAGCCGGTGTGGTTCCCCTGCCGGTACAGCTTCCTGGTCAGCCTGTTCCTGGTGCTGCTGGCCGCCAAAGCCCTGCTGGAAGGGGCGCCCCGCCCCAAGGCCCTGGTTCTGGCCGGGGGGCTGGGAGCCCTCTGGTGCGTGGGCTACTGCTTTGCCTCCGGGGAGACCTTCTCGGTCTTCAAGGTGGCGGCCACGGTGCTGGTCTTTGCCGCCACCCTGGCCTGTGCGGTCTGGCTCCACTCTTCCCGCCGTATGCTGGCTCTGGCCGGGGCGGTGGGCTTTGGGGTGGTGGCTGTGGGGGATATGGGCGCCAACACGGTGCTGGCCCTGCGCAAGTTTGAAAGCTACACCGTCAGCGGATTTGAGGAATTCTACGACCAGAACACCGCCGCCGTGAACGCCATCCGGCAACGGGACGGCGGGTACTACCGCATCGAGAAAAACTTCATGCGCACCCTCAACGACCCCATGCTGCTGGGGTACTGGGGCATCAGCCACTATTCCTCCACCAAGGCCAGCTCGGCCAAGGAGCTGCTGGAAGCCCTGGGCTACATCAACTACTCCACCTACGGCTGGGGTTCCACCGGGGTGGCGGACAGCCTGCTGGGCATCCGCTACCTGTACAGCGACGGCTCCCGCCTGGTACCCGGCCAGTATGAGGCCCTGGACACCGGCACCGAACTTTCCGTGTGGGAAAACCCCTGCGCCTTGCCCATGGCCTATGTGGGCTCCTCCGACGCTTTGAACGTGTCCATTGCAGACAGCGAAAATACGTTTGAACTGCAGAATGCCATGCTCACCGCCCTGGTCCCCGGCACCCCGGACGCCCTGCTGCCCGCGGACCTCAGCTTTGAGCAGCCGGAACAGGGCATCCTGCTCACCTTCACCGCCCCCTGCGACGGCCCCTGTTATCTGGCCATCCCCACCCTCACCGACATGACCCCGGCGGACGTGGCGGTGAACGGCACCCTGCTGGGCGAGTACTTCAACGGGGATTCCCTGGGCGGGGTGTTCCCCCTGGGAACCTTCCAGAAGGGAGAGACGGTGGAGCTGCGCCTGGGCTTTGCGGACAGTGAGGAAGCCCGGGCCGCCATCCAGGTGTACAGTCTGGATGAGAGTGTGCTGGCGGCTGCCTCCGCCACTTTGCAGGCCACCGAACCGGAAAAAATGACCATCCGGGAGGGCGGTCACATCGACCTCGTCGCCACCGGCACCGCCGACGCCGACCTTTTGGTTCTGCCCTTTGCCTGGGAGGATTCCGCCCACTGGAAGCTCACCGTCAACGGGGAGAAGGCCGAGACCGAATGTGTCTTTGGCGGCTTCATCGGGGTGCGGCTGCATGAGGGCGAAAACCATGTGGAGCTGCACTACGCCCATCCCGGCGCGGCGGCAGGGCTGGCGGGCACCGTGGTCTGTGCGGGCATCGCCGCGCTCTGGTTTGCCCGGGAAAAACGCCGCAAGGCGAAAGGAGAGAACCCATGACCGATCGTGCCATTGAGATGGTGGTGGAAGCGGGCAAAGCCATGCTGGAAAACGGGGGCGAGGTCTTCCGCGCCCAGGACACCATGGAGATCATGGCCCGCAGCCTGGGCATCCGGGAATTCCGGGTGTATGTGCTCACCAACGGCATCTTTGCTTCGGCGGAAGGGGAGGACGGTCCCATCAGCGCCGTGCGCCACGTGCCCCGGGTGAGCATTCATCTGGGCCGGGTGGAGGCGGTGAACGCCATTTCCCGGGAACTGGCCGCCGGCAAGCTGGACCTGGACAGCGCCGAAAAAGCCCTGCAGGACGCCTGTGCCATCCCGGCCTACGGGTTCCGGGTGTCGCTGCTGGCTGGCGCGGTGGGCAGCGGCTGTTTTGCCTTTCTGTTCGGCGGCGCCGGACCGGAGATCGTCACCGCCTTCTGCGCCGGCATTGTGGAGATGCTCATCATGCAGCTCTTCCACAAAGGCGGGGTGAGCAAGGTCTTTACTGATATCGCCGCGGCCGCCGCCTGCACCGCCCTGGCTCTGGCCATGCAGATGGTGTGGGGAGCCGGGTACAATCCCAGCGGCGCCATCATCGGCGCCCTGATGGTGCTTACCCCCGGTGTGGCCCTGACCATGGGCATCCGGGACATCATCAATGCCGACTACCTGTCCGGCACCATCCGCCTGTTCGATGCCCTGCTCTGCGCCGGGTGTCTGGCCTGCGGCGTGGCCCTGACCTACATGGTGGCCGTCAGTCTGTGGAGGATCCCCCTGTGATGAACCTGCAATTTTTCGGCAGCTGTGTGCTGCAGTTCTGCGTTGCCATGGTGGCAACGGTCTGTTTCAGTCTGGCGTTCCAGGTGCCCCGCCGCCACTTCCTGGCCTGCGGCACCGCAGGGGCGGTGGGCTGGGTGGTGTACATCATCTGCACCGCCGCCGGCCTTTCCATGCCCGCCGCCACCCTGGTGGCCACCTTCCCCCTGGCGGGCATCTCCCGCTTTTTTGCCATCACCCACCGGGCGCCCGTCACCCTGTTCCTGCTGTGCGCCATCTTCCCCCTGGTGCCCGGGGCCGGTATCTACTACACGGCTTATTATCTGCTCAACAATGAACAGGTGCTCTTTGCCAGCAAGGGTGTGGAGACGTTGAAGACCGCCGTGGCCCTGGCCATGGGCATCGCCATCGTCTGCAGTATCCCTCTGCCCCGCAAACTGTCCCGCCATCAGTATCGCGGTCCCAAAATGAACTGAAAAACAGCGGTGTGCCCAGGCACACCGCTGTTCTGCTTCCCGTTTTTGATCCTTACCGTCCGGCGTTGCCCAAAATCCGCCCCAGGTCCGCCAGGATGTCATGGGGCAGCATGGTCATCTGGCTGGTGCGGGCGGCGCAGGCATCCGCCGCCGCTCCATGCAGCCACACCGCACAGTACGCCGCCTCAAAGGCGGGCAGTCCCTGGGCCAGCAGGGCCGCCAGCATCCCGGCCAGCACATCCCCGCTGCCGCCCCGGGCCAGACCCGGGTTGCCGGTGGTGTTGCGCACCAGCCGCCCGTCCGGAGCGGCCACCAGGGTACCCGTGCCCTTCAGCACCGCCACACACTGGAACCGTCTGGCGCAGCGCTGCACCGCCCCGGGCCGGTCCGCCTGCACCGCCTCCACCGTGGTGCCCAGCAGGCGGGCCATCTCTCCCGGGTGGGGGGTCAGCACCGTGTCCCGGGGCAGGAACGGGGTGGTGCCCAGGTCCCCGGCGGCTATGGCGTTCAGGGCGTCGGCGTCCAGCACCGCTCCGCGCCAGGGCGCGCCGATGCCGCACAAAGCGTTCAGCACCCGGCCGGCGCTCTCCCCCAGGCCGGGGCCGGCCAGCAGAACGGCGGAAGTCCCGCTGAACCGCTGGCGCACCGCCGCTGCATCCGCCGCCAGCACCCCGCCGTCGGCGTCGGTGCGGCAGGGCAGGGCACAGCATTCGGGGGTGCGGGTCAGCACCAGCTGGATCACCGGCTCCACGCTGGCCAGATACACCAGTCCGGCGCCGGTGCGCAGGGCACTCTCACAGCACAGGGCCGCCGCACCCCGGTAGGCCATACTGCCCGCCACCGCCGTCACCCGGCCGTAACTGCCCTTGTTGGTGTCTGCCTCCCGGCGGGGCAGGCAGGCCAGGACCTCCTCCCGGCTGATCTCGTGCATACAAAAGCCCCCTTTATGGCACGCGGGAACGTGCCGTTTTTCCCATTATACCCCCAAAAAACCGAAAGGAGCAAGACAATGGTACCTGAACTGGAACGTTTGATCCAAAAAAGCAGCCGCCTGGTGTTTTTCGGCGGCGCCGGTGTTTCCACCGAGAGCGGCATCCCGGATTTTCGCAGCGTGGACGGTCTGTACCACCAGACCTTCCGCTATCCGCCGGAGACCATGCTTTCCCACACCTTCTTTGTGCAGCACACCGCCGAATTTTTTGACTTCTACCGCAAAAAGCTCATCGTTCACGGGGCCAAGCCCAACGCCGCCCATCTGCGGCTGGCGGCCCTGGAAAAGGAGGGCAAATGCAAGGCGGTGGTCACCCAGAACATCGACGGCCTGCACCAGGCCGCGGGCAGCAGGACGGTGTATGAGCTCCACGGCTCCACCCTGCGCAACTTCTGTACCCGGTGCGGCAAATTCTACGGGGTGGACTTCATCGAGGAAGCGGGCGGCCACGGGGACGGCGTGCCCCATTGCACCGAGTGCGGCGGCCTGGTCAAGCCGGATGTGGTGCTCTATGAGGAAGGCCTGGACGAAGCCACGGTGGAAGGGGCCATCAAGGCCATCCGTCAGGCGGACCTGCTCATCGTGGGCGGCACCAGTCTGGCGGTGTACCCGGCGGCGGGTCTGCTGCGGTATTTCCGGGGCGATGAGCTGGTGGTCATCAACAAGCAGCCCACCCCGGCGGACGAGTCCGCCAGCCTGGTGCTGCACCTGCCCATCGGGCAGGCACTGGGCCCGGATGCTGTAAAACCGGAGAATCCCGAAACCCCGTGATTTGCACAAAGAAACGCGAAAAACTTGGGCAATGTGCGGATTTTTTTGGCGTTTTTTTACAAAAAGACTCTTGGCTTTTTTGTCTGGTTCTGTTATGATAGAAATATAATCTGCATGAACTATCGGAAAGCAGACATGTGGAACAGCAGGGGGGCTGGAAGGTATGGCAAGTGCGTTGACAGACTTTGTGAAAAAGCGGGAATTTCTGGTTTGCATGGACTCAGACGGCTGCGTGATGGACACTGTGCGCATCAAGCACTGCACCGTCTTCTGCCCGGAGCTGATCCGTGTGTTTTCGCTGGATGAATATGCCGATATGATCACCTCCGCCTGGAAGGAGATCAACATCACCGGCATCACCCGGGGCATCCCCCGGTTTGAGAGCGTGGTGCAGATCTTTGACCGGCTGAAGAACCGCGGGGTGGAAGTGCCCGGGTCGGAGGATATCGCCGCCTGGGTGCGCACCGCCTCGGAGCTGAGCACTGCCAGCCTGCAGCAGGAGATGCTGCGCACCGGCAGTCTGGCACTGCGCAAGCTGCAGGAGTGGAACAACGCCTGCAACCGCCGCATCCAGGCCCTGGAACCCACCTTTGAGCCTTTCCCCGGGGTGGAGACCAGCCTGCGCCAGCTGCACGCCGTGGCCGACGTGGCGGTGGTGTCGGCGGCCAATGAGTCCGCCATTGAGAGCGAGTGGACCCGGTATGGTCTTTCCCGCCACGCGGACGTGATCTTCGGCCAGGAGGTGGGCAGCAAAGCCAACTCCATCGCCGTCATGCTGGCCTGCGGGTATGAGAGCCGCAAGGTCATGATGGTGGGCGACGCCATGGGGGACGCCCAGGCCGCCGCTGCCAACGGGGTGGCCTTTGTGCCCATCCTGCCCGGTAAGGAGGCCGAAAGCTGGCGCCGCCTGCAGGAGGAGGCCCTGCCCAAACTGCTCCACGGCACCTTCAATCCCACCTACCAGAACGAATTGCTGGCGGCGCTGCGCAGTGCTCTGCACGGCTGATGACCCCGGCTTTGCGCAAGGCCCCCGCCCGGGGCCTTGCGTTTTTTTATGGGGTTTTCCGGGATTTTCAGATACAATTCGGGTACAATCGCTCCATATGATAAAGGATAAGGGGGCCTGTGTGGATGAATCGGATCCTGATTGTGGAAGATGAACAGACCATTTCCCGGCTGATCGAAGTCAGCCTGACCCGGGCCGGGTATGCATGTACCGTGGCCAACGACGGGGTGAAGGCCGCCGACCTGATCCAGGACAATGACTTTGACCTGGCGCTGCTGGACATTATGCTGCCTGGACTGGACGGCTACGACCTGCTGGAATACCTGCGGCCCATGGGCACGCCGGTGATCTTTATCACCGCCAAATCCAGCGTGAAGGACCGGGTCAGGGGGCTGAGCCTGGGAGCGGACGACTACCTGGTCAAACCCTTTGAGGTGGAGGAACTCATCGCCCGGGTGGAGGCGGTCCTGCGCCGCACCGGCCAGGGCGGGCAGACCCTGACCGCCTTTGATGTGACCCTGGATCTGACCGAGCGCCGGGTGATGCGCGGCGGTGAGCCGGTGGACCTGACGCCCCGGGAATTCGCTTTGCTGGAACAGCTCATGCGCAACCGGGGGGCGGCGCTCTACCGGGACGTGCTGTATGAGCGGGTGTGGGGCGGCGAGATGGCCGACACCCGCACCCTGGACCTGCACATCCAGCGGCTGCGCAAAAAACTGGACTGGCACGACAAGATCGAGACGGTCTATCGTGTGGGATACCGGCTGAAAAAAGAGTGAGGTGCATCCCCGGGACGCACCGGAAGGGAACCGCCTATGCGATTTTCGGAAAAACTGGTCTGCACCATCCTGCTGGTGGTGGTGACCTTTTTCGCCCTGGGGGGCAGCGCCCTTCTGTACGGCGATTTCCAGGACCGCCTTTCCTCGCTGGCGGACCAGGAGCAGAACCGCCACGATATGCTCTGCTATACCCTGGAAAATGAGATCCTCTCCCTGCACCGCCAGGGGGAGGCCGTGACCGAATCCGGCCTGGGCAGCTTCTGCGCCGACCTGCTGGAACCGGCGGAAGGGGGCACGGCCCAGCTGGCCGCCCTCTACCACACCGACAGGCAGATGGGGCAGGGGGCGGTGTATTCCTGTCTGCCCGCGGTCTGGGGCGCCAGTATGCTTCCCGGCAGCGGCCAGCAGGCCATCCTGCGCAGCGGCGATTCCCTGTGGCGGGTCTACTGCACCGACCTGCTGGACGGGTGGACCCTCTACTCCGCCTATGATCTGTCGGAGGCCTTTGCCGCCCGGTCCCGCAGCCTGCAGCGGTTCCTGCTGCTGGAGGCGGCGGTGGTCATCGGGGCAGCGGCAGCGGCCGCCATCTTCAGCCGCAAACTCATCCGGCCCCTGGCTCTGCTCAACCAGGCCAGCCGGCGCATCGCGGCGGGGGACTATGCCCTGCGCACCAACGTGCGCACCGACGACGAGATCGGCCAGCTCAGCGAAAGCTTTGACAGCATGGCCGCCGCCGTGCAGGACAAGGTGGCGGCGCTGGAACTTTCGGTGCAGCAGCGGGAGGACTTCATGGGGGCGTTTACCCATGAACTCAAGACCCCCATGACCGGCATTTTGGGCTATGCGGACCTGTTGCGCAGCATGCAGCCCGACCCGGCGGAACAGCGGGAGGCGGCGGGAGCCATCTACCATGAGGCCCACCGTCTGGAAAGCCTCAGCGGAAAACTGCTGCAGCTGCTTCACCTGGACGAGGAGGAGCTGGCCCTGGGTCCGGTGGCCCTGGACCGGGCGGTGACCATGGCGGTCAAGGCCGCCCGCCCCGCCCTGGAACAGAACGGCCATGCCCGGGTGGAGACCCTGTCCACCGGACTCTGGGTGCAGGGAGATACCGACCTGCTCTGTGACCTGGTGCTCAACCTCATCACCAACGCGGCCAAGGCCGGACCCGGGGGGACCATCACCGTTTCCGCCGAACAGGCGGGCCGGACGGTGTTGCTCCGTGTGCGGGACCAGGGCTGCGGCATCCCCGCCGACCAGCTGGCCCGGGTCACCGAGCCTTTTTACATGGTGGACAAGTCCCGCGCCCGCAAGCAGGGCGGCAGCGGGCTGGGGCTGGCGTTGTGCAGCCGCATCGCCCAGGCCCACGGGGGGACCCTGACTATTGACAGTGCCCCCGGCAAGGGGACGGCGGTCACCGTCACCCTGCAGGCAGTATCAAAACCGGAAGAAGGGGGTGCCTCATGAAGCGGAACCGGAAGCGGGGCTGGATGCTGGCTTTGTGCGCCGCCGCCATCGTGCCCCTGGCAGCCATCCCCCTGGGATGGTTTGCCCTGACCGACGCGGCCATGGTGGGCCAGACCCACACCCAACAGACCCCCTACACCTCCCTGGTGCCCACCGGGGACGACTACTATCTGCTGCGCCAGCTGAACACCCGGGTGGAGCTGGCCTGGCGGAACTACAACGGCCAGATGTATTCCACCGAAGACGGGGTAGAAGGCATGTATTTTTCCGGCGCCACCTACTCCGGCGGCATGACCTACGCCGATGCGGATATGCAGCAGTACCGGGATGAGGTTCTCCAGACCCTGGTGGATGGAGGCGTGCTGCCCCAGGCCTGGTGGGACCAGGTCAAGGAAGAGATCGACTACTGGGCGGCCCCTACCTATTACAGCACCGATTCCCTGGGCTTTCTGCGGCTGAAAACCTATGTGGGGGAAAATTCCCAGACCTGCCTGCTGAACATGGAGGTGGACAGCCGCACCGGCAAGGTGGTGGCGCTGTGGATCAGTGCCCTGCAGAGGCATGAGATCGACCCCGCCGTTGCCCTGCCCGCCTGGGTGGAACTGAACGAGCTGGACGGGCTGGGGGACTGGACCGTGCCGACGGGCACCGACTATGAACAAAGCGGCCTGTACAGCGAGAACGGACAGGCCCTGATGACCTGCGCCACCGGGGAGGATACTTTCAGCAGCAGCGGCGAGACCCGGCAGTTCCTCAGCCTGCAGCTGGGACCTTACACAAAGGAAGTGAGCGGATGAAACACCTGCTGATCCTCGGGCCGGCGCTGTTGCTGGTCTTTCTTACCGCCTGCGGGAGCGCGCCGTCGGACACCGCCACCACCGAGACCGCTGCCACCGCCGAAACCGCCGCCACCTGGACGGTGGGGAAGATGGAGCCGCTGTACAGCGCCAACAGCCAGGGCTATTACCGGACAACCTACCGGGAGCGGGAGGGCGGTAACACGGTATATGCTTACGACCTGATCACCAGGGTATCCTTTGATACCCTGGAAGAGGAAGTCCTCTGCCATCTGCCGGGGTGTGAGCACGACACCCCGGATTGTGTGTCCTACATCAACATCCAGACCTCCGATGTCATCCTGGCCCAGGAGGACGGGTCGGTGCTGGTTTACCACGCCGCTTTCTCCGACCAAAGCGGGCAGAACATGCTGGAAAGCTACCAGGAAATTCTCAACGATCCCGCCCGACTGGAGGAAGCATATCCCGGAGAGGCGGGGAAAGCCTATGTGCAGGACTGCATCGACATGCTGCAGCAGCCCAGCTATGTGGACCGCATCAGCGCCGACGGCCTGACCCGGGAGAGGCTGGTCACCCTGCCGGAAGGGGTGAACCCCGGGCTGGTCTGCCGGGACGAAAACGCCCTGTACGGGATCGTGAAAGAGGGCGTCTTTGAAGCGGCCACCAACATCTACGGGGTGCGCATCGGTCTGGACGGGCAGGTGGATACCTTTTCCATCCCCGACCCGGACTACACCACCCTGCTGGGCGGCTGGAACGGACAGCTGGTGCTCTGCCATACCCGCAGCCCGGTGGACATGAACACCATGTACCTGTACGGCAACTACGACGGCTATTATGCCCTGATAGCGCAGGATACCCATGACTGCTGGCTGTATGACCCCGCCACCGGAGCGGTGGACAAGATCCGCCTGCCCGACCAGAATGTGGAGCTGTGGCAGGTGGTGGGGGATCAGCTGCTGTACAACCGCAAGGAGGCGGGCCGGTACACCCTGTGCGCCTACGACCTGATGACGGGGGAAGCCCGTGCCCTGTGCGAGGAAAGCAACATGGGGACGGACGCCTCACCGGTGCAGAATCTGGGCGGGATGCCTCATTTTGTGGTCAGCTATCTGAACGGAAGCATCACGACGGTGGAACTGTCCACCGGGTTGACCTGGTCCCAGGCCGAACTGGGGGAAATGGCCGAGGAGATCCCTGCCGGATTCTATGTGAACCGCCCCGTGTGCGAAACCGCCGACGGAAACCTGTTGCTGGAACTGTACAGCAACAGCTACCGTAACCCGATCTACCTTATGGTGCCCAGCCCCGTCACACCGGAGGAGGACACGGCGGATGTGTCCGCCTCCCTGCAGGCAATACAGGACTACTTGCAGGTAACACAGGACTACGAGGAGGCCGCGGAGGAACCCTCGTCTTGACGGCGGCGCAAAATACATTTACGGCGGGTGCCGGCACCAGCCGGGACAGGAAAATTCAGCCGTCTGCCCATCCTGGCCCAGTTCGACTGCTGCCACACCCATCCCATGCTCACCCTGCCCCTGGGCTGTGAGATGGAGCTGGATGCGGGCGCCAAGACCCTGCGCCTGCTGGAATCCCCCGTCCGCTGAACCCTTTCCCCAAAAATCTGCCGCCGGAGCCCGGGCCCCGGCGGTTTTTGCGTTTAGAAAGGGAAAAAATCTCCAATGTTTTCCTTGTGTTCAAAATGACTTCACGGGCTGTTCATTTTTGAGGTCCATGCTATACCCATGGGCCGGAAGGCCCATTTCAAAAGAGAGGATTGTTTTTGTATGCAGGAGACCAAGAAACCCCGTGATCCCAAAAAATCTCTTGGGATCAGTTATCTGGTGATCTTCCTCATCGTGCTGCTGTTCAACACCCTGGTGTTCCCCATGATGCTGCGCGCCGGGGTCCAGCAGGTGGACTACGGCACCTTTTTGCAGATGCTGGAGGAGGACAAACTCAGCACCGTGCAGATCGACGATGAGAAGATCTATTTTATCGACAAGGAAAACAACAGTTACGAGACCAACGCCATTGCCCAGGACCTGAAACTGGTGGACCGGCTGGAGGATGCGGGCGTCAAGTTTGACAAGGTCATCAACGACCCCGGCCCGCTGGACACCATCCTGAATATCATCCTCATGTTCCTGCCCATGATCCTGCTGGTCACCTGGATCAGCTACATGATGCGCAAGCGGATGAACAACATGGGCGGCCCCAACGCCATGATGTTCGGTACCGGCAAATCCGGCGCCAAGCAGTATGTGGTGGAGGAAGGCACCGCCATCAAGTTTGCCGATGTGGCCGGCGAGGACGAAGCCAAGGAAAGCCTGCAGGAGATCGTGGATTTCCTGCACAACCCCCAGAAATACGAGACCATCGGCGCCAAGATGCCCAAGGGCGTGCTGCTGGTGGGCCCTCCGGGTACCGGCAAGACCCTGCTGGCCCGGGCTGTGGCCGGCGAGGCCGGCGTGCCCTTCTTCAGCATCGCGGGCAGTGAGTTCGTGGAGATGTTCGTGGGCATGGGAGCCTCCAAGGTGCGGGATCTGTTCAAACAGGCCGGCGAAAAAGCGCCCTGCATCGTCTTTATTGATGAGATCGATACCATCGGCAAAAAGCGTGACGGGGCCTCCGGTATGGGCGGCAACGATGAGCGGGAACAGACGCTGAACCAGCTGCTCACCGAGATGGACGGCTTCGACGCCACCAAGGGCGTCATCATCCTGGCCGCCACCAACCGTCCCGAATCCCTGGACCCCGCCCTGACCCGCCCCGGCCGTTTTGACCGCCGGGTGCCGGTGGAACTGCCCGACCAGAAAGGCCGGGAAGAGATCCTGCGCCTGCACGCCAAAAAGGTCAAGCTGGGCCCCGACTGCGACTTTGCCATTGTGGCCCGCATGACCTCCGGCGCTTCCGGTGCCGAACTGGCCAACATCATCAACGAGGCCGCCCTGAGCGCCGTGCGCCATCAGCGCATGGCCGTGACCCAGTACGACCTGCAGGAGGCCGTGGACACCATCCTGGCCGGTGCCCAGAAGAAGAACCAGATCCTCAACGACAGAGACCGCAGCATCGTGGCCTACCACGAAGTGGGCCACGCCCTGGTGGCGGCCATCCAGACCAACAGCGCCCCGGTGCAGAAGATCACCATCGTGCCCCGCACCTCCGGCGCCCTGGGCTTCACCATGCAGGTGGAGCAGGGGGACCAGGTGCTCATGAGCAAGGAACAGCTGCTGGCCAAGATCGCCACCTTCACCGGCGGCCGTGCCGCTGAAGAACTGGTCTTCGGCTCGGTGACCACCGGCGCCTCCAATGATATCGAGCAGGCCACCCGGCTGGCCCGGGCCATGGTCACCCGCTACGGCATGACCGACGACTTCGACATGGTGGCCCTGGAAACGGTGAACAACGCCTACCTGGGCGGAGATGCCTCCCTGGCCTGCAGCGAGACCACCGCCGCCGACATCGACCGCCAGGTGGTGCAGATCGTGCGCACCCAGCACCAGAAAGCCCTGCAGATCCTGCGGGAAAACCGGGGCAAACTGGACGAGATCGCCCAGTATCTGTATGAAAAGGAGACCATCAGCGGCGAAGAGTTCATGCGCATCCTCACCGCGGTGCCCCAGCTGCCTGCCGGGGAAAAGGGCGAAACCCCGGCCCAATCCTGACACTCCCTGTCTGCTATAGAAAAAGACCCCCGCCCCGGAAGCTGTCTTCCGGGGCGGGGGTCGCTTTATGCGGAAATCAGGGAACGGTTACTTTTCCACCGGGCCGGTGTAGTCCAGGATGCCGCCGATGTTCTCCGCCTTGGTGTAGCCGTGGGCCTTCATCCAGCTGGTGGCCTGACCGCTGCGGGCGCCGCTGCGGCAGTACAGGAACACCGGGGTGTCGGCGGAGGGCAGGGGAATGCCCGGGGTGTCCAGCAGATGCAGGGGCAGATTGCGGCTTCCGGGCAGATGGCCGGCGGCATACTCCTCACTGGTGCGCACATCCAGCAGCACGGCGCCGGGGGTGGCCTGGAACCGGGCAAAGCCCTCGTTGATATCGGTACGGCGGAACATATCCAAAAAGCTCATGACAGACCTTCCTTTGCTTGTAAGAGGTGGTGGGACCCGGCCCGCAGAGGCCGGGTCTTTCTGTATTAGTATACTACAAACCGGAACAAAGTTCTGTGACACTGTTACTGATATTCGGGCATTTGTCGGCGAACGTACCAAATTTTTTGAAAAAAGTGCTACACAAACCGTGCGGAACGTGCTATAATGTTGCTAAATTGGCCGCGTCTGCGGCCACTGCCTGTACTACGCGGGTCGACGCCGCGGTATGCTGCAAGGAGGAATCGAAACTATGTCCCACGTCGCAATGCTCGCCCTGGAATTCGGCGATGCAAACGTAGTCGTGACCAGCCTGGTGCTCGTGTTCGGCATGCTGGTCGCCCTGTGCCTGATCATCACGCTGGAAGGCAAGATGATGGACCGGGCCGAAAAGCCCGCGGCCCCCAAACCCGCCGCACCCAAGCCTGCCGCACCGGCCCGCCAGCCCGCTCCGGCGCCCGCGCCTGCCGCCCCTGCGGTGGAAGCCGGGATCCCCGCTGAGGTGGTGGCCGCCATTGCCGCCGCCGTTGCCTGCACCGAAGGCGGCGGTGTCATCCGGGCCGTGCGCCGTGCGCCTGCTGCCGGTTCCCGCCGCGGCAACTGGGGCGATGCCGGTGTTGTGGCCAACACCACGCCGTTCCTGGCATGAAGGGTGAGGTGAGCGTATGAGCATCATTCAGAATATTTCGGAAATCTTCGCCAATTCCGGCTGGGCCCAGATCTTCTTTGCGGAGGGCGGCTGGAAGTACGCCATCATGCTGGTGGTGGCCTGCGTGCTGCTGTACCTGGCCATCGTCAAACAGTTCGAACCCCTGCTGCTGCTGCCTATCGGCTTCGGCATGCTCATGACCAACCTGCCCCTGGACGGTCTGTTCCATATGGAGATCTTCCTGAACGAGACCAACCACATCAACTGGGAACTGCTGGGCAGTTCCGGCGGCATGGCCGACTATATCTACCTGGGCGTCAAGCTGGGCATTTACCCGCCCCTGATCTTCCTGGGCATCGGTACCATGACCGACTTTGAACCCCTGATCGCCCGACCCTCCAGCCTGCTGCTGGGCGCTGCCGCCCAGCTGGGCATCTTCTTTACTTACCTGGGCGCCAAGCTGCTGGGCTTCACCGGCCCTGAAGCTGCCTCCATCGGCATCATCGGCGGCGCCGACGGCCCCACGGCCATCTTCACCACCACCAAGCTGGCCCCCCATCTGCTGGGCTCCATCGCGGTGGCCGCCTACTGTTACATGGCGCTGGTGCCGGTCATCCAGCCGCCCATCATGCGCGCCCTGACCACCGAAAAGGAACGTCAGATCATCATGGAGCCCCCGCGCCGGGTCTCCAAGACCGAAAAGATCATCTTCCCCATCATGGTCACCATCATTGTCAGCCTGACCCTGCCGGATGCAGCCATCCTGGTGGGCTGCCTGATGATGGGCAACCTGATGAAGGAATCCGGCGTGGTGGAGCGTATCACCAAGACCGCCGGCAATGAACTGATGAACATCATCACCATCTTCCTGGGCTTCAGCGTGGGCTGCACCACCAACGCGTCCACCTTCCTGAACGTCCAGACGGTGGAGATCATCGTCCTGGGCGTCATCGCCTTCGGTGTGGGCACCGCCGGCGGTGTGCTGCTGGGCAAGGTCATGTGTGCCGCCACCCACGGCAAGATCAACCCCCTCATCGGCTCCGCCGGTGTTTCTGCCGTGCCCATGGCCGCCCGTGTCTCCCAGAAGGTGGGTCAGGAATACAACCCCCGCAACTATCTGCTGATGCACGCCATGGGCCCCAACGTGGCCGGCGTTATCGGTTCCGCTGTGGCGGCCGGTATCCTGATCAACATGTTCAGCTGATACCTCCTGCCTGCATGAACAAAAAAAAACCCGCACCGCTTTTCCGCGGCGCGGGGGTTTTTTTGTGACCGGGCTCATGGTATAATGATATGGTTCAGGAACGAAAAGGGAGGATGGAAAACATATGCCGGAACGTTCACGACTCTCAGAGCGTATATATCGAACCTTTCTGTTTTTGATTCTGGCCATGGGGGTGTTCTGTTTCGGGGCCATTGTGATCCTGTTGCTGTTTTACAGCCATGTCTGGTATCCCTTCAAGGCAGGCTGCCCTGTTTCCAACAAAATTCTGCTGATCCCGGTGATGCTCCTGTCGGCAGGGGCGGTTGTGTGGCTCCGCAGGCAGGGGTGGCAGGACAAGACTTTTGATCGTTTGGTCGCAATTTCCGTTCCGGGGCTGTTTCTGCTTCAGATTTTTTTGTTCTATCAGATTTTCTTTGAGAGTGGATGGGACGCAAACGTGGTGACCGAAGCCGCCCGGGCGATTGTGGCCCGGGATACAGAATCTCTGCAGGATGTCTCAGGGTGGTATTTCTCCCACTATCCCAATAACCTGTTGCTGACCCTGATCATCAGCTTGCTGCTGCGAATCAACGGCGCTCTGGGCCTGTTTGCCGGAGACTATGAACTGATGTCGGTGGTGCTGGTGAACAGCGCTTTGTCCCTGGGAACCGCCGTGCTGGTGTACAGGACACTAGTCCTGCTGGGAACCGGCAGGCGGGCAGCGTTTCTGGGCTACGGGTGGACGGTGCTGCTGCTGGCCTTCTCCCCCTGGAATGTGATCGTGTATTCTGACGCTCTGGGACTGTTGTTTCCTCTGGCGGTCCTTTATCTGGGGTTGCGCCGGGATATTCCGCCTCTCCTGCAATGGCCGCTGATCGCCGCCGTTGCGTATCTGGGGTATCAGATCAAACCTACGGTGTTCATTGTGCTGATCGCTCTGGTGGGGGTCCGTTTGCTGGAAGCGCTGTACCGGCTGGCCCGGGGACAGCAGATCGTATGGGCGCAGGTGCGGCGCCGGGGCGTGGCGCTGCTTCTGGCTGCGGTCACTCTTGTGGTGATTCACGGAGCGCTGAACCAGGCGTACCGAGCCGCCGGACTGGTGATTGATGAAAACCAGCGGTACAGCCTCTATCACTTTCTGATGATGGGACAGAATGATGTGAGCAACGGCGGATATTATGAGGGGGATGTGGGATTCTCCACTTCTTTTCCGGGATACGAGGAGCGCAAGGAAGCCGACAAGGCAGTGGCGCTCCAGCGTATACAGAGCCGCGGACTGACCGGACAGCTTGTCTTTACCGCCAGAAAGGTACTCAGCGACTATAATGACGGCACCTTTGCCTGGTCTATGGAAGGCAATTTTTACCGGGATATCAAGCCGGAGCCGTCCGCGGCGGCGGGACCGCTGCGGGATTTCTTTTACAGCACGGGCCAGTACTATCCGATATTTCAGACAGCGGTCCAGGGGCTGTGGTGGGGGACCCTTCTGCTGGTACTGGTCTCAGCGGCGGCAGCCCTGTATGATCTGGCCGGAAAGAACCAGTGCAGTCAGGCGTATCTGGTTGTGCTGGTCTCCCTCATCGGCGTGACCTTGTACGACGCTATTTTTGAGACCCGCGCCCGGTATCTGTATATTTATGTGCCATTTTATATCCTGTGTGCTGTGCTGGCCCTGCAAAGAATGTCCCGACGGGGGACGGAACCGTGCCGGACCAAGGTGATCGGGCCGCAGCTCCTGTCATCCTTGGGGTGCTCCGGCAGCAGGAAACAGCCCGGGGTGTGACCTGGACGGCGGAACATATCCGAAAGAAAAAACGACAGGGAACTGTATCCCTGTCGTTTTTTGCATATCTGCGATGCGCGCTTCTTTTCCAGGAGGAAGGTATTGTAAGGCAATCCGTCCGGGCCGTCAAGTTCAAGGGGTAAAATCCGCCCTTTCTCTTTCCTTTTATCGCCGTACGGGGTATAATAGATAAAATGCCGAATTATACGGGTTGGAGGGTTGAAGGTGGAAAAAACAAGCTACAACATCCTGCTGGTCCACTGCCATTACCGCCTGCCCGGGGGCGAGGACGCGGCCTTTGTGGACGAGCGGGCCCTGCTGGAAAAACACGGTCATAAGGTGTTCACCTACGAGCGCGCCAACGAGGGCGGCGCTCTGACTATGGGGCTGGAAGCGGTGTTCAGCTGGAAAACCTGGCGGGAGGTACGTGCCCTCATCCGCCAGCACCAGATCGATATTGTGCATGTGCACAACACCCTGCTCACCGTCAGCCCGTCGGTGTTCTGGGCCGCCCGCTCCCTGGGGGTGCCGGTGGTGCAGACGCTGCACAATTTCCGGCTCTTCTGCCCCAACGGGGTGCTGCTGCGGGACGGGCGGGTCTGTGAGGACTGCCCCCGCCGCCGCGGCGGGCTGTGGCAGGCGGTGCGCCACCGGTGCTACCGGGGCAGTCTGGCCCAGAGTGCTGTCTGTGCCTTTGTGTACGCCTTCCACCGGCTGCTGGGCACCTACCGCTGGGTGAACCTGATCACCCTCACCGACTTTGACAAACAGAAACTGCTGGAATTCAACACCCGCCGCCGGGTGTTCGACCCAAAACGCCTCTTCGTGCGGCCCAATACCGCCGCTTCGGGGGAGGCCCTGCCCCCGGTACTGCCCTGGTCACAGCGGAAAAACCAGATCGTCTTTGCCGGACGTCTGGAAGAACTCAAGGGCCTGCGCACCGCCGTGGAAGGCTGGAAGCTTCTGGCCCATGACCCCGATGCCCCCGAACTGCTGCTGGTGGGGGCCGGTCCTCTGGACGACTGGGTCCGGCAGCAGGCGGTGCCCAAGGTGCGGCTGCTGGGACTTCTGCCCCGGGGGGAGCTCCACGCCCTCTTTGCCCAAAGCCGGGGGGTGCTGGCCCCCAGCCTGTGCTATGAAAGTTTCGCCCTGGTCCCGGCGGAGGCCCACGTCATGGGCACGCTGGTGCTGGCCAGTGACCTGGGCAACGTGGGAGCCATGGTCCGCCCCGGGGTGGACGGCCTGCGCTTTGCCCCCGGAGACCCGGCCGCCCTGGCCGCCGCTGTCCGGGCATTGCCCGACCTGGGGCAGACCGCCGATCTGGACGCCATCCGCACGGCCGCCCTGGCCGCCTTCGGGCCGGAGGACAATTACCGCCGTCTGATGGAAATTTACCGCGCCGTCCTGGACGGGACGCCCGCGCCGTGATAAGGAGAACCCTGCATGAATCAACTGTACCGCGCCCTGCATATGCCCCCGGCGCGCCTGTTCAAAAAGCTGACCGGGTGGAAAGAGATCTACACCATCGCCCTGCGCCCGGTCCCCACCGCACCGGGATGCGACCCGCTGCCCGCGCTGGGGGAAGAACCGTATACGCCGCTGCCTGCCCGGGCGGGGGTGTGGTACGCTGACCCCCTGCTCTTTTCCCATGAGGGCAAGCGCTGGCTGTTCTGCGAAGCCTTCGACATGGCCAAAGGCAAGGGGGATATTGCGGTCATCGACCTCACCGACCCCCGCCATCCCGGGGAGCCCCGGACGGTGCTGAGCGAAGCCTTCCACCTCTCCTTTCCCACGGTATTCAGCTGGAACCGGGAGATCTGGATGATCCCCGAGACCGGCACCAATCACACCCTGAACCTCTACCGGCGCAGGCACTTCCCCGATACGTGGGAACTGGCCGCTTCCTTCCTGACCGGGGACAAGGAGCTGGCCGATACCATCCTGCTGGACATCCGTCCCGGGGGACTGGCCCTGCTCTGCAGCCAGGTCAAGGCGGACAACGGCCTGTACACCCGCTACCGCCGGTATGAACTGCGTCGGGAGGAACAGGCCGAAGGGGGCTTTGTGCTGGAAGAGGACGAGACCTTCGGGCTGGAAAACCGCAACTACGACCTGGGCGCCCGCAATGCCGGCCCCCTGTTCCGGTGGGCCGGCCAGACGGTGCGCCCCGCCCAGGTGAGCACCAAGGTGGACTACGGCGTCTATCTGCAATTCTGGAGCCGCCGGGATGAAAAAGAGTTCCCCCTGTGCGCCGCCATGCCTGCCAACGTCTCTGTGGAGGGGCTGGACCCGGCCACGGTCATCGGCATCCACACCTATTGCCGGGATGAGGAGATCGAGGTCATCGACGCCCGGTATCTGGCCAAAGTGGGGCCCGTTCCCGCACCCAAACAGGAGGATTCCAAGTCATGCTGACCATCGCCATTCCCCAGCTGTACTGCGGGGCTTCGGGCAAAAAAGGCGCCTACAACCGCCAGGAGGTGGGGCTGGCCCGGGCCCTGGCCGCCCAGGGCTGCCGGACCGTGGTGCTTTACCCGGCAGTGGGGGCCCAAGACATCGAGACCGAAGAACCGGCGCCCGGGGTAAAGATCCTGTATGTGCCCGCCAGTGCCTGGCGGGTCCATGCCTTTTATTCCACCTGGCAGCCCTTGCTGGATGAAAAAGTGGACGCCGTCCACGTCATGGGGGACAACTCCCTGGGGGTGCCGGGGCTGTACCGGTTCTGTCAGGAGCACGGCATCTTCTTTTACAGCCAGCTGGGGGCGGTGCGCTCCGACGCCCGCAACCCCCTGGTGCGGGCGGTGATGGACCTGCTCTGCCGCCGCAACCTGGCCATCTACCGCAAAACGCCCACCTATGCCAAGACCCTGGCGGTGCAGAACACACTGGAAGAAATGGGCGTGCCCTGCGCCGGGGTGCTGCCGGTGGGCCTGGACACTGCCATCATCCCCCAAGTACAGGGGACCAAACCGGAACTGCGGGCCCAGCTGGGCCTGGATCCGGACGCCCAGATCCTGCTCTTTGTGGGGCGGCTGGATACCTACAAGCGCCCCCTGGATCTGGTGCCCCTGCTGGCCGCCCTGCCGGAAAACTGGCAGGCGGTGGTCATCGGCAGCGGTGCCTTGGCGGAGACCCTGAAAGGGGAGATGCAGGCCGCCGGACTGGATCACCGCTGGGTGCACATCCCCAGCGTGCCCAACACCCAGGTACATGCCTATTACCACGCCTGCGACGTGTTTGTGAACTTCAACGACCATGAAATCTTCGGCATGAGCCTGCTGGAAGCCATGTACGCTGGCTGTGTGCCGGTGGCCCGCCACGCCCCCGGTCCCGACCAGATCATCGAGGACGGCATCAGCGGCCTGCTGCTGGACGGCGGCGCCGAAGTCTTTGCCGCCGGGGTACAGGCGGCGGCCTGCAGCGCTGCCATGGGGCAGGCGGCCCGCCAGCGCATCCGGGAACACTTTTTGTGGGACAACAGCGCCCGCACCGTGCTGGCCATGCTGCAACAGGAAGGGGTGCACCGGGATGGACAATGACGGCAAGCTGCTGGAACTGGCCCGCAACCTGGTCAAATCCGCCCGTTTCGGCTGGAAATACCGGGGGGTGACCGTGCTGTCCGCCGCCGAGGGCAACCGGCTGGCCAAGGAAGCCCTGGAACAGGGTAAGCCCTTCTGCTTCGGCCGCTGCGGCGCCACCGAGATGCGCACCGTGGCCGAATACCTGCAAACCGGCAGCCAGGACTTTTCCGACCGCATCCGGTGGGAGATCCGGGACCTGTCCGGGGTCTTTCCCACCGACGACGATACCCTGCGCCGCTTCTGCGAATTGTACATCCGCTGCGCCCAGCAGGCCGACCTGCTGGCCTTGTGGGACGTGGGGGCGGAGCGGCAGGTCATCCGGGGCTGCACCCACACCGCCTTCACCCAGCTGCGGGCCCTGGAACCCTATTACCATGAAGACCCCTGGAGCGCCGCCCTGGCCGGCAAAAAGGTGCTGGTGGTGCATCCTTTCAAAGAGAGTATCCTGTCCCAGTACCAGAAGCGGGAAGCCCTTTTCCCCGGCACGGATATCCTGCCGGAATTCGCCTCCCTGACGGTGGTGCAGGCGGTGCAGGGGCTGGCCGGACAGGACACCGGATATGCGTCCTGGTTCGATGCTCTGGCCGCCATGGAAAGCCAGATGGACGCCGCCGACTACGAGGTGGCCATCATCGGGGCGGGGGCCTACGGCCTGCCTCTGGCCGCCCACGCCCGGGACACCGGCCACATGGCCGTCCAGATGAGCGGGGCCACCCAGCTGCTCTTCGGCATCAAGGGCCGCCGCTGGGATGACCACCCGGTCATCGGCAAGCTGTACAACGATGCCTGGGTGCGGCCCCTGCCCGCCGAACAGCCCGCCGCCAAGGAAAAGGTGGAGGGCGGCAGCTACTGGTAAACACATCCCAAAGGAGAGTTTCATGCGCATCCTGATGATCGGCAACAATCTGGGCATCCAGAGCGGGGTGCAGCGGTATATCCAGAATCTGCTGCTCCACATGGATACCCAGACCTATCAGGTGGACCTGCTGGCCGGCCCCTGCCCGCCCAACCAGCAGAGCACCGGCCCCGCCCTGGAAGCCCACGGCGTGCACTGGTACGCCATCCCGGACGACGACAAAAAGCGTCTGCCCGCCCTGGTCAAGTTCCTGCGCACCCACAAGGGGTATGATATCGTGCACCTGCACACGGCCAGCAAGGTCAACGCCCTGGCCTGCGTGCTCATCCGGCTGTACTGCCCGGGGGCCAAGCTCATCGTGCACAGCCACATCGTCTACCCGCCCATGACCCTGGTCTGGCGGATGGCCCACGGGCTGTACCAGTGTACGGCCCACTGGTTCCTGGGCTGCGGGGTGGCGGCGGGACGGTTCGTCTTCGGGGACCACATCGACCAGAAAACCAACTTCACGGTGGCCTGCAACGCGGTGGACAAGGGCCGGTTCCATCCCGATGAAGCCGCCCGGGCCCGGGTGCGGGAACGGTATCACATCCCCGACTCCGCCCGTCTGTGCGGTTTTGTGGGACGGTACAACCACCAGAAAAACCTGCTGTTCCTGCTGGACGTCTTTGCCGCCATGGTCCAATCCGACGACCGCTGGCATCTGATGATGGTGGGCGGGGGCGAGGACCAGAAGGCCATCGACGAAAAGATCGCCCGCCTGGGCCTTTCGGACAAGGTCACCCAGACCGGCGTGCAGGAGGATATTCCCGCCTTCATGAACGCCTTCGACCTGTTCCTGCTGCCCAGCAACTTTGAGGGCAGCCCCATCACCCTGGTGGAAGCCCAGGGCTGCGGCACCCCCTGTCTGGCCTCCACCAACGTGCCGGATGACGGCGCCGTCACCGACCTGGTGCACTTCCTGCCCCTGGATGCGCCCCTGGATCAGTGGGCCGCCGCAGCCAACAAGGCTGCCCAGGGCGGCCCCCACGCCGACCACTGGGCCGAGCTGGAAGGGGCGGGCTACGAACAGCAGGAAGCCGCCCTGCGGATGCAGGCTTTGTACGAACTGCTGGCGGGGGTGGGGAGCAAATGATCTACGCCGAACTGGCCGGCGGGCTGGGCAACCAGATGTTCATCTATGCCTTTGCCCGGGCCCTGGGACTGCGCTGTGCCGAGCCCGTGACCCTGCTGGACCGGCAGGACTGGCGGGACGGCGCCCCCGCCCACACCAGATGTGCCCTGCAGGCGCTGAACATTGCCCCGGAGGTGCGGATCCTGGCGGAACCGGGTTTCGCCAAAGCCCACCTGCCCCGGCAGAATGCCGCCAAGGCCCTGATGATCAAATACGAGCAGCGGGGCGGCATGATGGACCGGGACTACACCGCCTTTGAGCGGCGGATGGCCCCGGTCCTCAACGCCCTGGGGCTGCATTTTGCCTCCGACGGCTATCTGCCCGCCCGCCGGGGCCACAGCAAGGACTTCCTGGCCTGGGGGTACTTCCAGGCGGAAGGCTATTTTGCCGATGCCGCCCCCCACATCCGCACCGAGCTGCGGGCCAAAGGGGACCTGCCCGGGGCAGCGGCCTCCGCTGCCGCCGCCATCGCCGCCTCTCCCTGTCCGGTGGCGCTGCACTGGCGGTGCGGGGACTACCGCAAGCCGGAAAATGCGGCTTTGCAGGTCTGCGGACCGGCCTACTACGCCGCGGCCTGCCGTGCGGTGCAGGAAGCCCTGCCCGGGGCGGAACTCTTTGTCTTTTCCGACGAACCGGACTATGCCCAGGCCCACCTGGACACCGCCGGCCTGCCCGCCGTCTTTGTGCGGGGCAGCTGGCCGGCGGTGTGGGACCTGGACCTGATGGCCCGGTGCCGTCATTTCATCCTGAGCAATTCCACCTTCAGCTGGTGGGGACAGTATCTGGCCGAACCGGAAGGGCGCCGCGTGTTTGCCCCCGACCGGTGGTACGCCAACGGCAAGCGCACCGCGCTGGTTGCCCCGGACTGGACCCTGCTGCCCACCCGCCAAGGATAAGGGAGGTACGCCCATGCGGCGCAACGAAGCAACACCCATCCGGTTTTCGGTGATCGTGCCGGTGTATAACGTGCAGAATTATCTGTGTGCCTGCGTGAAAAGCGTGGTGGAGCAGCCCGGTCCCAAGGACTGGGAGTGCATCCTGGTGGACGACGGCTCCACCGACCAGAGCGGGCAGATGTGCGATGCTTTCGCCGAGACCTGCCCCGGGGTCATCACCCTCCACCGGGAAAACGGCGGTCTGGCCGCCGCCCGCAACACCGGGCTGGCCGCGGCCACGGGAGAATGGATCCTCTTCCTGGACAGCGACGACCTCTGGCCTGCGGATATGCTGTCCAGACTGCGGGCCGCCCTGGACGACGCCCCGGGCTACGACTGGTATGTGGGGCGGTATCTGGAACTGGACGCCGCTGCGCCGAAATCTGAACCCGCCCCGCCGTCCCTGCCCGTCTTTACCCCCGGCCCCTATGAAAGCCCCGACTACGCCCGACGCGTCCAGAAACTCTACGAAAACGGCAACTGGTCGGTGTGGCGGTTCTGCATCCGTCGGGCCTTTCTGGAACAGTCCGGCGTGCAGTTCTGGCCCAAGGTGGTCTGGGCGGAGGATTATCCCTTCGACCTGCTCCTGCTCCACCACTGTACCCGGCTGTATTTCCTGGATTTTCCCATTACCATCTACCGGGTCAACCGGGCGGGGAGTCTTTTGAACAGCAACCTGCCCAAGCACTTTGTGGGCATCCTGGCCGCCCGCAAGGGATTCCGCAAGCTCTTTGCGGGACCCGGGGCCGGGGGCTTCACCCCGGAAGAACAGGCAGAGGTCTGGCGCCGGGTGGCCAACGTATTCTGGCCCCAGGCCCGGGCCGCCGCCGTGAAGGACAAGGGGGTCCGCCGTGCCTGTGCCGCGGGCATTGCCCGCTGCCGGGACCTGTACAACAAGGGCGAGCAGGCCTCCGGCCGTACGGACTGGGTTCTGTTCCGCTGGATGATCACCCTGCTGGGACCCCGGGCCGGACTGTGGCTGGCCGCACACCTGAAACACTAAGGAGAATCCGCCTTGCGAACCAAACGCACCCTCATCAATCTGGTGTATACCCTGGGGCAGAGCCTGGTGCTCCTTCTGCTGGGGCTTGTCACCCGCAAGCTCTTTGTCACCAACTTCGACGCCTTCGTTCCCGGGTACTCGGACACCATCAACAACCTCTTCAACTTCTTCTCCATCGCGGAGTTCGGGGTGGGCAGCGTCATCAGCTACCGCCTGTATGAGCAGATCGCCGCCAAGGACATCGACCGCATCAGCCGGTATATGTCCCTGTACAAGTGGGCCTACCGGGCGGTGGGGGCTTTCATCGCTCTCATGGCGGTGGTCTGCGCCTTTTTCCTGCCCCTGCTGGTGGTGCAGGAACAGGAACCGGACTGGCTCATGGTCTACGGCATCTACGCCATGACCGCCCTGTCCACCCTGTCCAGCTACTTCCTCATCACCCGGCGGCTCATGTACACCTGTACCCAGCAGGGGTATGTGTGTACCAAGATCGACCTGGGCTTCAACGTGGCCACCAGTCTGGCCAAGATCGCCATCGCCCTGTGGATCCCCAACTATTTCCTCTATTTCGGCATCCAGATCCTCTTCAACACCCTGGCCAACGTGGTGGTGGCCTGGAGGTACAAGAAGGACTTTCCCGAACTGTACGAGGCCAAGGTCACCCTGGCCGACTTCAAGGAACTGGGCATTTTCCACGATCTGCGGTACTATCTGGTGCACAAGCTGTCCAACACCATCTACGGCTCCTCGGACAACATCGTCATCACCAGCATGCGGGGCGCCGCCCTGGTCACCCGGACCGGCAACTATTCCACCATCTCCACCAGCGTCAACAACATCTGCAACAAGATCCTGGATTCCTTCGCCGCGGCCATCGGCAGCATCGTCTATGACCGGGACGCGGAGGCCGACGGCCATGCCAAGGCGGTGTTCTGGGGGCTGGACCTCTTCAGCTACTGCTTCGGCAGCTTTGTGGCGGTGGCTTATTTCTGCCTGTTCCAGCCCTTCATCCGGCTGTGGATGGGGGAGAGCTACCTGCTGCCCATGGCCTATGTGTTCTGGTTCTGCATGAACGAGTATATCGGCTGGAACCACCGGATGCTGGGCTCCTACCGGGCGGTGCTGGGCCATTTTGAGGAGGACCAGTGGTTCATGGTGGCTTCCGCCGTCAGCAATGTGGTGCTCAGCTTTGCCCTGGTCATCCCCTTCGGGCTGGCCGGGGTGGTGGCGGCCACCGTCATTGCCCACTGCTTCATGTGGATCGGCCGGGGCCGGGTGGTCTGCCGCCATTACATGAAGGGCTGCGGCTGGCGATACCTGGGCCTGCAGCTGGTCCACATCGGCACCCTGTTTGCCATCATGTTCTTCACATCCTGGCTGTGCAGCCTGTGCGGTACGGGCATCCTGGCCTTTGCGGGCAAGGTGTGCATCGTGGCGGTGGTGCCCAACCTGTGCAACCTGCTGCTTTACGGCTGGACCAGTGACGCCGCCTATCTCCGGGGCCGGGGCATGGAACTGGTCCGCAAACTGTCCGCGCGTCTGCGCAAGGAGGAAAACCCATGAGAGTCGGGATTCTGTACATCTGCACCGGGGCCTACACCGTCTTCTGGCCGGATTTTTTCCAAAGTTTTCAACAGAACTTCCTGCCTGGTGTGGAAAAAACCTACTATGTCTTCACCGATGCCGAGCACATCGACCATGACGACGATCCCGCCGTGCGCCGCATCTACCAGAAAGCCTATGACTGGCCCTACAGCACCCTCAAGCGGTTTGCGGTTTTTCTGAGCGCGGAGGAGGAACTGCGGGGCTGCGATTACCTCTATTTCGCCAACGCCAACCTGCTGTGCACCCAGACCATCACCCCGGCGGATGTGCTGCCCCGCCCGGAAAAGGGGGAGGACCTGGTGGTGGCCTGCCACCTGAGCTACTGGCACAAGAAGCCCATCTTCCTGCCCTATGACCGCAACCCCCGCTGCCGTGCCTATATGCCCTACAACGCCGGACAGATCTATGTGGCGGGGGGCTTCAACGGGGGCACGGCCCAGGCCTTCCTCTGGCTGTGCCACACCCTCAACGACCGCACCGAGGCCGACCTGGCCGACGGGGTGATTGCCCAGTGGCATGACGAAAGCCAGCTGAACCGTCTGGTGGCGGAACAGCCCCGGCGGTTCCGGGTCCTGGACCCGGGCTACTGCACCCCGGAGGATCTGGACTCGCCCTTTGAGACCCATCTTCTGATACGCCAGAAGAGCAAGTGGATCAACGTGGGGGCCATCAAGCACAACCAGGGGCCCCGTCGCAGTTTTGTGCGCCGCAAGTGGGAGGCCGCCTGCGAAAACTACCTGCCCTATCTTCTCTGTGCCCGGGATACCCTGCTGGGCAAGAAGGTGGAGAGCCGGTAAGCCCGCTTTCCTGTAAACAAAAAACAGCCCGGATGCTTCTGCCGAAACATCCGGGCTGTATTATTTTACTGGATTATTCCTCTTTGGCGAAATCCTGGATCTCGTTCGCGATGGCTTCCGCGGTCAGGCCGTACTCACGCAGCACGTCCCAGGCCGGACCGGAATGGCCGTAGGTGTCCTTCACGCCGATGCGGCGCACGGGGGTGGGGCACTTTTCGGACAGCAGGGAGCAGACCGCTTCGCCCAGACCGCCGATGATGCTGTGCTCTTCCACCGTGACGATCTTCTTGCATTCCTTGGCGGCGCGCAGCACCAGTTCCTCGTCCAGAGGCTTGATGCAGGGCATGTTGATGACCCGCACGCTCAGGGTGCCCTGCTTCTTCAGCTGCAGGGCGGCCTTCAGCACTTCGCTGGTCATCAGGCCGGTGGAGATCACCGCAATGTCGAACCCGTCGGTCAGGGTCTCGCCCTTGCCGATGGTGAAGGTGTACTTTTCCGGGTCGTGGAACACCGGGGTGGCCAGGCGGGAAAAGCGCAGGTAGACCGGGCCTTCATGGTTGTAGGCGGCCTTCACGCAGGCGCGGGCCTCCACATCGTCGGCCGGGCTCAGCACCACCATGCCGGGGATCGCCCGCATCAGGGCAAAGTCCTCACAGCACTGGTGGGAAGCGCCGTCCTCGCCCACGGACAGGCCGCCGTGGGTGGCGCCGATCTTCACATTCAGGTGGGGGTAGCCGATGGAGTTGCGCACCTGCTCCCAGGCGCGGCCGGAAGCAAACATCGCAAAGCTGGACACGAACGGCACATAGCCGAAGGTGCTCATGCCGGCGGCCACGCCCATCATGTTGGACTCGGCGATGCCGCATTCAAAAAAGCGCTTGGGGTAGGCTTTCTGGAATTTGCAGGTCTTGGTGGAAGCCGACAGGTCGGCGTCAAACACCACCACTTCGTCATGGCCGGCGTCGGCCAGGGCGACCAGGGCGTCCCCGTAGCTGTCGCGGGTGGCGATCTTCATTACTTCAGCCATTGCTCATACTCCTTTTCCAGCTGGTCGTAGGCCGCCTGCAGTTCCTGCATCGCGTGCTGGTATTCCTCATCATTGGGGCCTTTGCCGTGCCAGTCCACCGCGTTTTCCATGTAGCTCACGCCCAGGCCCTTGGTGGTGTGCAGCAGCAGGCAGGTGGGCTTGCCGCTGCCGTGGGCGCGGTCAAACAGCAGGAACGCCTGTTCCAGGTCGTTGAACGAGTTGCCGTTGCAGATGATGGTATTGAAGCCGAAGGCGTCCATCTTCTGGTCCAGCGGCTCGGTGTTCATCACGTTGGCGGTGGGGCCGTCGATCTGCAGGCCGTTGACATCGATCATGATGCACAGGTTGTCCAGCTTGTAGTGGGCCGCGAACATGAACGCTTCCCAGCACTCGCCTTCCTCGATCTCGCCGTCGCCCAGCATGGTGTAGACATTGATGTCCTTGCCCTGCTGCCGGGCGGCCAGGGCCATGCCGCAGGCGGCCGAAACGCCCTGCCCCAGGCTGCCGGTGCTCATGTCCACGCCGGGCACGGTGTTCATGTTGGGGTGGCCTTCCAGGTAGCTGCCGTCATGGCGCAGCGTGCGCAGATCTTCCACCGGGAAGAAGCCGCGCTCGGCCAGCACCGAATACAGCCCGGGCGCCGCATGTCCCTTCGAAAGCACAAACCGGTCCCGATCCGGGTCGTGGGGGTTTTCGGGATCGATCTGCATTTCTTTGAAATACAGATAGGTCAGCGCGTCCGCAGCGGAGAGACTGCCGCCGGGATGTCCGCTTTTGGCGGCATGAGTCGCTTCGATCACGCCCATACGCACACGGGTTGCAGTCATCTTCAGCTGCAACATTTCTTGCTTTGTCATAAATCGCGCTCCTCCAACAGGTTACTACCCGGCCGTACCGGGCGGGATTCCGGTCTATCTTCACCTACTCCTATTATACCAAAACCGCCGGCGGACGCAATCCTTTTTTTGCAGGAAAAACAGACCGCGCCCGCCACAGCCGCGGCGAGGGACCGGCAACCTTTTGTATATCGTCTTAGTATATCATAAAACCCGCCGGCGGGAAAGCCCCCAAAGCCCGTTTGTGCGCAAATTTTTTCGCAAAAAAGGGCCGGGGGCGCCGCCGGGGCCCGAAGCCGGCCGGCGCGGAAAAATTTCTTTACAGAATCCGCCAAATGCCGTACAATAAATGACAAAGGGTATCCGGGGGCCGGGCGGGTCCTTCGCCGCAGGGCGGCGCGGGGCCGGGTTCGCCTAACCGGGTGCCCCTTGGATCGGGCCGGCAGGCTGTGGCTGGCCGGTACTACGGGCGTGCGGGCCCAGCCCGCCGCCCCAGGAAAAGCGAGGGTACGACTGTGTTCAAAATCGTGAAAAGACGCGAACTGAACCCCACGGTAACGGAGCTGGTCATCGAAGCGCCGCTCATTGCCAAAAAGGCGCAGGCGGGTCAGTTCATCATCATCCGCGCCAAGGCGGACAGCGAGCGGATTCCGCTGAC
>CALXHN010000009.1 GCA_944388105.1 uncultured Gemmiger sp. | reverse complement strand
TGTTATGCCCTTTGCCGCCGTGTCCTGAAAATAAATCCGTATCAAATCTATCAGCTTGGGAAAATTCCTGTGTTCCAACAGGCGATTGAGGATCTGCCATTCCAGACTGGCGGCAAACTCCGCCAGAATAAAGGCCCGGGCACAGCAATAACCTGCATCCAGAGCCGGGATCTCACAGGCCAGAAGCAGAAGAAGATACATGGCCGCCACAGCTGCAGTCATACAGGGAATCCACCACACGATGGGAACATGACCGGTCAGCTGCAGAAACACGCCCATTCCCAGCAGCCATCCCGCACCAATGAGGATGGTGGCCCCCCGCCCGAAACGCGGGCGCAGGGCCAGCACATACACCATACAGGCCAGCCATTCGGCCAGAGCCGTGTACAGCCGGGGGATATCCGGCAATGTCATCATCGGACACCTCCCCCGATATAGTCGGTCAGAGCTTCCATGAACGCCTTCTTCTTGGGACGGCTGATCTGCAGCTCATAGGGCCCCACCTGCACCAGGTTCTGCTGCACACCCATGACCTGGGCCAGATTGACCAGGTATCCGCTGTTGCACCGGGCAAAGGGTTTGCCCGCCAGCTTTTCCTCAAAACTTTTCAGGGTGCCCGGGGCGGTCAGCTCCCCGGCCTCTGCGTACAGCCGGACTTTATGCCCGTCGCTTTCCAGGTAATAGAGGGTGGCCACATCCACACGGCGCAGGCCGCCCTCCACCGGTACGGTGAGAAACGTCTTCTGCCGTGCCTGCAGACGGGCCACCGCTTTCTGCAGCTGTTGGGAAAAGGCGAAATACGGCACCGGTTTGAGCACATAATCCAGCGCATCCACCGCATATCCCCGGATGGCAAACTGTGCCATATTGGTAATAAAGATCAGCAGAACGTCCTTGTCCATCTGACGGATGCGCTCAGCAGCGGCCATGCCGTCCATGCGGCGCATCTGCACATCCAGCAGGATGATATCGTACACCGCACGGTAATCGGATACGATCTCATCCCCGTCATCAAAGAGGCTGAGTTCGAACATGCGGCCGAATTGCCGCTCATACCGGCGGATATAATCCGCCAGTTGGGTCTGCACCGCCTTGTCGTCCTCCACAATTGCAACGCGAATCACAGGATTGCCCCCCTTTCTGTCACCTGGTTTTATTATATCGGACCGCCGCGCGGCACACAAGATGAAAAAAAGCCCTCCGCCGTGAGCGAAGGGCCTTGTTCTTATTCCGCGCCGGTGCGCTTGATCACCACACCGATGGTCTTGACCAGGATACGCATATCCAGACCCAGAGACCAGTTATCGATATAGGTCACATCCAGTTTGACCACCTCTTCAAAGTTGTGGATATCACTGCGGCCGCTGACCTGCCAGAGCCCTGTCAGGCCCGGTTTCATGGAAAGGCGGCGCTTGTGATGGGAGTCGTACTGCTCATATTCATCCAGCGTGGGCGGACGGGTCCCCACCAGGCTCATATCCCCTTTCAGGATATTCCAGAACTGGGGCAGCTCATCAATGGAGGTGCGGCGGATGAATTTGCCCACCCTGGTGATGCGGGGGTCGTCATCCATCTTGAACATCAGGCCCTGCATCTTGTTCTGCTTCATCAGTTCCTGCTTGCGTTTTTCCGCATCTGCGTACATGCTGCGCAGTTTATAGATATAAAATACCCGTCCGTTGAGGCCGACCCGCTTTTGGCGGAAAAAGAGAGGGCCGGGACTTTCCAGCTTGAGGGGAATGGCCGTGACCGCAATGATGGGAACCGAAATGACCAGACCCACCAGCGCTCCGGCAATGTCCATGACCCGTTTGAGGATCATGGCGCCAAAATCGTGTTCCGCCGCTGTAATGGTGACGAAAGGCACTCCGCCCGCCGTTTCCACCGTAGTCTGCAGCTTGGGAAGCCATCCGCTTTCCTGGCGGGCCGCAGCGGTATACGGTTCCAGCACCGTCACGTTCAGGTGCACGCACAGGCCCATGCTTTCCATCTCGTTGAGAAGCGGACGCAGCGAGTCACCGCTCTGGTAAGGGACGTTGACGTACACCTCATCCAACGGTTCATGGCGGATCCATTCCAGGGCGCCTTCATATACGGCAGCCACCGGCACACCGTCCACACGGCCTGTCGGCTCCTCCGCATCCAGCAGGACCACCCCCTGCAGTTTTTTGGCCCAGTCATGTTTGAGGTCATGAATCAGCAGGGGTGCACGGTCGGTGGTGGTGATGATGCCCACCAGGGTGGCCAGGGAGCCTTTGTAAAAATACTTGTTCAGGTAGGTTTTCAGCGCCGTGTGAAAGAAATACAGGCAGACCGCGTTGGCGGACAGGATCCCCACATACAGATACCGGGATTCCAGAAGGGTCGCCTTTGTCAGCAACAGGCAGACCGCCAGCACCGCTCCCATTACCACCGTATTGCGCAGGCAATGCAGCAGTTCCGATTTCCAGCCACGGCGGGTAAGGCCCGCCGCACCGTTGAATCCCGCATACACCACCAGAAATGCCAGAATCAGGATCAGAATGAACTGTCCCCAGTCCTGACGGGTATAGTCCAGAAGTACATGCAGCCCCCTGTCAGTGATCAGCCAGGCCGCCACCACACTGACCAGCAGGCTGACAGCATCGGCCAGCAGGTTCAGCACATATTGAATTTTATCCTTTTTCGCCACAGGAGTTCCCCCTGGTCGTCATGATTTTTTCTGCCGCGCAGCCCAGGCCAGAAAGCGCAGGTTGGTGGAAAAATACCGCCCGAACAGCCGCCGGGGGTCCTGCATAAGCCGGTAGAACCATTCCAGATTGTGCCGCTGCATCCAGCCGGGAGCCCTTTGGATGTTGCCTGCCTCATAATCAAAGGCAGCTCCCACCCCCAGCATCAAGGCATGAACCCGACCGTGGTGGGCTGCCATCCAGCGCTCCTGCTTGGGCGCACCAAGACCCACCCAGACAAAATCCGGAGCAGCCGCATTGATGCGGGCCACATCCGCCTCATCTTCTTCGGGGGTCAGGGCACGGAAGGGCGGGCTGTACATGCCCGCCACTTTGGCGCCGGGATAGCGCTGTGCCAGCACTTCCCCGAGTTTTTCCAGCGTTTCCGGGGTAGAACCGTAGAAGTAATGGGTCCAGCCGTGTTCGGCGCTTTCGGCCAGAACCCGGCGCATCAGATCGGGGCCGGTGACCCGCTTTGCCTGCGGGTACCCGTGCGTCCGGCTGTACTTGGACAAAGGTCCACCGTCCGGCAATACCATGGCAGAACCGTTCTGCACCCTGCGGTATTCCTCATCCCGGTGGGCGGTGACGGTTGTGTGGACATTGGCCACGCAGATGTACTCCCCGCGCCAGCGTTCCAGATTGTCCCGCAGCAGGCGCAGGGTGGCGTCCATATCGGTGACAGCCACCCGCACCCCCATGATTTCACAGGTCGGGAACTGTTGTTCCGGCATCAGGCAGCCCTCCTTTTCTGTTCCGGTCCGGCCGGAACCAGCTGTTTGCCGGCCCGCCGTATCCATTGCCGGAACAGGCGGGCACACTGTCCTTAGCATACCACAAAACCCCTGCCGGTGCAACGGCAGGGGTTTTGCGAAAAGAGAAAAGGACATCAGGGCAAAAATGCCCCGCTCATGGGCTTTTTACAGGCTGGAATAGCCGTAGCTGTTGACCAGGGCGTCGATCTTGATGCCCTGCTTGCACCAGGGGCAGTTGCGGGAGTCGTAGCTCTCGTAATCACCCAGGGTGGAAGGATCGAAAATGCTGGTGACGGGATACCCGGAGCACTCGGTGACCGTGGCGAAGATGGAGGTGATGCCTGCCACCATGCCGCCGTAATAATCCACCGCTTCCACAGCTGCCTGGGCGGTGTAACCGGTGGTGACCGAAGCCGCCAGGATCAGCACATGTTTGCCGGTGATCATGGGGGAAGTGTTTTCCCGGAAAAGCAGCTGGCTGCCGCTGGTATGTTCGGGGCTGACCACATAGATGGTCTGGTGGGCATTCATGTTCACATAGCCGCCCCGGGTCAGTTCGGATGCCAGACAGGCGCCGATGACCTCGGTACCGTCCAGACACAGTACCGTGTCCACGATGGTGGTGGCGGTGTAATGGCGCACCAGTTCCTGGGCCACCGCACGGGCCTCAGACAGACGGGTCTTCTGCATGGTGACGTCGATATAATAGTTGATGTGGCTGTGGCTGGTGGCAAAATGGCCCTTTGCCACGCGCAGCAGAAGGTCCTTCTTTTTGGTGGGCAGCTTGACCAGACTGATGGCCATGGGAATCACTCCTTTTTCCACTTTTTGGTATGCGCTCATGTGCCGCAACGCGCGGGAGTTATTACTTTTATTGTAGATTCTTTTGGCTGCATGCGCAAGCGGCGGGCGCCGGAAATACCCGCCAAGATTTCACATTTGTTTTTGTCGGTTTTGCCAAGTCCCCTCCGGCCTTGCTTTACACCCTGCAGGGGTGATGCTATAATGGTAAGATGCAAAAAACAAGGACGGAGGAAAAAAGCATGGGATATCGGCTGGCGGCACATAACGGGGACACGGTGGCCGTGCCTCGCCTGGTGTGGCAGCATCTGCCCCGGGCAGACGGTGATGCGGTGCGGGTGGCCCTGTACCTCGTCGGCGGCGGCGCACCGGACCCGCGCACCATCGCCCACGACCTGGGCCTGAAAAGCATTGAATCCGCCAAACGGGCCCTGCAGTACTGGGCCGGTGCCGGCCTGCTGGAAAGTGACCGCAGCGCCCTGCCCCAGCCGGAAGCCCCCAAACCGCCCCACATTGATCTGACCACCCTGAACGACCCTTATGTGGCGGTGCTGTGTCAGGAAGCCCAGGCTGCTCTGGGACGGGCACTGAGCCGCAGCGAAATGCAGCGTCTGGTGGGACTGTACCTGCAGGACGGCTGGCTGCCCGACGTGATCCTGACCTGCTGTGCCGAAGTGGCACGGCAGGGCCGGTGCACCGTGGCCGCGGTGAGCCGGGAACTGGCCCGCTGGCGGGAGGCGGGGGTAGAGACCGGCGCCGACGCCGAACGGTTCCTGAAGCAGGAGGCGGTACGCGCCGCCCGCTGGAGCGAAGTTGCCCTGCAGTTCGGCACCGAAGCCTCCCGCCTGACCCGCTGGGAGCGCACCGCCATCATCCGCTGGTATGAGGAATGGGGCTTTGGCACAGAGATGATCGCCGAGGCCATCCTGCACGCCGAGGCACACCGGACCGTGCGGTATGTGGACGGCATCCTGCGGTCCTGGCGGTCCCAGGGACTGACCACCCTGCAGGCGGTGCGGGGCAAGGGACAGCTTTCCGGTGCCAACATTCTGGCCACCACCCAGAAGCCCGCTGCCCCCGCCCCGGGCAAAAAGGATTTGTTCCATGCCAACTGGAATGCCGTGTTTGAGGATGAAACGGAGGACTAAGCCATGCGCACCAAGGACGAACTGTTTCGAGAAGCACAGCGCCACATTGCCGGACGGCGCCAGCAGGCCGTGACCCGCGCCGAACGTATGCGGAGCGCGGCTTTTGCCGCCAGCCCCGAACTGGCCGCCGCCGAGGAGGCCCGTGTCCAGGCGGGACTGGCCCTGGCCATGGCCGCTGCCCGGGGCGCCGATACCGCATCCGCCGCCAAAAAGCTGGCGGACGCGGGACAGGCACTGGAGAACGTCCTGCGCAAGTCGGGGCGGACCTCCGCCGACCTGGAGCCCCAATTTTCCTGCCCGCTGTGTCATGACACCGGCCTGTATAAAGGAGCTCCCTGCCGGTGCGTGGCCCAGGTGGCCCGCACCCTGCGCCGGGAGGAGATCAACGCCGCCAGTCCCCTGGCCCTGTGTGACTTTGATACTTTTGATGTAAACCGCTATCCGGCGGAGGTGGAACCGGAACTGGGCGGCCCGCCCCGGGAATACATGGCCAAGGTCCTGCAATACTGCCGCCGCTGGGCGGAGAATTTCGGACCGCACAGCCAGAATCTGCTGTTCATGGGCGGAGCCGGACTGGGCAAGACCCATCTGGCATTGGCCGTGGCCGATGCCGTTCTGGAGCGGGGATTCGATGTCCTGTACACCAGCAGCGCCGCCCTGGCGGCTCAGCTGAGCCGGGAACACTTTGACCGGGACAGCGAGGACAGCTGGCTGGAAGCCTGCAAGGAGGCTGACCTGCTGATTCTGGACGATCTGGGCACCGAGCACATCACCGCCCTGACCATCAGCGTGCTGTACGAGCTGGTCAACACCCGGATGCTCTGTCACCGTCCCACCGTGTACACCACCAACATTACCGACCAGGGCATCTTTGAAGCCCGCTACACCGAGAAGGTATCCAGCCGGATGCTGGGCAACTGCCGGATGTTCAAGTTCTTCGGCGTGGACCAGCGGCTGAACCGAACCAAATAAATCAACACATGCAAAAATCCCCTGCCGACCTTTCCGGACGGTGGGGGATTTTTTGCACCAGATTCAGCTGCGGTGTTTCTGCCACCAGGTATACGTACCGGTGACCGCCCGGGTCAGCAGCCGCAGCAGGTAAGGCGTGACCGCCCAGAAGAGGAGCAGGAGCAGCCACTCCTGCCGACCGGGCAGGACCAGTTCCAGGGCCGGCCCGAACACCGCCACCCCGGCAGCGGCCAGCAGCAGCATGCCGGCCCACAGGGCAGCGTGGGTGGGCGTGAAGGGGCGGCAGACCCGCCACAGGACCCCCAATCCCACGCCCAGCATGACCAGGGTGGTCAGGGTGGAAAGCATGGCATAAGGCATATCCACCGCTGCCGCCACCGCCTCCAATGCCAGAATCAGGATCAGATCCGTGAGCCCCCCCGGCAGCGCCGCCCGCAGCACATTGGGCAGGAACCGCCCTTGCACCAGTTCATGGTTGGGCTCCAGCGCCAGCACGAAAGACGGGATGCCGATGGTCACCGCCGCGATGAGGGTCAGCTGGACCGGCTGCAGGGGATAAGGCAGGGTGATACATAGCGCCGCCAGGGTAAAAGTGAAGGAAAACAGATTCTTGACCAGATACAGCGCCGCGGAGCGCTGGATATTGTTGATCACACGACGGCCTTCCGCCACCACGGCGGGCAGGCCGGAAAAATCCGATTCCAGCAGCACCAGCTGCGCCACCTGGCTGGCTGCCTGGGCGCCGGAGGCCATGGCAATGCCGCAGTCCGCATCCTTCAGAGCCAGCACATCATTGACGCCGTCACCGGTCATGGCCACGGTGTGTCCTGCCGCCTGCAGGGCCCGTACCAGCTGCCGTTTCTGGTCAGGGGTCACCCGGCCGAAGACGGTACAGCGCTCGGCGGCTTCCGCCAGTTCCGCCGGGGTGTGCAGGGTGGTGGCGTCCACAAAGTTATCGGCCCCGGCAATGCCCGCCTGTCGGGCCACCCGGCTGACCGTGAGAGGGTTGTCCCCCGAGATGACCTTGACGGCCACCCCCTGCTCCGCAAAATAGCGGAAGGTCCGGGGCGCTTCCGCCCGTACCCGGTTGGACACCGGCAGCAGAGCCAGAAACTGCAGTTTTTTCGGGTCCAGGCCGGTCTTTGGGTCGGGGCGGCCATCATAAGCGGCCAGCAGCAGGACCCGGCTGCCCCGTTCCAGATAAGGCAGGATCTCCTGCCGCAATTCTGCGGCCCGGGCGCCGGCCACCACCTCAGGCGCCCCCACCACAAAGGCTCCGTGGTCCCGGAAAACAGCGGCACTCCATTTCCAAGCCGAGCTGAAAGGCACCGCGGCGGTGCGGGGCCAGCGTTCTCCCCCGCCCCCGGCAAACCGGCGGCTGAGGGCCCGGGCGGTGTCGTTGTCCGGTTCGGTGTCGGCATACAGGCTGCGCAGCACCGTCTCCACCCGGTCCAGGGTCCAGCTTTCTTCCAGAAGCTGGGGTTCCCCGGCTTCCATCTCCGTCTCGGTGATGGTCCCGGTCTTGTCCACGCAGAGCACATCCACCCGGGCCAGGGTCTCGATACAATTCATGTCCTGCGCCAGCACCTGGCGTCGGGCCAGCCGGATCATGCTCACCGCCAGGGCCACACTGGTCAGCAGATACAGTCCTTCGGGGATCATGCCCACCAAAGAGGCAACCGTCCCCTCCACCGCATCCCGCAGGGTCATGTCCAGCGCCGCAAACTGGTTGAGGAACATCAGGATGCCCAGCGGCACCAGGGCAATGCCGATGAACCGGATGAGCTTGTCCAGGGAGCGCATCATCTCCCCCTTGGGCACCGCGTGATCCCGACGGGCTTCCGCTGCCAGACGGTTGGCATAACTATCCGGCCCCACATGGGTGAGCTGGGCCCGACACCGGCCCGAAAGCAGAAAGGACCCCGACCGCAGCACATCCCCGGGGCCCTTGTCCACTGCATCCGCCTCCCCGGTGATGAGAGCTTCGTTGGCCTGGGCGGTACCGGTGCGCACCACGGCGTCGGCACAGATCTGTTCCCCGGCCACGAACTCCACGATGTCATCCCGCACCAGTTGCTCCGAGGGCAGCAGACATATCTCTCCATCCCGCACGCAGCGGACCTTGTGGGCAGAAAGAAGGGTGAGCCGGTCAATGGTGCGCTTGGCCCGCAGCTGCTGCACAATGCCGATGACCGCATTGCAGACCACCACCCCGAGGAACCCTGCGTTCAGGTAGGACCCCACCGAAAACAGGCAGACCGCCAGCACCACAAACACCAGATTGAAAAAGGTAAAGATGTTTTCCCGCAGGATCTGCCCTTCGGTTTTGCTGTTGCTCCGGGGCGCCTGATTGGTCAGCCCCGCAGCGGCACGCTCGGCCGCCTGCGATGCGGTCAGGCCTCTGTCCGGTTTGGGGGAAAGGCCCGCCGGGGCCGGTCCGGGCTTCTCCCCTGCCGGACGGCGCGGAGAGGGTGACGGGTGACAGCTGGCCAAGGGAAACGACCTCCTTTACCGGAATACAAAAAGTGTGTTCAGTAGTATACGACCGCCTTTGTGAACAAATAAAGTCCGGACGGTTAAGACGCGGCAAAAACAAAAAATGCTCCCGTTCATACGGGAGCATGGTGGTTCAGATTCAGACTTCTTCCAGTTCGCCGCGGGAAGCCGCCTTCAGGTAGGCATAGATGAAGCCGTCCAGGTCGCCGTCCATGACGGCCTGCACGTTGCCGCTTTCGTAGTTGGTGCGGTGGTCCTTGACCAGGGTGTAGGGCATGAAGACATAGCTGCGGATCTGGTGACCCCAGGCGATCTCGTTCTGCACACCCTTGATGTCGTCGATCTTGTCCTTGTGCTGCTGCAGGGCGATCTGATACAGCTTGGCCTTCATCATCTCCATGGCGTACTCACGGTTCTGCAGCTGGCTGCGCTGGGTCTGGCAGGAGGTGACGATGCCGGTGGGCTTGTGGATCAGACGGACGGCGGAAGAGGTCTTGTTGATGTGCTGGCCGCCGGCGCCGGAGGAACGGAACACCTGCATCTCGATATCGTTGGGGTTGATCTCGATCTGGATCTTTTCGTCCAGTTCGGGCATGACTTCCAGGCTGGCAAAGCTGGTCTGCCGGCGGGCGTTGGCGTCAAAGGGGCTGATGCGCACCAGACGATGGACGCCGTTCTCGCTCTTGAGCATGCCGTAGGCGTTGGCGCCCTTGACCATCATGGAAGCACTCTTGATGCCGGCTTCGTCCCCGTCCAGCACGTCCAGTACCTCCACCGAGTACCCGTGGGCTTCGGCCCAGCGGGTATACATGCGGTAGAGCATCTCCGCCCAGTCCTGGGCTTCGGTACCGCCGGTGCCGGCATGGAAGGTGAGAATGGCGTTGTTGTGGTCGTATTCGCCGTTGAGCATGGTCATGAGCTGCAGCTCATCGATGGCCTTTTCCACCCCGTTGACGGCTTCCTCCCCTTCCGCAATGAGGGAAGGATCGTTCTCCTCCTCGATCATTTCCAGCAGGGTGCCCGCCTCCTCATACTGGGTGGACAGTTTGCGGAAGCGTTCCAGCTTGTTCTTCAGCTCGCCCATCTCGGAATAGACCTTCTGGCTGCGGGCCTGATCGTCAAAGAAACCGGGCATGGTCATCTGGTGTTCCAGCTCGGCCAGACGCTTTTCACTGGCTTCAATGGACAGGGCATCCCGCAGGTCGTTCACGGCGGTCTGGAAACTGCCCAGTTTGGATTTCAGTTCGTCAATGGTGATCATATATCAATACCCCTAAGTTTATGATAGTTATACAGGATAAGTATAAACGAAAAAACCGGCCTTGTAAAGGGCCGGCCTTTGCGCATTGTTCACGGAAAATTCTTTGCTTTCCCCACCGGCATGGTGTATAATGATTTCTGTTAACAGCCGCCAGAGGCGGCCTATGAATCACGGAGGCTACCATGAGCAATTATACAGGCAGCACATGTCCTGTGTGCCATAAACCTTTTGCGCCTACGGATGACGTTGTCGTCTGTCCGGACTGCGGTACGCCCTACCACCGCGCCTGCTGGCCGGCGGACGGCGTGTGCGTGAATGCAGCCCGCCACGGCACCGGTTTTGAATGGGCGCCGGACGGCGGCGGCGATGACAGCCAGCCCGCCTGCCCCAACTGCGGTGCCCGCAATCCCGCCGGCACCCATTTCTGCAGCCATTGCGGCGTTCCTCTGCCGGACCATCCCCAGAGTGCGGAAAATCCCCGCAGCGCCGGGAATTCCGGTCAGGAACCCCATCGGCCCATCTACGACGATCCCAACTATGAGGCCCCCTCCTCCGGAGCCGGGGCGCCGCCCCACATCAACACCTACTCCACCGGGCCGGAAGGCATTTACCGGCGGGAGATCGGTCCCGATGATCCCGTCGAGGGCATCAAGGCCCGGGATTGGGCCACCTTTGTGGGGCCGTCCAGTCTGTATTATCTGATCCAGTTTGCCCGCCAGGAACAGAGCGGTCACAAGTTCGGCCTCTCCTTTGCGGCCTTTTTCCTGGGTCCCATCTATTTCTTCTACCGCAAGATGTGGAAGGAAGGCGTGCTGTTCGCCCTGCTGGACATCGCCGTGACCATTCCCAGCTATATGGCGTTGCTGGTCATCTCGGATGCCCCCATCGTCAGCGGCATGAGTTCCGACTGGATCATCCCCGCTATGAATGTATGTGCCGTCCTGAGCTGGATCGTCATGATCGTGCGGGGGGCCTGGGCCGGATACTGGTACAAGAAGACCTGCATGCAGCGCATCCACAGCATCTATGAGCGTGTGCCCGAAGGGCAGGACCGCCAGGATATGCTGGCGCTGCGCGGCGGCGTGAGCATTCCCGCCATGGCCCTGTACCTGATCGTGTGTCTGGCGCTGACCTGGCTGCTGGTGTTCCTGGGTGTCACCCCCACCGCGGTCATGTCCATGTTCAGCATGTAATACAGCCGCCGGCCCTGTACCGGGCTGCGGCACCGAAATACAATGGAGGAATTTGTTATGAAAACCACCCTGGTCATTATGGCGGCCGGCATCGGCTCCCGTTACGGCGGCGGCATCAAGCAGCTGGCGGCCGTGGGTCCCAACGGCGAGATCATCATGGATTATTCCATTCATGATGCCATCGAAGCCGGTTTTGACAAGATCATCTTCATCATCCGCCGCGACATCGAGGAAGCCTTCCGGGAAGCCATCGGCGACCGCATCCAGGGCATCTGCGCCGGTCTGGGCGTGGAGCTGGGGTATGCCTTCCAGGAACTGGACGCCCTGCCCGAAGGGGTAACCCTGCCGGAAGGACGCACCAAGCCCTGGGGCACCGGTCAGGCGGTGCTGGCCTGCAAAGACCAGCTGGATGGTCCCTTTGCGGTCATCAATGCGGATGACTACTACGGCAAGCAGGCTTTTGTGCTGCTGCACGACTTCCTGGAAAATTACACTCCCGAAAAGCCCGGTGACCTGTGCATGGCCGGTTTTGTGCTGAAGAACACCCTGAGCGACAACGGCGCCGTGACCCGGGGCATCTGCCGCATGAACGCCGAAGGCTACCTGACCGGCGTGGATGAGACTTCCGGCATTGAAAAGACCGCTGACGGCGCACAGGCCGGCGGCAAGGCCGTGGATGCGGACAGTCTAGTGTCCATGAACATGTGGGGCCTGACCCCCGAGTTCGTCACCATGCTGGACCAGGGGTTTGTTGAGTTCTTCGGCGGCATTGCCGGCAACGAGATGAAGGCCGAGTACCTGCTGCCCATCTTTATTGACAGCCTGCTCAAGCAGGGCAAGGTCAGCGTCAAGGTGCTGCCCACGCAGGACCGTTGGTTCGGCGTGACCTATCAGGAGGACAAGCCCGTGGTGGTGGAGTCCTTTGCCAAACTGATCGAGGCCGGTGTCTACCGCAAGGACCTGTTCAGCGACCTGCACAAATAAAATCATCTGTTTTTGCCCCGGCCTTTTTCTGCGCCGGGGCATTTTGGTACGCAGGAACGAAAATCACAAAACAATGACATTACTGGGCATGGAAAGAGAGGGCAAAATGCGGTATCGTAAAAACAGGAGGGATGTCTGTATGAGCAATCCGAACAATGAACCCATCATCGCCGAAAAGCCCGTTTCCGAAATGACTGCCGCCGAGCTGGATTCCGCCCTGGCCCTGGATGTGGAGCGCCTGCTGCGTTTCGGGCGCAAGCACAAGATGATCAAGGACCTGGACATGCTGGTGGCCCGCAACACCCTGCTGGACCTGCTGGGGCTGAGTGCGCCCTGCGAGGAAAAGCCCCCGAAGGAGAACTTCGACACGCCCACCGAGATCCTGGAGCATATGCTGGACCTGGCCGCCGCCAAACAGCTGTTTGACAACGACGTGCCCCAATACCGCATCAACTTCGAGACCCGCCTGATGGGCGCCATGATGCCCCGGGAAAGCGAGATCCTGCGCAAGTTCCGCAAGCTGTATGCCAAGCGGGGCCCCGAAGCCGCCACCGATTGGTTCTATGATCTGTGTGTGGTGTCCAACTACATCCGCACCGCCCAGATTGCCAAGAACATCCAGTGGAACACCAAGACGCCGTATGGCGAGCTGGAGATCACCATCAACCTGACCAAGCCGGAAAAAGACCCCAAGGTCATTGCCATGGAGCGGCTGCAGCCCGCTGCCAGCTACCCCAAGTGCATGCTGTGCAAGGAGAACATCGGCTATGCCGGCCGCATCAACTTCCCCGCACGGCAGACCCACCGCATCGTGCCGGTGCATCTGGCCGGAGAGGAATTCTACCTGCAGTACAGCCCCTACGCTTACTTCCACGAGCACTGCATCATCCTGCATGATGAGCACAAGCCCATGGAAATGGACCGCCGTACCCTGGCCCAGATCTTTGACTTTGTGAGCCAGTTTCCCCACTACACCTGCGGCTCCAACGCCGACCTTCCCATCGTGGGCGGCAGCATCCTGAGCCACTCCCACTTCCAGGGCGGACGGTATGTCTTCCCCATGCAGAAGGCCGGCATCGCCACCCCGCTGCAGGATCCCCGCTATCCCGGCGTGCGCGCCGGCATCCTGAACTGGCCGGTTTCCACCGTCCGCCTCATCGGCCGCAGCTCCCAGGAAGTGCAGACCGCTGCCAACAACATCCTGACCGCCTGGAGGGAATACAGCGATGCCAGCGTGGATATCCTGTCCCACAGCGGCGATACCCCCCACAACACCGTCACCCCCATCCTGCACTATGACGACCAGGACGGCTACATCCTGGATCTGGCCCTGCGCAACAACCGTACTACCGAGGAGTATCCCGACGGCATCTTCCATCCCCACAAGGAATATCACAACATCAAAAAGGAAAATATCGGCCTGATCGAGGTCATGGGTCTGGCCATCCTGCCGGCCCGCCTGAAGGACCAGAGCACCATGATTGCCGATATCCTGTGCGGGGCCGCCCCCAACACCAGCCGGGAAGAAGGCAGCCCCCTGGCCGTGCATGCCGACTGGATCGACAGCCTGATTGCCAAGTATGGCACCAGCATGACCCCGGTGGCCGCCAACACCGCTGTGCGCAACGAGATCGGCGTGGTGTTCAGCCATGTGCTGGAAAATGCCGGTGTGTTCAAACAGGATGAGGAAGGCAAGGCCGCTTTCCTGCGCTTTGTGAAGAGCGTGGGGTTCAAAACCGTCGAATAAACGGTGAAAATCCTCTTGACTTTTCGGCACGGATTTGGTAAAATAAATTGCTGTGCCGAGAGGCACATATCCTTGCCCCTGCGCAAGGCAGGGGCCCTATGTCCAAAAGGAGGTGTACAGAATAATGGCTAAGTACGAAACCATGCTGGTTACCAGTTCCAACCTGGATGAGGAAGCGAGCGCTGCCCTGGTGGGCAAGTTCAAGTCCCTGATCGAGGCGAATGGTACGATCGATTCTGTCGACGAATGGGGCAAGCGCCGTCTGGCGTATCCCATCGAAGACGAGACCGAAGGCGTGTACACGGTGATCAAGTTCACCAGCGACCCGTCCTTCCCCGCCGAGCTGGACCGTGTCTACAAGATCACGGAAGGCGTGCTCCGCACCATCATCATTGCGGAGGAAGCCTGAGAGGTTTTAAGGAGTTAACACCATGCTGAATGTTGTTGCAATCATGGGCCGCCTTGTGGCTGACCCGCAGCTGCGCCAGACGACCACCGGCAAGAATGTGGCCTCGTTCCGCATTGCCTGTGACCGCGGTCGTCGTGACCCCAATGGCCAGAGCCAGGCGGATTTCCTGGATGTGGTCGCCTGGGACCGTACGGCGGAATTTGTCTGCCGTTACTTCCAGAAGGGTTCCCTGATCGCCGTGGACGGCCGTCTGCAGACCCGCAGCTATCAGGACAAGAACGGCAACAACCGGCAGGCTGTTGAGATCGTGGCCAACAATGTGAATTTCACTGGCCCGAAATCCCAGAACCCCGGCCCCGGCATGGGCGCGCCTGCAATGTCCGCGCCCGCCCCGGCAGAGTATTCCCGTCCCGCCGCTCAGCCCGCTGCACCTGCCTATTCGGCCGGCAGCAACGATGATTTTTCGCTGATCGAGGATGAGGGAGACCTGCCCTTCTGATCATTGAATCGTATCATTCTATAAGGAGGTTAAGACCATGGCTATGGATCGTTCTTCCCGCCCGATGCATCGCGGCCGCCGCAAGGTGTGCAGCTTCTGCGTCGATCGCATCGATCACATCGATTACAAGGATCTGCCGCGCCTGCGCAAGTACGTCACTGAGCGCGCCAAGATCATTCCCCGCCGTGTCACCGGCACCTGCGCTTTCCATCAGCGCGAACTGACCGTTGCTATCAAGCGCGCCCGTCATATGGCTCTGATGCCCTACGTCAGCGACTAATTGACAACGGTTGCTCCGGTTTTCCACCGAAGCGCACAATCAAGTGAAAAACCCGCCGCGAAGCAGCTGCTTCGCGGCGGGTTTTTGTTATATCCGATGGTCTGTCAGGCAGCGGGTGTGGGCGACGGTGCGGCGGAAGCCGCATCCGGGTCCCCTGCCGGCTGCACCGACACGGTGGGACTGTCATCCCGTTCCCCGGCGATATACACCGTGACGATGACGTTTCCGGTATCCAGCTTGCGTCCCGGCTCCAGGTTCTGGCCGTCCAGCTCACATTTGGCCACACAGCCGGCGGCGTACTGGCCGTCATTGGCCATGATCTCCATGCGGTACTGGATTCCCTTGGCGTCCAGCAGTTTGATGGCGTTGTCCTGGGTGAAGCCCACAATGTTGGGCATCTCCACCAGGTTGGGGCCCTTGCTGACCACGATCTGGATGATGGGTGTTTCCTCGGTCTGCAGGGTTCCGGCCAGAGGATCCTGGCTGATGACACAGCCTTCCTCCACCTCGGAGGAGTAGTCCTCCGTCATCACAACGCGGTATTTCTGATACAGATCACTGTTCTTGATCTCGGTGGCATAGTTCTTGCCCACCAGGTCGGGCACGATCAGCAGATCACTGTTGTCGCTGCTGTCACTGCTGCTTGCCTCCCCCGCTCCTGCGGCAGAGGCCGGTGTGGGGGTGGGTTTGGCTGTCTGCTCCTCCGAGCCCCTGGGGGCCAGCAGGCTCCACAAAAGCAGCCCCGCCAGCACAAAGATGACCACCATGGAGGCACCCAGAATCTTCTTGGTGGAGATCTGGTTGTCTCCCCGCTCAAACATGGCATTGGCCACGCTGGGGTCGGTGAGGGCACTCATGAGTTCGGGCACCGTCTGCATCCGCTTGGCGGGATCCAGGCGCATGGCACAGGCCAGCACCTGGGCAAAGTAGGTGGGCACCCCGTTTTCCAGGCTGTGGGCGCTTTCCAGGCTGTCCCGCACCTTGCGCTGGGGGGCCGCCACCGGCGTCTGCCCCGTGACCAGGCGGTAGGTCACCGCCGCCAGGGCATACACATCGGTGTAGCGGCCGGAAAACTCCGCCGCGCTGTACTGCTCCGGCGCTGCATACCCGGCGTAAAGCTGACTTTTCAGCTCACTGCCGCCGGTGCGCAGGGCCAGGGTGCCGTAGCCGGTGAGGCGGGCGGAACCGTCAATGGGCAGCAGGATGTTGTCCGGGCAGATGCCCCGATGGATGAGCCCCGCCTTGTGCAGCTGGATGACCCCTTCCATCACCGGCTGCAGAAGGGTGCGGGCCTCGGAGGGAGTCAGGTTCCGGGAGCGCAGGGAAAGATAATGGGTCAGGGTCATCCCTTTCTCATTTTCTTCCACCGCGTAAACGGTGTTGTTTTCTTCCAGCACGTCCAGGATCTGGGACAGGCCGGTGGCCGGGGTCAGGTTTTTCAGGTCCACATACAGATCCTGAAAATCCATCCGGCTGGTCTTGAACAGGACCTCGCGCCCTTCCTTGGGCATCAGGGCCCCTTCCGGGCTGCGCCCGTTGCAGAGGGTGACGGGAAAGTATTCTTTGATCAGCACAAAACGGCGGGTCTCATTTTCCACACCGCGGTAGGCCAGACCGTCGCCATCGGCGCTGAGGTACTCCCCTACCGTGTACCGTTCGCCCAGCTGCGTGCCCAGAGGCAGCGCACCTTCCGGATTATGGTTTTCCAGGCTGCGCCCGCAGTGGGGACAGTCCCCGTGAAATCCGTCTTCCAGCGGTTCCAGGCAGAAAGGGCAAAGAATCTTGGTCATAACGTCCCCCTTGCAAGGTCAGGGCAGGTCGTCCTCGTTCTCCAGGTTGTGCCAGACGTTCTGCACGTCGTCGTCCTCTTCCAGAGCGTCCAGCAGCTTGCCCATGTTGGTCAGCTGGTCGGCATCGGACAGAGCGGTGGAGGTGGAAGGCACCTGCGCCACATCGGCGGAGATGAATTCGTAACCCTTGGCTTTCAGAGCGTCGCAGACGGCGGTGAAGGCTTCGGGGGTGGTGGTGACTTCGGCGGCATCTTCGCCGGCATCGAAGTCATCGGCACCGGCGTCCAGAGCATCCATCATCAGGGTGTCGGGGTCTTTGTCTTCCAGGTCCACGACGATGACGCCCTTCTGGCTGAACAGGAAGCCCACACAGCCCATCTGGCCCAGGTTGCCGCCGAACTTGTCGAAGTAATGGCGCATGTTGGCCGCGGTGCGGTTGCGGTTGTCGGTGAGGGTATCCACCATAACGGCGATGCCGCCGGGGCCGTAGCCCTCATAGGTCATGGCTTCATACTCGGTCTTGTCGCCGCCCTCGGCGCGCTTGATGATGCGCTGGATGTTGTCGTTGGGCACGTTGTTGGCCTTGGCCTTGGAGATCAGGGCGGCCAGCTTGCCGTTGGAAGCCGGATCGGCGCCGCCTTCCTTAACGGCAACGCTGATTTCGCGGCCGATCTTGGTGAACACCTTGGCGCGGGCGCCGTCGGTCTTTTCCTTCTTGCGTTTGATGTTGTTCCATTTGCTATGTCCGGACATGGATGATCCCCCTAATATATAGTGTGGGCCGGGCGGCGGCGGTTAAACCGGCGCAGGGCCTGTTGTACATGGACAGTAAATTATACCACGTTTTGGCGAATTTTTCAAGTTCCGGCTGTTCAGCCCAGGTTTCGCAGCCCTTTGGGGTAGTGATTCTTGATGCGGCCGCCGCTGACCTTGCCCCCGCCCAGGGGGAAGCCGTCCACCAGCACGGCACACCAGCCGTTGGCAGCGGTCCGGGCCTCGATCTCCTCTCCCCGCAGCCATGCGGCGGTGCGCGGGTCGTCCAGGGTCAGCTCTTCCCGGTTGCGGCAGGATGTTCCCCAGGCCATGAACAGGGCGTGGGAGGGCTCAAACCGCTTTTTCAGCACCTTGCCGGCCGGGACCCCCGCGCGCAGGGTGCGCAGTTTGTGGGGCGGCAGGGATGTTCCCGGCGGGAGAACAAGCCAGTCCCCCACCGTCTGCACCGGCCGATCGGCCAGTTCCGGGAAAAGGGCACGGGCAAAGTCAGCCCACTCCGCCGGAACTTTGGCGGGACCGCACCTGCGGTCTCCCCTGCCCTTTTTGCAGGCAGGTTCTGTGGACGGGGCCTGTTCGGCATCCGCCGACTTCTGCAGCTTGGCCATGAAGTGCCCTTCGCCCCCGTCGGCTGGCCAGATCCGGCGGCACTTTTCGGCGCCGAAATCGTACCCCGCCCGGTTGGGTTCCCCGGGGCGGCCGAAACCGCAGCCGCTGAGATCACACAGGGTAAATTCAGGGTGGCGCTGCAGGAAGTGGGCCACCTGGCCTTCGTCCTCCTCCGGGGCAAAGGTGCAGGTGGAGAACACCAGAATTCCTCCCGGCGCCAGCAGGGCGGCCGCGTTGTCCAGGATCTCCCCGCCCAGGGCGGCGCAGTGCTCGATGAGGGCCTGACTGTTCTGTCCGGCTGCAGCGGCTTCCTTGCGGAACATGCCTTCTCCGGAACAGGGCGCATCCACCAGAACCCGGTCGAAGAAGGCCGGAAAGGCGGCGGCCAGACGGGAGGTATCCTCGTTGAGGACCACCGCGTTGGACACCCCCATCCGCTCCAGATTCTGGCGCAGAATCTCCGCCCGGGCGGAATCGTACTCGTTGGCCACCAGCAGCCCCTGGCCCTGCAGGGCGGCGGCCAGCTGGCTGCTTTTGCCGCCCGGGGCGGCACACATATCCAGTACCTTATGGCCGGGGTGCACTTCCAGCAGGGCGGCCGGAGCGGCGGCGCTGGGTTCCTGCACATACAAGACCCCCGCATGGTGCCAGGGATGGCGGCCGGGGCGCAGGTCAGGGTCGGTCAGGGTAAAGGCCGCCGTGCAGAAAGCGGAGGGCGCCAGGGGCAGTCCGGCGCCGGCCGCCACCACATCGGGAGCACACCGCAGTCCATTGACCGTGATGCCCCGGGCCGGGGTGGGGGTCGCATAGGTCAGCAGTTCCGTAAACCGGCTGCCCAGCAGCGCCCGTTCGCGGGCCTCAAAGGCGGCGGGAAAAGAAAACAACCGTGTTTCACCTCCTGAAAAAGGAAAGGCCCGGCTGCATAAACGGCATGCAGCAGGGCAGACTTATGGCAAGGGACCGGAACGCGGCCCCCGTCAAAAACGAAAGGAGCAAACCACTATGGCACGCAACATGAAAGACTGCACCAACCAGACCACCCAGAATACCCAGAACACCACCAACAAGAAGAGCACCCAGAAGATGACCGGCATGCAGAAGACCACCAACGGTCAGAACAAGACCGGCAGCCAGAACAAGAAGTAAGTTCCGGCGGCGCGTTCCGAGGGCGGGGGCAGGCCCCGCCCGGTTACATAAGAGAGCTGCCGGGGCAGCTCTTTTTGATTTGGAATGGCTCGCAGCGCTGCGTTTTGCGGTTACCCCTGCTGAGACGATGTTTCGGGGCCGCCCGCCTGCCACAGCACCTCAAACAGCTGGGCGACACGGTCGTTCTGCCCCTGCAGGTACAGCCAGCCCAACAGGCATTCCAGGCCGGTGGAGGCCCGGTATTCCTGGGCGGTGGCATGCTTGGCCACGGTGGCTTTGCTGGCGTTCTTGCCCCGGCGCAGCACAGCGGCTTCCTGCTCGGTGAGCAGAGGTTCCAGGGCGGCCAGTTCCCGGAACTGGGCCCGGGCGGACACATACTGGGTGGCTACGCTGTGCAGGCGTCCCGGCTGCAGCCGGGTGGTGCCCACCAGGCGGCTGCGGACCAGCAGTTCCAGCACCGCATCCCCCACAAAGGCCAGAGCCAGGGGGGACATTTCCTTGATATCGATTTCCGGTACAGATTCAGGCAGCATACCACACCTCAGAATACATAGTCGAATTCATATTCGCCGATCTTGATGGTGTCGTCCTCCTGCACGTTCTGGCGGACCAGTTCATCCAGAATGCCGGAATCCCCCAGCTGGGTCTGGAAATACTGCAGGCTTTCGTAATCCTCCACGTTGGTGCCGGCCAGGATGCGCTCCAGCCAGGGGGCATCCACCGTGAACTCGTGTTCGCCGGTCTTTTCCACCGTGAAGGGCCGCTTGGGCTCGGCGCTCTTGTCGGGACGGACGTACTCCGGCTCAAAGACCTTCACCGGGGGCAGTTCCTGCAGGCGGGCATATACCAGCTTGGGCAGGTTGTCGATGCCCTGGCGGGTGGCGGCGGAGATGGGCAGGAAGGTCAGGCCCTTGGCCTCGATGAACTGGCGGAACTCCTCGATCTGCTCGGGGGTGGCCACATCGCACTTGTTGCCCAGGACGATCTGGGGGCGCTGGGCCAGCTCGGCGCTGAAGTTGGCCAGTTCATGGTTGATCTGCTCAAAGTCCGCCTTGGGGTCCCGGCCCTCGCAGCCGGACACGTCCACCACATGCAGCAGCAGGCGGCAGCGCTCCACATGGCGCAGGAAGTCGTGGCCCAGGCCCACACCCTCGGCAGCACCTTCGATGAGGCCGGGGATGTCGGCACAGACGAAGCTCTGCTCGTCGGCCACCCGCACCACACCCAGCACCGGGGTCAGGGTGGTGAAATGGTAGTTGGCGATCTTGGGTTTGGCCGCGCTGATGACGCTGATCAGGGTGGACTTGCCCACATTGGGGAAGCCGATCAGGCCCACGTCGGCAATGACCTTGAGCTCCAGGCGCAGGTGCAGGTCCTCCCCGGGCAGGCCGGGTTTGGCGAAGCGGGGAATCTGACGGGTGGGGGTGGCAAACCGGGCATTGCCCCAGCCGCCGCGGCCGCCCTTGGCCACCACCACCGGCTCGGAGCCGGAAAGGTCGGCCACTACCAGGCCGCTTTCGGCCTCCTTGAGCACGGTGCCCCGGGGGACCCGGATGACCAGGTCCTCGGCGTCCCGGCCTTTCTGGCGGGCACCGCGGCCGTTTTCGCCGTCGGCGGCGTTGTATTTGCGCTTGTAGCGGAAATCCATCAGGGTGGAAAGGTTATCGTCGGCCACAAAGACGATGTCGCCGCCGCGGCCGCCGTCGCCGCCGTCCGGGCCGCCGGCTGCGACGAATTTTTCACGGTGGAAGCTCACCGCGCCGTCGCCGCCCTTGCCTGCGTGCAGCCAGATGGTAGCGGTGTCGATAAAGTTGCTGGGCATGAATTGACTCCTTTATAACATGGAAAACGGCGGGCCGTACGGCCCGCCGTTTGAAAGGTTACTGCTTAACGGTGCAACGCTTGCGGTCGCGGCCCATACGCTCGAAGTGGACGCGGCCGTCAACGAGAGCGAACAGGGTGTCGTCGCTGCCGATGCCGACGCCCTCACCCGGATGGATGTGGGTGCCGCGCTGACGGACCAGGATGTTGCCGGCCAGAACGTACTGACCGTCGCCGCGCTTGACGCCGAGGCGCTTGGACTCGGAATCACGGCCGTTCTTGGTAGAACCTACGCCTTTTTTATGTGCCATTGTGTTTTACCTCCTTAGCCGTTGATCGCGGTGATTTCCACCTTGGTGTAGGGCTGACGATGACCCTTGCGGACCATGCTGCCCTTCTTGGGACGATAAGTCAGGATGTTCAGCTTCTTGCCCTTGCCGTTCTTGACGACCTTGGCAACAACGGAAGCGCCGTCCACGACGGGAGCGCCAACCTTGACGGAACCTTCCTCGCCCACGGCCAGAACCTGGTCGAAGGTGACTTCGGTATCGGCCTCGGCATTCAGCTTCTCGACGTAAACAACATCGCCGACCTTGACGCTGTACTGCTTGCCACCGGTTTTGATAACTGCGTACATGATGGTAACCTCTTTCAATAAGTCTCGCTGGATGTGGGGCGGCGCCGGGGCGCACTTGCAGAGCCCATACCATGCGGCTTATATAGCTTACCATAGAATGTGGGACAAGTCAAGCGGTTTTATTCGTCCAAAGGCAGATTTTTTACTGCTGCCTTTCCAGGGCCGCCCGTGCGGCGGCCACGGTGTTCTTCATGAGCATGGCCCGGGTCATGAGCCCCACCCCGCCGGGTACGGGGGTGATGAAAGCGGCCTTCTCGCTGGCGGCGGCAAAGTCCACGTCCCCGTGCAGTTTGCCGTCCGCCCCCCGGTTGATGCCCACGTCGATGACCACCGCGCCGGGTTTGACCATATCCCCGGTGATGAAGCCCTGACGGCCCACCGCGGCCACCAGGATGTCCGCTTCCCGGCAGATGTCGGCCAGGTTCCGGGTGCGGGAATGGCAGATGGTGACGGTGGCGTTGGCCGCCAGCAGCAGCAGGGCTGCCGGCTTGCCCACGATGTTGGACCGGCCCACCACCACAGCGCGCTTGCCGGCGATGTCGATGCCGGTGGACTGGATCATCCGCAGGCAGCCCGCCGGGGTGCAGGGAGCGAAGCAGGGTTCCCCGGTGAGCAGGCGGCCCGCATTGACGGGGGTGAAGCCGTCCACGTCCTTTTCCGGGGGGATGGCCGCGATCACCGCCGACTCGTCGATGTGGGCGGGCAGAGGCAGCTGCACCAGAATGCCGTGCACCGCGTCATCCGCCGCCAGGGCATCGATGCGGGCCAGCAGTTCCTCCTGGGTGGTGGCGGCGTCCAGCCGGATGACCCGGCTCTCGATGCCGCACTCGGCGCAGTCGTTGGCCTTGCCCCGCACATACACCTGACTGGCCGGGTCCTCCCCCACCAGCAGCACGGCCAGACAGGGCACCACGCCCTGCTCTTTCAGCTGCTGCACTTCGGCGGCGGCTTCTGCCTTGACGGCGGCCGCCAGTTTCTTTCCGTCGATGATGGCTGCACTCATGTTCAGCACTCCCCTCTTGTGTTTTGAAAAGTCCCCGGCCGACAGATGCGGTGCGGGGACGGTATGAACGGATTTATTCGGGTTTGGATTCCGCCGGCTGTTCCGGTTCGGCGGCAGGCTCCCGCTCCGAAGAGGGAGCCTCCTCTTCAGGCGCGGCGTTCAGGTCCAGCTCCTTCAGCCGCCGGTTCATGGCCGCGGTGGCAGCCACAAATTCCTTGTGGCCGGCGCTGGCGGGCAGGGTATCCGGGGTGAATCGGTCCCCCGCCGCCTTCTGCTTTTTCAGGTCATCCACGGCCAGGATGACCAGGGGCGCGGTGCGGCCCCGGGATTTCTGCAGACCGTAAACCTGCAGCACAATGGCCACGGCTACGGTGACCAGCGCTACCACCTGGCTGAAGCGCAGGCTGGTGTTGCCGATGAGCAGCGAGTCGGTGCGCAGACCCTCGATCCAGTAACGGCCCAGGCCGTACCAGGTCAGGTACATCAGAAACAGCTGCCCATGGAAGCGGCGGTGCCGCATATACAGAAACAGCACCAGGAAACCGAACAGGCACCACAGGCTTTCATACAAAAAGGTGGGATGCACCGGCTGGCTGGGGTCCACGGTGACTCCCTGGGCGGCCAGGGTCTGCTGCATGCTGGTCAGGTAGCGGTAGGTACCCTCGCTGTACATGCCCCAGGGCAGGGTGGTGTTGCAGCCGAAGGCTTCCTGGTTCATGAAGTTGCCCCACCGGCCGATGCCCTGGCCGATGAAGAATCCCATGCCCACCACGTCAAAGAGGGGCAGGATCGGGACCTTGCGCCAGCGGGCGGCCAGCCCGCCAAAGATGAAGGCGCCGATGATGCCGCCGTAGATGGCAATGCCGCCTTCCCGGATATCCAGCATCTCCCAGATGGATTCGTACTCGAAGGGCGCCATGGCCACATAGCAGGCCCGGGCACAGATGATGGCCATGACCGTACCAATGAACACCACGTCCACCAGACGGTCGCTGTTGATGCCGAAGTCGGCAGAATAATGGAAGGCAAACGCCATGGCCAGCAAAAGACCGGCGGCGATGAGGACGCCGTACCAGTACACATTGAAGCCGCCGATGGAAAATGCCACACGATCAAGGGTGAACGCCAGCCCCAGGCCGGGGAACTCTACATGAAACACTGTATCCATGGATATATCCTCTTATGTTATTGGTTTTGCGGCTCGATCTCCACATGGGTCATGCGGTCCTCACTGAGCATGGACTGCAGAGCCGCGTTGGCGTCGGCCACCGTGAGGGTGGCCAGGGCTTCGATCTCGTCGGCCAGGGTGTTGCCCCGCAGGTGGGCACTGGCCAGAGCCTCGGCGGCATCCTCCACCCCTTCCAGGTCGGCAAGCATCTCGCCGTACATCTGGTTTTTCACCAGGGTGAAGAGTTCCGGGTCCACGCCCTCCCGGCGCAGGCGCCGGATCTCCTGCCGCACCATATCGGCCACAACCCGGGGAGTCTCGCTCTCCCCGGTGAAGGCAATGACGCAGCAGCCGGCTGTGCTCACCGTGTCACCGCTGAACTCCGGATTGACCAGGGCCTGGTCATAGAGTTGGCGATACAGGGCGGTCAGCCCGCCGCAGACCAGATCCGGCAGCATATCGGCCAGCATCTCGGTGCGCACATCCCCCCGGGGGATGGAGGCTTCCCGGAAAGCCAGAGCAAAGCAGGGCTTGTTCACCGGCATGGAAAATCGCATCTCCGGCCGGGGCACATCGTTTTCGGGGCGGTTGGCGGCCACCGTGACCGTGTGGTCGGGGGCGGGCTTGTCCAGTCCGGCCCGCCGGCAGGCGGCCACCGCCTGGTCCAGGGTGATGTTGCCCGCCACCGACAGCACCATGTTGCCGGGACGGTAGAAGGCGTCGGTACAGGCATACAGCAGGTCAGGGGTGAGCTGGGCGATGCTGTCCACCGTACCGGCGATATCGTCCCGGATGGGATGGTCCTTGTACAGGCAGCGGAACAGGCCGGTCATCAGCCGCCAGTCGGGGCTGTCATCATACATCTTGATCTCCTGACCGATGATGCCCTGTTCCTTGGCGATGGTGGCCTCGGTGAACCAGGGATGGCCCACCATGTTCAAAAGAATGTCCAGGTTTTCGTCGATCTGACCGCTGGCGGTGAAGATATAGCAGGTGCGGTCGTAGCCGGTGAAGGCGTTGGCCGAGGCGCCGGTCTTGGCGTACAGCTCAAAGGCGTCCCCCTGCTCCGACTCGAACATCTTGTGTTCCAGAAAATGGGCGGTACCGGCGGGCAGTTCCACCGCCTTGCCGTCCAGGGTGAATCTGCGGGTGGTGGACCCGAAAGCGGTGGCATACATGGCATGCACCGTGCTGTACCCCGGCATGGTGCGGCAGAGCACGGTGAGCCCGCTGGGCAGGACGGTGCTCTGGCAGCGGATGGCATCGGCGGCCTTGGCCCGGATGCCCTGCATGGTCTGGTCCTGGCTCATGGTGCCACCTCCTCGTTGCCGGCGGTCACCGCGTAACACACCGAATAATGATAGCCGTTGAGCAGTTCCCGCACTTCCTCGGCGGTAACGGCCTGGATGAGTACCTTGCCGTATTCCGGCGGAGCCAGGGCTTCACCCCGGGCGATCTGGCCGTAATACCAGTTTTCCAGCCCGCCCAGGCTGTCGCCCAGGGCGTCCATGCCGGACATGAGGCTGCGGCGGCAGTCGTCCATCTCCTCCTCGGTGATGGGACCGCGGCACAGGTCCTCCAGCTCTTTCAGGATAGCGGCTTCGGCCTTGGCCTCCCCGCCGGGTTCCACCCCGGAATCCACCATCATGACGCCGGTAGAGCGCAGGGCGCTGGCCCCGCAGTAATAGCAAAGGCTCTGCTTTTCCCGCACGTTGCGGAACAGGCGGCTGGTGGCGGAACCGCCGAACACACTCATGGCCATGCGCAGCTGGGAAATGCTGGGCAGGTCTTCCGGCGTGCCGGTGGTAAAGAGCATGCACAGTTTGGCCTGGGTCACACCGGGGATCTCCTCGGTGAAATGGCGGGTCTCGGTGACAGGCATGGCCATGGCCGAGGCAAACCGCTGGGGGGTGCGCCGGACCTTTTCCAGCTTCTGGAGAAGCAGATCGGCCACCCGGGCACTGTCCGCCCCCTGGACCATCACGTCGATGGAGGCGGTGGACAGGATGCGGTCATATTCCGCCTTGAGGGTGGCGGGGGTGACATCGGGCAGGTCGGCCCGATACCCGCCCAGCTCAATGCCGGCGGGGGAATCCCCGTAAAAACGGCGGCGGGCCTGACGCACACAGTACAGGCGCTTGTTGTTGAACTCGGCCTGCAGGCGGCGGTCCAGGGTCTCTTTTTCAATACGGACGGCTTCGGGGTCAAAGACACCGTCCACGAGATAGGGTTCAAACACGATGCCAAAGGCGATATCGGCGTATTCGGCGCTCAGGTTCTCCCCGGTCAGGGCAAACTTGTCCTTGATGCCGCAGATATCCACCGTCAGCACCCGGTCGGTGCCGGCGGTGCCCAGATCCACCCCCAGGTCGGCGCCGTACAGGCGGGCCAGCTTGCGGGAAAGGGCAGTCATGTCCGGGCACCGGGCATAGCCGCGTTCCAGCACCAGGGGCAGCACCGCGGCATCGGTGGCCGAACGGCGCAGCGCCGGATAGCGCAGATGGATGGTGATGCGGCAGCGGTTGAATTTTTCGGCATCCAGCGTGGTCAGATATACGCCGGGTGCCAGCTGCTTGCGTTCAAACAAAGGCGTTTCCTCCGGATTTGGGTATATTTTGCAAAATCCTGCTTCATTATACGCCCTTTGGGGCAGGTTGTAAATCAATCCATGTGGCCGTCCAGACCCTGGAAATAGGCCCGACTGCGGGCGGCGGCGGTGGTGATCAGGTCGGACAGGGCCTGCAGGGAATCAAACTTACGTACCGGGCACAGGTACCGGTGGAATTCCAGCACCGGCCGCTGGCCGTACACGTCCCCGGAAAAACCGGGCACATAGGTCTCGCAGCTGACGGCGGCGCCCTTCTCCGCCACCGTGGGCCGGGGGCCGATGCCGGTGGCCGAAGGGTACCAGGTGCCGCCGATGCAGATGCGGGTCAGATAGACGCCGCAGCAGGGCTGCAAAGTTCCGGCAGGATAGTTCTGGTTGATGGTGGGGGTGCCCAGTTTGCTGGTACCCACCCCCTTGCCGTGGGTGACGGTCCAGTCGATGGCGTAAGGGGCCCCCAACATGGCGTTGGCGTCGGGCAGGCGGCCCTCTTCCAGGGCGGCCCGGATGCGGGTGGAGGAGACCACCTCGCCCCGGTAGCGGGCCATCTCCACCACCGTGACCCGGATCCCGGCGGCAGCGCAGAGTTCCTTGAGGCGGGGCACATTGCCCGCCGCCCGGGCGCCGAAGGTGAAGTTATCCCCGCAGAAAACGGCTTTGGCGTGGAAGCACCCCACCAGGATATCCTGCACAAAGGCTTCGGGGGTCAGGGAGCAGAAATCCGCAAAGGGCGGTTCCATGAGCCGCCGCACCCCCAGGGAGGCAATGCGGGCGTGTTTCTGGGCGGTGGAGAGAATGCGGCCGCCCTTGAGGGTACTGCCCTCCGCCAGTTCAAAGGTAAAGACGGCGGGCATCAGGCCGCTGCGCCGTGCTTCGGTCACGGCGGCGGAGATGACGGCACGGTGGCCCAGATGGACCCCGTCAAAAAAGCCCAGGGCCACGGCGCTGCCCTGGGGGGCATCCACCGGAGCGATGGCCGGGATGATCTGCATATCCAATTGCTGCATCGTGTCAGGTCCTTTCGCAGAACAGTTTTTCCACCCGCAGGACGCCGCCTTCGATCACCGCCAGACCCAGGAAGAGGCCGGCGGTATCATACACGCGGTAGCGGCCGTCCGCCGCGGGGTAGCGGCTGGTGGGACAGCCGTTGAACAGGTGGGTGCGGGCCGGTTCCTCCACCGTGAGGGCGGGCAGAGAGACAAAGGCGGTCTCCACCCCCAGCATCCAGCCGGACTGGGCCAGGGTGCCGCTGTCCGCGGCAGCCAGGATCTCCGGCAGGGTGTGGCACTGGTCCAGGGAGAAAGCCCCCGCCCGGGTGCGGCGCAGCGCCGACAGGGTGGCAGGCAGGCCCAGGGCCGCGCCGATATCCTCGGCCAGGACCCGGATGTAGGTCCCCTTGGAACAGGCGACCCGCAGGATGTGCTCCCCCGGGGCGGGGCTGCCCAGGTAGTCGATGGAATAGATGGTGATGGGCCGGGGGGTGCGCTCCACTGTATGGCCCTTGCGCGCCGCTTTATAAAGGGGCTGACCGTTCACCTTGACGGCAGAGTACATGGGCGGCAGCTGCTGCTGTGCCCCCAGGAACCGGGGCAGCACCGCCCGCAGTTCCGCCTCCCCTGCCGTGACCGGAGCGGTCTCCAGCACGGTGCCGGTGATATCCCCCGTATCGGTGCGGACCCCCAGGCGCAGGGTGGCTTCGTAGGTTTTGTCATGGTCGGGCTGGCGGTCGGCAGCCGCGGTGGCCCCGCCCGCAAACACCACCAGCACACCGGTGGCCATGGGGTCCAGAGTGCCGGAATGTCCCAGGCGCCGGGTGCCCAGCGCGCCCCGCAGTTTGGCCAGCACATCGAAGCTGGTCCAGCCGGCGGGTTTGTCCACCGGCAGGATGCCGTTGGTCAGGTTGGTCATAGATTTGCCTCCATACAGCAAGAACCGGTCCCAGACAGCGGGCCCTGCGGCGCCGCTGCCTGTCACCGGTTCCTTGACTGTCTTTATCCTTGATTGCGGTCCGCGTGGTCGATCATGCCCCAGCGTTCCAGTTCCTTGCGCACTTCATCCAGAATGGCATAGCGGGCGTTGTCCAGGTTGCCGCTGATCTCGCACCCGGCAGCGCGGGAATGTCCCCCGCCGCCCAGATGCCGCGCGATGGCACAGGCGTCCACCCTGCCGGCGGTGCGCACGCTGATCTTGAAGCTGCCGTCCTTCTGCTGGCGCAGGGTCAGGCCCACTTCCACCCCTTCGATGGAACGGGGCAGGCTGGTCAGGTCCTCCAGCTCGGCTCCCGGCACACCGGAGGTGACGATCTGGTCCCAGGTCAGGTAGATCATGGCGCACAGACCGTCGAAGAAATACTCCAGACTTTCCAGGGCCATCTTCTCGATCTCCAGGCGGGCCCGGGAGCGGGACTCGAACAGGCGGGCGTTGAGGTTTTCGATGTCGGCGCCCGCCTCAATGACCTTGGCCGCCGCCATGTGGGTCTTGGCCGTGGTGTTGGAGAAACGGAAGCAGCCGGTGTCGGTGGCAATGCCGGTATACAGGCAGGCTGCGATCTCGGGGGTGAGCTCCACCCCCATATCAGTGACCACGTCGATCATGATCTCGCTGGCCGCGGCGGCACCGGGGTCCAGCAGGGTCTCGTAGGCATAGCCGCTGTTGCTGGGATGGTGATCGATGCACAGATCCACATGCTCGGCATATTTCTGCACATTGTTGCGGTCACCGAAAAGCTGGATACCGGCCACATCCACCGCCACCACGAAAGCCGGGGTGAAGCTGGCGTCAAACCAGCCGATGCCCATGAAATCGTACATGGAAGGGATGGGATCGCTGCAGAGCACGGCCACGTTCTTGCCCAGCGCCTTCAGGGCCAGGTACAACGCCCCGGCACAGCCGATGGTGTCGCCGTCGGGGTTCTTATGGCATAGGATCAGGATATCCTGTGCGGCGCGCAGCCGCAGTACAGCGGTTTGCCTGTCCACAGATTCCGTCATAACTTACCTCTTTTCCAGCGACCCCGAAACAACCTCGGCTTCGCTCCAAAAGTGGCCGAAAGCAGGACTCAGTCTTCCTGCGGTTCGGCTTGTGCAGCGGGATGGTCATTTTCCAGCCCGCGCAGCATTTCATTGATGTGCGCCGCATAGGCAGCACCGTCATCCGCCACAAACACAAAGCGGGGAGCTTTGCGGATGTGCATGCGGCGGCTGACCTCGGTGCGGACATGGCCGGACGCCTTGTTCAGCGCGGCGACCACCGGTTTGCTGCCCCCTTCGCGCCCCATGACACTGATGTACACCTTGGCCACATCCAGGTCGGGGGTCACGTCCAGGCGGGTGACGGTCAAAAGGCCGCCCGCAACGCGGGGATCCTTCATCTCGCCGATGATGGCGATGAGTTCCCGCTTCATATCCTGGGCCATGCGGCCCTGGTTCTTGGTAGGCATTTGTTATAAACCTCGTTCAATCAATCGCGGTATTCTTCCAGCTTGAAGCACTCGAAGACGTCGCCTTCCTTGATGTCGGAGAACTTCTCCAGGGTGATGCCGCATTCAAAGCCTTCGGCCACTTCCTTGGCGTCGTCCTTGAAGCGCTTCAGAGAGGCGATGGCATCCTCGGTGATGACGATGCCGTCACGCACCAGGCGCAGCTTGGCATCCCGGGTGATCTTGCCGCTGGTGACACGGCAGCCAGCCACAGTGCCCACAGAAGAGATCTTGTAAACCTGACGGACCTGGGCTTCGCCCAGAGCCACTTCGCGGATCTTGGGGGCCAGCATGCCCTTCATAGCGTCGGAGACATCGTTGATGGCGTCGTAGATCACGCGGTACATCCGCATTTCCACGCCGGTCTGCTCGGCCTCCGCCTTGGCGATGGGGTCAGGACGGACGTTGAAGCCGATGATAATGGCGTTGGAAGCGTCGGCCAGACTGACGTCGGACTTGTTGATGGCACCGACGGCGGCATGGATGACCCGCACGCGCACTTCGTCGTTGGAGATCTTTTCCAGACTCTGCTTCACAGCTTCGGCGGAGCCCTGGACATCGGCCTTGACGATGATGGGCAGTTCCTTCATGTCGTTGGCAGCCATCTGGTCGAACAGGTTATCCAGGGTGACCTTGGTGTAGGCCGCAAACTGCTTTTCCTTGGCTTCGGTCAGGCGGCGGTCGGCCAGCTCACGGGCCAGACGCTCGTCTTCCACGGCCTCAAACAGCTCGCCGGCGGTGGGCACTTCGGTCAGGCCGGTGATCTCCACAGGCATGGAGGGGCCTGCCTCGGTGATCTCCTGGCCCTTGTCGTTGCGCATGGTACGCACACGGCCCACGGAGGTACCGGCGATGAGGCAGTCGCCCTTGTGCAGGGTACCGTTCTGCACCAGCAGGGTGGCGATGGGGCCCTGGCCCTTGTCCAGGCGGGCTTCCACCACGGCGCCCTTGGCACGGCGGTTGGGGTTGGCCTTCAGTTCCATGACCTCGGCTTCCAGCACGATGCGCTCCAGCAGGTCCTGGATGCCCATGCCGGTCACGGCGGACACCGGGATGCAGGCCACGTCGCCGCCCCAGTCTTCGGGGACAATCTCGTACTTGGTCAGCTGTTCCTTGACCCGCTCGGGGTTGGCGGTGGGCTTATCCATCTTGTTGATGGCCACGATCAGCTTGACCTTGGCCGCCTTGGCATGGTTGATGGATTCGATGGTCTGGGGCATGATGCCGTCGTCGGCGGCGACCACCAGGACGGCGATATCGGTCATGTTGGCGCCGCGGGCACGCATGGCGGTGAAGGCTTCGTGGCCCGGGGTATCCAGGAAGGTGATGACATCGTCACCGCTCTTGACCTGGTAGGCGCCGATGGCCTGGGTGATGCCGCCGGCCTCACCGGCGGTGACATTGGTCTTGCGGATGGCGTCCAGGATGGAGGTCTTGCCGTGGTCGACGTGGCCCATGACCACCACGACCGGCGGACGGGTGACCAGATCTTCGGCGGCGTCTTCCTCCTGCTCAAACAGGCGTTCCTCGATGGAGACATGGACTTCCCGCTCCACCTTGGCGTGGAATTCCTCGGCCACCAGGGCGGCGGAGTCAAAATCCACCACATCGGAAGCGGAGTGCATCTCGCCCATCTGCATGAACTTGGCCACGACCTTGGCCACATTCTGCTTCAGGCGGGTGGCCAGTTCGCCCACGGTGATCTCGTCGGGGATCTGGATCTTCAGCTGGGCGTTGCGGGCCTTTTCCAGCTGGATGCGCTGCAGGCGCTCGGCCTCGGTTTCCCGGCGGCGCTGGTACTGGTTGCGGCCCTTGTTCCGGTTCTGGAACTTCTGCTTGGTGGCCACAGGCTGCTTCTTGCGCTTGGCGGGCATGTTGCGGCTGTCGGCCAAATCGTCATAGCGGGCGCTGAACTTATCCACGTTCACGTCCACGGTGCGGGTATCCACCTGCACCTGGGCACGGTTGACCTGCACCTGCTCGGTGGCCACCGGCTTCTTGATGCCGCTGTCGGCGGCCAGTTCCTGCATGGTCACGCTCTTTTCCTTGCGGCGCTCGGCAGGCTTGTTCTCATTCTTCTTGGGGGCAGCGGGCCGCTGGGGCGCCTTGGCAGCCTCCTTGGCGGCGGGCTGGGCCTTGGCCTCAGCCTTGGGGGCGGGCACCTTGGCGGGTTCCGCCTTCTTGGGTTCGGGCTTCTTGCCGGAAGCCAGGTATTCATCCAGGCTGTTCACGGCGGTCTCCCGGGTCAGGGATTCCAGCAGGCCGTTGACCTCGCTTTCCTCAAACGTGCCGCCGGGTTTGCGGCTCTGCCCCGTCAGGGCGGCCACCGTATCGATGGCCTTCTTGGGGGTGATGCCGAAATCCTTGGCCACGTCGGCGATCTTATACTTAAAATCCATGGGCAGGTCCTCCTTATCGGGTCAGTTGGTTTGCGCACAGCCGCGCAAGGTTATCATCCGTTACCGCAAACACCGCTGCGGGCCGCGGGGTGAGCGCAGCCAGACTGGCGGTTTCCAGCGGCATGACTTCGCAGGCAACAAGGCCTTCGCAAGTGTCTTGCATATGTTGTTTGGTGCGGGGGCTGGCGTCGCAGGCCAGCAGCACCAGGCTGACCTTGCCGCGGATCACGGCTTCCTCAACACGGTCGTACCCGTGCAGCAGTTTGCCCGCCTTGCGGCACAGACCCAGCGCACCCAGCAATCCGTTTGCATCATGTGGCACGCTCGGTCCCCTCCTTTGCCATTTGTTCGGCGCAGGCGATCTCCTCGGTCAGGCGGTCGTATACGCTGTCCGGCACCGGAACACCGAAAGCATGTTCCAGCCGTTTGGCCTTGCGGGCCTTGGCCAGACAGGCAGCCGACGGACACAGGTAGGCGCCCCGGCCGGATTTTTTGCCGGTCAGGTCCACGCCCACCTCCCCTTCCGGGCTGCGGACGATGCGCACAAGTTCACGCTTGGGTTTTTGGGCGTTGCAGCCCACACACCGGCGCACCGGGATTTTCTTTTGACGTTGCTGCTGCAAGGTGAAACCTCTTTTCGGATAAAGTGGGCGGGATGGGAATTACTCTTCGTCCTCGCCGTAATAGCCGGATTCCGGACGGATATCGATATTATAGCCGGTCAGGTGAGCGCACAGGCGCACATTCTGGCCCTTATTGCCGATGGCCAGACTGAGCTGGTGATCGGGCACGGTGACCCGGCAGCTCTTGTTCTCACCGGGGAGCAGTTCCACCTTGACCACCTTGCCCGGGGACAGGGCCGCCGAGATGAAGGCGGAGATATCCTCGCTCCAGCGGATGATGTCGATCTTTTCGCCGTTCAGCTCGGAGACGATCTTCTCCACACGGGCGCCGTGGGCACCGATGCAGGCGCCGACGGGATCCACGTTGGGGTCCTTGCTGTACACGGCCATCTTGGTGCGGGCACCGGCTTCGCGGGCGATGGCCTTGACTTCCACCACGCCCTCATAGATTTCGGGCACTTCCAGCTCGAACATCCTCTTGACCAGGCCCGGATGGGTGCGGCTGATGGTGACGCGGGGGCCGCGCTCGGTGGCAATGACATCCACCACATAGACCTGGACCACCTGGTTTTCGGTGAAGGTCTCACCGGGGACCTGCTCGTTGCGGGGCAGAACGGCGCTGCCGCCCTTGCCCAGGTCCACCACCACATTGCCGCGCTCGTGATCCACAGAAACCACGGTGGCGGCGATGATCTCATGGGCGCGGGACTGCATCTCGCTGCACTGCAGGCTGCGCTCGCCTTCCCGCAGGCCCTGCCGGATCACATGCTTGGCGGTCTGGGCGGCGATGCGGCCGAATTCCTTGGTCTTCAGCTGGGTGACGAACCGCTGGCCGATCTTGTAGGACTTGCGCACCCGCTGGGCGTCTTCCAGGCTGATCTGGGTGTGGGGGTTTTCCACCTCTTCCACAATGTCCCGCATCAGGCTGGCACGGAAGGTGCCCAGTTCGGGATCGATGTCCACGATGACGTTGTCGTCCTCCACCTCATAATCCTTCTTGACCGCAATGACGATGGCGGCCTTGATCTTGTCGATCAGGTAATCGGCGGGCAGGCCGCGCTCCTTTTCCAGTGCGGCGAGGGCTTCAAAGAATTCGTTGTTGGATGCAGTAGCCATTTTTCCGGTTTCCTCCCAAAGTGATATATATGTCAGCCATACTGGCGGATGTTGGTTTTCTCAGCCGAAGAGGTTTTCGTCGTCGCACAGCTTGACGAAGCCGGCGCTCTTGAGGGGGAAGGACGCCTCCCCCTGCTCGGTGTGCAGGGTGACGATGCCGTCCTCCAGGCCCACCAGGGTGCCTTCCAGTTCGCGGCGGCCTTCCTCATCGGGGCGGATGAGGCGGGCGGCACATTTCTGCCCCACCAGGGCCTCATAATGTTCGGGGCGGGTCAGACGGCGGCCCAGGCCGGGGCTGCCCACTTCCAGGTAGTAGCTCTGGTCGATGGGGTCAGCCTGATCCAGCAGCGGGTCGATGGCGCGGGACACGGCCTCGCAGGTATCGGTGTCCAGCGGTTCGTCCCGGTCGATGAGCACGCGCAGGAACCAGTCCGGACCTTCCTTTTCGAACCGGACATCCCACAGGCGCAGGCCCATGTTCTCCACCACAGGGCGGACGATGGTCTCCACCGCAGCGGCTGCGCCGCCGGGCTGCTGATGCTTGGCTTTTGCCATGGTTACCCCCTATCACAAAAAGAAAGCGGACCGAACGGCCCACTTTCAGTAAAAAATCATCATCGAACAGTAAGAATATACCACACCCGTTGGCAAAATGCAAGCCTTTTGCGCCCTTTTGCCGCCATTTTGTTATCTTTTGCGGTGCAGGAACGGCTCAGAACTGCCCAAGAAGCCCCAAAAGCTTGTCCAGATTGCGTTCGGTCACCGAAAAGATCAGGATATCGCATCCCGGTGCGGCGGCCAGGTCGGGGGTCATGGTCTCGGGGGCCTGGTACCAGCAGCCGGCAAACCGCTGTTCCAGATACTGCACATAGTATCCGCTGAAGCTGTCCCCCACCACCCCCACGGTGCGGGGGTCGGCCGCGTACAAATCCATATAGTTCACGGCGGCCAGGTCGTGCTCTTCGGGCAGGACGGTGTACAGAGCCGCCACATTGGCCAGGTCCCCGGTCTGGATGCCGTTGTCCGAAAGTTGATATTCATCAAAGGGTACCGCCGCCAGACCTGCCGCGGACAGGGTGCCGTCCAGACCGAAGAGGGCCCCCGCATGATTCCAGTGGGTGTCTGTCTTGAAATACAGGGGGCTCTCCCCCGCTTCCATCCGGCGCAGCACCTCGGCGCGCAGTTCCTCATAAGGCCAGCTGACGGCCACCGAGGTGTGTCCGGTCATATAAGCGGCGAAACGGTCGGTGCGGTTTTCCTCGTTGACGATGGGATAGGCGTCGGACATGTATTCCCGGTAGACCCGGTCCTTGGAGGGTGCCAGGTCCAGCACCAGGGTACAGCCGTTTTCGGCCAGGGTATCCGACAGGCGCTGCAAAGAGGCCGCCGCGGCGGCCAGGGTGTCCTCGCTGTCGAAAGTTTCGGGCAGGCCCTGGTAGTTGGCCACCGGGCGGGCAGCGTCGGGGCCATCCTTATAAAAGAGCCAGCCATCCTTGCCGGGAAGGACCTGGTCGCTCTGGCTGGTGCCGAAGAGGGTGTAGTCGATGGCGGCATCCAGGGCGGTGAGCTGATACCGGAAGGGAGAGTTGTCCGCGATGAACTGATCCAGCCGCCCGGGCAGGCCAGACAGGGAGCCCTGGAACACTTCAGGCAGGGTGGTCAGCAGGCGGTTTTCATGATTATCCCCCGAGAGCTGCCGGCTGAAGATGTTGAACACCAGAAAGCTGCCGCCCAGAACCAGGCAGAACAGCCCGATGACGAGTTTTTTGGCCATGGTCCTTTCCTCCTTGTCAGAACTGGGCGTAGATGAAGGCGGTGTAGTTGCCCGCCGTGGTGCGCATGATGGAGGCGAAGAGCAGCAGGGCCACCAGCGCCACATCGGCGGCACCGGGTCTGCCCTGCCCCCGCAGCCAGGATCTCAGTCCGGGGAAAGCCGCCTGTACCGGACCGCAGAGCAGCAGACCTGCCGCCAGAAGCAGCAGGGTCTTGGGGTCGGCAAAGGCAGCCAGGGTCATGCCGGGGGCGCCCGCCTGCCAGGTGAGGATGCCGCCCAGGGCGGCCAGCGCCTGCCCCAGGCTGGGGGCGCCGAAGAAGGTAAATCCCACGAATACCGCCACCGCCATATACAGGTGGGACACCCAGGCAGGGGCACGGTCCAGGGCTTTGCGCAGGCCCAGACGCTCGGCACAGCTGAGGAGCCCGTGCCACAGCCCGAAAGCCAGATACTGCCAGGCGGCCCCGTGCCAGAAGCCGGTGCAGGCAAAGACGACGAGCAGATTCAGGCAGGTGCGGGCGGTGCCCCGGCGGCTGCCCCCCAAAGGAATGTACAGGTAATCCCGGAACCAGGCGCCCAGGGTCATGTGCCAGCGGCGCCAGAACTCCCCCACCGTGCGGGAGAGGTAGGGGTAATCAAAGTTTTCGGGCAGGGACAGACCGAACATCTCCCCCAGGCCGATGGCCATATCGCTGTAGCCGGAGAAATCGTAGTACAGTTCCACCGCAAAGGCAGCGTAACCCAAAAGCAGCACCGGTCCGGGCAGTCGGGCGGCGTCGGTTCCGCTCACCGCCGCATAGACAAGGGCCAGCTGGTCGGCCAGCAGGGTCTTTTTGCCCAGGCCCAGCACAAACCGGCGGATGCCTTTATACATCTGGTCCGGCGTTACCCGGCGCTCGGGGGCCCGGGGGTCCAGGGCGGCAGACTGGAAACCGTACCGCACAATGGGCCCGGAGCTCACATGGGCAAAGCAGGCAAAATAGAGGTACAGCCGCAGAGGATTGCGCTCCGGTTTCACGGTGCCCCGGAGAACGTCCACGCAGTAGCTGATGCCCTGGAAGGTGTAAAAGCTGATGCCCAGGGGCAGCGCCATGGTCAGCACCGGCAGGTGTACCCCGGACAGGGCGTTGGCAGTTTCGGCCAGGAAGCCCGCATACTTGAAAAAGCCCAACAGCAGCAGGTCTGCCGTGACCATGGCGCCCAGCAGACTGCGGCGGGGATGCCGCCCCAGCAGCAGGCCGAAGCCCCAGTGCACCAGGGCAAAGGCCGCCAGCAGCAGGCTGTACCGGATGCCCGCCCAGGCGCAGAACCCCAGGCTGAATACCCCCATGACCAGGTTCCGGGTCCGGGCCGGCAGTACAAAGTAGACCGCCAGCGCCAGAGGCAGAAACACAAACAAGAACTGAACCGAAGAGAAGCCCATCCGCACACCGCTTTCCGCTGATTATTATGGGAATTTGTGTTGATTATACCAGAAGTTTGGCACCCGGGCAAGGCAAAGGCGGGGCACGGCCACATGCCGCGCCCCGCCGGGTGCTTGCTTATAAAAAGGTTTCTCAGAAGGCCCACTCGCCGTTTTCAAAGATGACCACTTCGGTGCCGTCCTTGCACACGCCGGTGATGCGGGTGTCGGGGGCGCCGATCATGACATCCTCATGGATGGCGGAATCGTTCAGTCCCTTTTCCATGAGCTGGGCACGGGTCAGCCTGGCGCCGCCCTTGATGTTGGTGGGATAGCCGGCGCCGAAGGCAATGTGGCAGGCGGCGTTCTCATCAAACAGGGTGTTGTAGAAGAGCACGCCGCTCTGGTTGATGGGGCTGGACACCGGGACGAAGGCGATCTCGCCGATGCGGTTGGCGTTCTCGTCGGTGGTGAGCAGCTTACCCAGCAGCTCGGCGTTCTTCTCGGCACCGTGCTCGATGACCTGGCCGTCCTGGAAGGTCACATGCCAGCCTTCGATGAGCTGACCGTTGTACACATAAGGCTTGGTGCCGTAGACAATGCCGTTCACCCGGTCACGGTGCGGCGCGCAGAAAACTTCCTCGGTGGGAACGTTGGCGATGAACTCCACCCCGTTTTCGGCCACGCTGGAAGCGCCCTCCCAGGTGCAGTCGTCGGCCAGACCGATGGTCAGGTCGGTGCCGTTGGCGCTCTGCAGCCGCACATGGTCCAGGTTCCAGGCGTTGAGCTGGTCCCGATGGACCTTGGTCCTGGCCACATGTTCCTTCCAGGCGGAGACGGGGTCGCCGGTGGTGACGCGGCAGACCTCAAAAATCACCTGCCACAGTTTTTCCATGGCTTCGTCCACCGGCAGTTCCGGGAAGACCTTGGCCGCCCAGGCGGGGGCGGGAATGGCCACCACGCACCACTGGACCCGGTCATTCATGGTGTATTCCTGCCAGGATTTCATGAAGGTGCGGCGGGCCAGATTGACCCGGTTCAGCTTGCCGGCATCCAGACCGGCGAAGGCCTCGGGGTCGGAGGCATGGATGGCCAGGGTGCAGCAGCCGTCCGGGTCCTCGGCATAGTCCAGGTAGCTGCGCAGCTCAAAAGGCTTGAGGTCGCACAGGTCGGCCTCGGCGCCGTATTCCATCTGGATGCGGGACAGGCGCTCGTCCTCCCAGCGGACCACCACGTTCTTGGCACCCGCCTCATAGCCGGCCTTGGCGCAGGCGTGGGCAAACTCCGGCATGGTCACCGGGCAGCGGATGATGAAGTTCTGGCGCGGGCGTACATTCACACCCACCTTGACGACGAAATCAGCGTAAAGCTGCAGATATTTCTTATCCATCTTGTTGTATCTCCTTTTCTCCGCGCCGCCGGATGGGGCACGGTGGTTGAACTCACTGTCTTTCAGTATACACGATGCCCCGCAAAAAGAAAAGACATCCCTGCCAAAAGCTGGCCGGCGGGACCGCCGTGCAGATGATTCTTACTTGCAGGTTTGCGGATTTTCCGCTATACTGTAAGAAAAAAGGGAGTTGATGCCGCCATGAAAACCGCCAACCGCAATCTGCTGCTCTTTGTGATCCCGGCCGCGTTGGGACTGATCCTGGGCATCGTGATGCTGACCCAGGGAGATGCCATTCTGGGGGCCGCCAAAGAGATGGTGCCGGAAGCCCCGCAGGGGGAAGTGGGCGACGTGGAAGGCTACGCCATGATCGGCGGCATGCTGGGCGCCGGACTGGGCGGTCTGGCCGGGTTTGCCGTACAGCTGTTCGGCATGATGGCCATCCTGTACACCGCAGCCCTGCTGATCCTGAGCGGGGTGACCCGGCTGGTGTACGGCCAGACGCCGGGACGCATCCTGGCCTACCGCATCCTCATGGGTGTGAGCGTGGTGGTACTGCTCTCCCCTGTTCCGGATATTCTGCGTACCTTTGTGACAGCACTGGCCGGCGGCTCCTTCCTGCCCCTCTGGCTGGTGTATATGGTGGTCGTCTTTATCATCGCGGTAAAGGCCTGTCGCAATACCTATTCACGCCAGATCTATCACTGAGACCGGCATGAAAAAAGGCTCCTGCCATGAGGCGGGAGCCTTTTTCATTGCAAAGAAGGTGCGGACCGGATCAGAACGCCACCTTGGCGGCGATGTAGTTCTTCAGTTCGCTGATGGGCATGCGGACCTGCTCCATGGTGTCGCGGTCACGGACGGTAACGCAGTTGTCGGCCTCGGTCTTGTCATCGCCCACGGTCTGGAAGTCCACGGTGATGCACAGCGGGGTACCGATCTCGTCCTGACGACGGTACCGCTTTCCGATGGAACCGGCGTCGTCGAAGTCCACCATGAAGTCCTTGGCCAGCTCGTTGCGGATCTCCATGGCCTTGTCGGACAGCTTCTTGGACAGGGGCAGCACGGCGCACTTGAAGGGTGCCAGGAAGGGATGCAGACGCAGCACGGTGCGCACATCTTCCTTGCCCTTGGAATCGGTCAGATGCTCCTCGTCGTAGGCTTCGCACAGGAAAGCCAGCGCCACACGGTCGCAGCCCAGGGAGGGCTCGATGACGTAGGGGATGTAGTGCTCGTTGGTCTCGGAATCGAAGTATTCCAGGCTCTTGCCGGAAGCTTCCTGGTGGCGGCGCAGGTCGTAGTCGGTACGGTCGGCGATGCCCCACAGTTCGCCCCAGTCGGTGAAGGGGAAGGCGTACTCGATATCGGTGGTGGCGCGGGAGTAGAAGGCCAGTTCGGCGGCTTCATGGTCACGCAGGCGCAGGTTTTCGTCCTTGATGCCCAGGCTCAGCAGCCAGTCATGGCAGAATTTCTTCCAGTAGGCGAACCATTCCAGGTCGGTGCCGGGTTTGCAGAAGAACTCGCACTCCATCTGCTCGAACTCGCGGGTACGGAAGGTGAAGTTGCCGGGGGTGATCTCATTCCGGAAGGCCTTGCCCACCTGGCAGACGCCGAAAGGCAGCTTGCGGCGGGTGGTGCGCTGGATGTTGGCAAAGTTGACAAAGATGCCCTGGGCGGTTTCGGGACGCAGGTAGCAGGTGCTGCTGGAGTCCTCGGTGACGCCGATGGCGGTCTTGAACATCAGGTTGAACTTGCGGATGGGGGTGAAGTCATGCTTGCCGCATACCGGGCAGACCACCTCGTCGTGGGAGGCGATGAAGGCATCCATCTCGTCAAAGGTCATGGCATCCACGTCCACGCCCTTGCCCTGCTCGCAGTCGGCAATGAGCTTGTCGGCGCGGTGACGGCTCTTGCAGGAACGGCAGTCCAGCAGAGGGTCGGAGAAGCTGGCCACATGGCCGGTGGTGACCCAGGTCTGGGGGTTCATGAGGATGGCGGCGTCCAGGCCCACGTTGTACTGGCTTTCCTGCACGAACTTCTTCATCCAGGCTTTCTTGACGTTGTTCTTGAACTCAACGCCCAGCGGGCCGTAGTCCCAGCTGTTGGCCAGGCCGCCGTAGATCTCGCTGCCCGGGTAGATGAAGCCGCGGTTCTTGCAAAGGTTGACGATCATGTCCAGAGTCTTTTCACTGTTTTTCACTGTTACTCTCCCTCCCGCGTGGCTGGCTGCCACACAAGCGATGTATTCCCATGCCTTTCCGGCACAATAGGGCTATTATAGCACATTGCCCCGCTGCGGGCAATAATATAAAACGGGCCTCCTACAGAAGCTGCGCCGCGATCTGCCGCGCCAGCCCTGCCAGGACGGCCGGATCGTCCAGGGCGGGGTCCGCCTGCACCAGCCGGGACAGTTCCTGCATGACCCGCTCCACCTTGCGGGCCGGAATGCCAATGCGCCCCAGCTCCCTGGGGGTGATGGCCACGGGCACAAAATCCTTGCCCGCACTGCACAGGGCGTGGGGATTGAAGCCGTAGATCAGGCTGCTGCGTTTCATGGTGGACTCCTCTTTCGGTGATTCCGGCACCCGCGGCGACGGTTCATGGAGTTTTTTTTCAGCCATATTCGCCCTTTTTTCAAAAAAAGTGTTTATTTTGCGGCCAAAAAATACTATAATCATTATATCATGCATAAAAGCAGAATCAACCTGTTCCCGCCGCGGGCGGGCAGGCATTTTTTTGAGGTGAGGACCGATGCCTTTTTTCAACACCTATGATCCCAAACTGCTGGACAATGTCAAGCACGTACATCTGATCGGCTGCGGCGGGTCGGGAATGTATCCCCTGATCCAGATCCTGCACACCCGCGGACTGACCCTGTCCGGTTCCGATGTGGAGGAGACCAAGATCACCGAATCCGAGCGCGCCATGGGCATGACCGTGACCCTGGGCCACAACGCGGAAAACGTGAAGGGGGCCGACCTGGTGGTGTACAGCGCCGCCATCCATGACGACAACCCTGAGCTGGCTGCCGCCCGCGCCCACGGCATTCCGGCGGTGGAGCGCAGCGTACTGCTGGGCTATGTGAGCCGGATGTACCCCATGACGGTGGGCGTGTCCGGCACCCACGGCAAGACCACCACCTCCGGCATGATCACCACCATGCTGGAACTGGCCGGACGGGACCCGGCCGCGGTCATCGGCGGCAAGCTGCCCCTGATCCAGGGGTACGGCAAGGCAGGCAGCGGCCAGACCGCCGTCATTGAGTCCTGTGAGTACCATGAGACTTTCCTGCACCTGACTCCCTACATCGGCGTGATCCTGAACATCGACAACGACCACCTGGAATACTACCACACCATGGGCAAGCTGAAGCTGGCTTTCCAGAAGTTCGCTCTGCTGTCCCGCACGGTGGTCTTCAACATGGATGACCACAACACCGTGGACGTGGTCAATTCCATCGACCGGCCGGTGCTGTCCTTCGGCATTGAGGAGGAGGCCCGGTTCCGCGCCGTGAATATCCAGGAATACCGGCCCGGATTCTACGAGTTCGATGTCAATGAGCTGGACGATCATTTTGCCCACCTGCGTCTGGGCGTTCCGGGCTACCACAACATCTACAACGCCCTGGCCATGTGCTGCTGCGTGCGTCCCCTGGGCCTGACCCCCGCCGACGCCGAGCGCGCTGCCGAAAGCTTCAAGGGCACCGGCCGCCGCTTCGAGGTCAAGGGCGAGACGCCTTCCGGCGCCGTGGTGGTGGATGATTACGCCCACCATCCCGCCGAGCTGGCCGCCACCCTGGCCACCGCCCACAAGATGGGCTATGACCGCATCATCGCGGTGCACCAGCCCTTCACCTACAGCCGCACCAAGGCCCTCATGGACGACTTTGCCAAGGTCCTGAACACCGCCGACGTCTGCGTACTCCTGCCCATCATGGGCAGCCGCGAGGTGGATGACGGCAGCGTACACACCGAAGACCTGGCCGCCAAGATTCCCGGCAGCGTGGTGGTTGACGGGCTGGAAAGCGCCGCCGCCTGGGTGCGGGAAAACGCCAGAAAGGGCGACCTGGTGGTCTGCATGAGCTGCGGCGACCTGTACAAAGCAGCTGATCTGATGGTCCGCTGAGTTTTCCACCAAATTCCTGTAAACAGTGCAAAATCCCCCGTACCGGTTGATTGCCGGCGCGGGGGATTTTTGTTGGCAGCTTTTGCCCTTTATTCTTCCGCCTGACTGAGCAGGACCCGGTCGTCGGACAGGGCGTGTCCGGCATTTTTGGCAAACCGCTGGAGCAGGTCGTCCACGGTCAGGCCTTTGCGTTCCGGTCCGGCAATATCCAGCACGATGCGGCCGCTGTCCATCATCAGGGTACGGTTGCCCAGGGTCAGGGCATCGTGCATGTTGTGGGTGATCATCAGGCAGGTGATGTGGTTTTCGGCCACGATGCTCTTGGTCAGTTCCAGTACCTTGTCGGCGGTGGCAGGGTCCAGGGCGGCGGTGTGTTCATCCAGCAGCAGCAGCTTGGGGGTGACCAGGGTGGCCATGAGCAGGGTCAGGGCCTGACGCTGTCCGCCGGAAAGCAGGCCCACCGGTTGTTTCATCCGTTTTTCCAGCCCCAGACCCAGCTGGGACAGCCGCTGGGCAAAGAGTTCCCGGTCTGCCCGGGTGATGCGGGAGAAGGGGGAAGTCTGCCCCGAAGCCCGCAGATAAGCCAGGGCCAGATTTTCCTCAATGGTCATGTTGGGCGCGGTGCCCCGCAGAGGGTCCTGGAACATCCGGCCGATGGTCTTGGACCGGCGGTAGTCCGGCAGGAAGGTGATGTCCTCCCCATCCAGCAGGATGCTGCCGGTGTCCGGCACAAAAGAGCCGGCAATGGCGTTGAACAGGGTGGATTTGCCGGCACCGTTGGAGCCCACGATGGTGGCGAAGTCACCGGCGTCCAGGTGAAGATTGACACCGGTGAGGGCCTTTTTCTCATTGACGGTGCCCGGGTTGAAGGTCTTGCCCACATTTTTCAGATCAAGCACGGCTGCCACCCCCCTGCTTCCGGGCTGCCCGACGGCGCTGGGCAAAGGCCACGTTCTTGCGGATGGTGGGTGCGGCGATGGCCAGACCCACAATGACGGCGGAGAGCAGTTTCATGCACTCGGAGGGCACATTGATGCGCAGCGCCAGGGCAATGATGAAGCGGTAGATCACGCTGCCGCCGATGGCCGCTACCGCCTTGACCCACAGCCCGCCCCGGGCAAAGAGGGTCTCGCCGATGATGAGGGAGGCCAGACCGATGACCACCATGCCGGTGCCCAGGTTGATATCGGCGGAGCGCTGGTACTGGGCCAGCACCGCCCCGGACAGGGAGGTCATGCAGTTGGCCACACACAGCCCCACCGTGACGGTAAACGCCGTGTTGATGGAGCTGGCCCGGACCATGTCCGGGTTGTCGCCGGTGGCCCGGATGGACAGGCCCAGCCGGGTGCCCAGGAAGAGGATGAGCAGCACACAGACCACCACGGTGATGGCCGCGGCCACGATGAGCTTGTAGGGGGCGTTCTCCCCCATCAGGTCCTGGGCAAGGGTGAAGATGGTGGTGGTTTTGAGCATGGGCACGTTGGAAGAGAAGCCCATGATGGCCAGGTTCACGGTGTACAGCCCGGTGTTGGTGACGATGCCGGCCAGAATGGAGGGCACGCCCAGGCGCGTCTGGAGCAAAGCGGTGACGAAGCCCGCGCAGGCACCGGCCAGAATGGCCAGCACCAGCCCCAGGAAGGGGTGTCCGGCCACGGCGGCGGTGGCTGAGACCGCGCAGCCCAGGGTGAATGCGCCGTCGGTGGTCATATCCGCGATGTTGAGCACACGGAAGCTGAGGAACAGGGCCATGGCCACAAGAGAATAGATGCAGCCCAGCTCCAGCGCGCTTTGGATGATGGCGATGGATAACATGGTCGGCAGGACCTTCCTTTCCGGGAAAAAGTTTCTGACAAAGGCAAAAGCAGCGCACCTGCGGGGCGCTGCCTGCCGTTGGTTATGGGGAATTATTCGGCCGCGGTGACGACTTCCTTCAGGGTGCCGCCCAGGTCGGCGAAGGCGGAGGGATCGATGCCCAGCGCAGCCGCGGTCTCGGTGTTGACGGTGATGATGCCGCCTTCCATCACATGGTACTCGGGCACGGTGCCGGTCTGCAGCACATCCAGGGCCATGTCGGCGGTGGTGGTGCCCAGGTCGGTGTAGTTGACGCCGCAGGTGGCCAGGGCGCCGGCGGTGACGAAGCTGTCTGCGCCGGTGTAGTAGGGCACGCCCGCCTTGGTCAGGGTCTCGCTGACCGCAGCGGCGGCGGCCATGACCACGTTATCGGTGGGGGTGAAGACGGCGTCGGCCTGATCGGCCAGGTTGGCCGCAGCGCTGAGCACCTCATCGTTGGTGTTGCCGGTGGCTTCCACGTAGGCGATGCCCTTCTCGTCCAGATATGCCTTGGCATCCGCGATGGGCTTTTCGGAGTTGGGCTCGGAGTTGGAGTAGAGCAGGCCCACGGTCTGGATGTCCGGGTCGGCGGCGAACATCATGTCCATGATGAACTTGGTGTCCAGGGCGTCGGAAGTGCCGGTGACGTAGTCAATGCCGGTGAGCTCGGCAGCTTCGGGGTCGGAGATGGCGGCGTAGATCACCGGGGTCCCGGTATCGGCAGCGGCGGTGGTCATGCACTGGGCTGCCAGAGAGGCGATGGGGATGATGGCGTCATACCCGTCGGAGACCACCTGGGTGCCGATCTGGTTCAGGGTGGTGGGGTCGTTCTGGCCGTTGAAATCCTTGTATTCAATGGTGATGCCCAGCTCGGCGGCCTTGGCATCCAGTTCCGCCTCGATGGCGGTGCGGATTTCGTCCAGGCTGGCGTGGTCCAGCTGCTGCACAATGGCGATGCGGTATCCGCCTGCGGAAGCGTTGTCCGCCGTGGCAGCGGAGGTGGAAGCAGAGGAACCGGAAGTGGCCCCGGTGCCGCCGCAGGCGGCCAGGGAAAGGGCGAGGGTGGCGGCGGTCAGCATAGCAATGGTCTTTTTCATGGTAAGCATCCTTTCTTGCAGTGAGCATACAGTGTTTTCGGGTGATGGGACGGACAAACGGCTCAGCCCCGCCATCGCTCTGCCAATCGGATGTGTTTCATGGTTCATGGCCCCCTTGTGAATACGGTGATTCTGTCTGTACCGGGGATAAAAAAACTGCCCTTGCACAGACCTGTTGCCTGTGCAAGGGCAGGAACAAATTCCTGTGGTGCCACCTTGCTTGCCGTGCTTTGCACGGCCGCTCTGCGGGAAGCCAACACTTCCCTGCCCTGTAACGGGGGCTGCCGTCAGCGGATACTCAGGCTTCTGCCTTTTCCCCGTGCCCTCCGCGAACCATTGTTCTGCTCCGCTCTCCGCCCCGTTCCCAGCATCGGGGGCTCTCTGTGGGTGCGCCTGCAGTTTTACTTTCGCTTCATTGGTTTAGCTAATTAAAGCACAGTTCTCCGGTTTTGTCAACACTTCCGGGAAAATTATTGTGGATTTTACCGGCCGGCAGCTTCTGCGGCCCCGGTCTCCTCTTCCGCCGACGTGACCCCCTGTGCCGAAGGCATCAGCAGAATCTTCTGGAAATAGTCGGCGGCAGGCTGGTCGGCATTTCCCGTCAGGATGCCGTTTTCCTCGGCATAGGGGCTGTCTTTTCCGTCCAGGGCCAGGAAGTAGCAGTCTCCGTCATCCGCCGCTTCTTCCCCGGTTTTCTCCCCACCGGCAGGCTGGAGGGTGGGTTGCGGGGTGGCAGTGGCTTCCGGTTCCTGACGGGCCAGCAGGGCGTCGGCATCGGCCAGGGTGCTGTACAGCGTTCCGGCATCAATGCCCTGGGGCTGGGTACCTTCCCCGTCCACATCCAGGCAGGCGCCCAGAATGGCGCAGACCTTGCCGGCGGCGGGGGTGGAACCGGTGTTGATGGCCATGGCCAGGGTGGTCTGGGGCGCCTGACCGTCCCCGTCCAGGTCGGCGGGGGTCAGCAGGACTTCCTCGGGGGCGAACATGCCGAAGAAGTTCTGGTCACTGTACTGCTGCCAGACCGTGGTGAAGTTGTCGGCCAGAGAACCATTCTGCCCGCTGCCGGACAGAACGCTGTCCAGAATGGACAGGACACGGTCGGTATTTTCTCCGAACAGCAGGTTCAGGTCGTTCTGATCCGTCGCGCTGCCCTGGGCCAGACGCTGCAGCTGATACAGCAGCCGGTAGGAGGAATTGGTGCGCACCCCATTGCCCTGCCGCAGATTGGTCAGCAGATGGCGCGCTGCGGTACCGGACAGGTCTTCGCCGGTCACTTCCTCGTCCAGAAGGGTGCTCAGGCCGGTGAGGACCATGTCGGGGTCGCTGTCGCTGCCCAGGCCCACCACGGTGAATTTGCCGCTGTCCAGCTGGCTGTCGTTGTACTCATACAGCCAGGACCAGAAATCTTCCTCTTCCTGGCTGGAGAAGGTGCAGCCGCTGCCGGTATCAATATACCGCTGCAGGCTCAGGGCGGCTGCGGGACCGCAGTCCTCCAGCAGCACATTCACGCCCTGGCTTTCATGGAGGTATTGCACCAGGGCCTGCTTCATCTGCCAGTACACGTTGGTGCCCTGAGGTGCGCCGGCCAGGAAGACCCGGTAGTTGCCGTTGCCGAAATCCTCCCCGTTGATGCCCTCTTCCAGATCCACAGGACTGCTGTTTGCGGTAAGATAGGATTCCATGGGGGTCAGATCCCGCGCAGGCTCTTCTTCGGCGGTCTCCGCCGTGGCGCTCTCGTCTGTCACATGGGCGGCGATGGCCTCATCGGCCGTCATATCCCCGTAGAAGAAGTCCTGCAGGATATCGCTGTTGGTCTGCCAGTCGGGGTCATACATGGTGCGGTTGTCCATACCGGTGCGCACGCCGTAGGTGCCTTCCACCGGCAGGGACATCTGCTCCGTCTGCACCCCCAGGAAACCGGGCAGCTGCACCAGCAGCGCCGCGATCTCCGATTTGGTGAAGTTGGTCTGCACCAGAGGCAGAACTGTATTGAGCAGGTCATCCAGCTCGGTGACCGAGGCATGCTGGATCTGGTCCAGCACCGCCTGGATGACGGTGCGCTGCCGCACGATGCGCTGCCAGTCATTGTCGATGGCGCGCAGGCGGGCATACTGCAGAGCGGTGTAGCCGTCCAGATGGTTGAGGCCGGCATGCACCTTGCCGATAATCAGCATGGAGTTGGAGGGCACTTCCCAGTTCAGGGCCGCAGCCTCCATCTCGGTCAGTTCAATATCAATGCCGCCCACGGCATCCACGATCTGCACAAAAGAATTGAAGTTGAAACGCACATAGTGATCCACGTCCAGGTTCAGGCATTCCGCCACCGTGTCCATGGTCAGGCGCGCGCCGCCGTAACGGAAGGTGTGGGTGATCCAGTCATACTGGTCCTCATACCCGTCCAGCATGATGGGCACACCGGTGGCACGCTCGATGGACACCAGCTTGATGGTGTCTTCCTGGATGTTCAGAGAGGCCAGGATCAGGCTGTCGGCCCGGGCGTCGGAGCTGAATTCGGTGGTGGCACGGGTGCCGTCCAGGTCGTTCAGATGGGTAAAGGCATCGGCGTCATTGACGGCGTCGGTGCGTTCGTCGGTGCTGATGAGCAGCATATTGAGCACATTGTCATCCTGGAAAGGGCTGCCTTCCGGCATGATCATGTCGCCGGTGTTGTGTGCCAGGCCGCTGCTGTCCAGATCCTGGTCTTCCCCGGCGTCAATGGAACCCACACTGTCCACCGTACCATCGTCATAGCGGATCAGATCCAGCTTGCCGTTGATGTACCCCACGGCCAGCCCCGCAAACACCACGACCACCGCCAGCACGCCCAGCAGGATGCGTGCCCACACCGGCAGACG
>CALXHN010000008.1 GCA_944388105.1 uncultured Gemmiger sp. | reverse complement strand
GCAAGCTCGGGTTTGTGCCTGCCGGGTTCATCCCCAACTGCTATGGGGAAAACTATCACGGCATCATCATGATCAAATCGCTGTTGTAAAGCAGACGCGGCGAAGGAAGCTGCAAGGATAGAACAGGGGAGTCGGGCAAACACCCGGCTCCCTGCTTTTGCCGCCGCATTGGCATTTCACTCTCCGGCGGCGGTGGCGCGCCGCTGTTCGGACAGGGAATGCAGGCTGGCGCAAATGACAGGGCTGCCTCCTTTTAATTACAACCAAATCATAGGAAACACGTTGAAATCCCTATTCCGGTATGCTAAAATTCAACTGGCAAAATAGATCATGTGATGGGGCGAAAACGATGAGCATGGATTTTGAAGAAAACTGGATCGGAATCGGGGATGCGGCCATCCATCTGGGCGTAACCAAGGACACGATCAGAAACTGGATAAAGAAAACGAATATCCCCGCGCATAAAATCGGAAAGCTGTGGAAATTCAAGCGTTCCGAGCTTGATGAATGGGTCAAAAGCGGGGAAAGCGCAATCGACAATCATTCTTCCCGGAATCAGTAAGGAAAACCGGGAGCGCATATTTTTGCTGTAATCCATGTGATGCATAGGAGCGATCTCTTATAAAAATCATAATAGAGATAAAACGCTGAGAAAAAACGACGGAGAGAATGCCAAGGAATGAAGCAGACAATGAGTACCACGAACTATATTGATTTTTTCGCTGGCTGTGGAGGGCTATCACTTGGCCTTGGCTGGGCAGGCTGGTCAGGGGTGTTTGCCATTGAAAAAGACCCCATGGCGTTTAAAACATTTACATCCAATTTGGTGAACGAGGATGCTCCTTATAGGCATTTTACCTGTTGGCCGGCATGGCTCACCAAGCAGCCGCATTCGATAGAAGAATTGGTGGACGATGATGCCTATGCGGCGCATCTGAAAGAACTGGCCGGAAAAGTGCTGCTTGTGGCAGGGGGGCCGCCTTGCCAGGGGTTTTCCGTAGCGGGGGCAAGAAATGGAAATGATCCCAGAAACCTGCTGGTGTTCAAGCAGATCAAAGCGATTTCCATGCTGAAGCCCGTTTTCGGAATCATAGAAAACGTGGGGGGCTTTGAACGAAAATTTGTTTGCAGGCCCATTGACGGAATGACCATGAGTGTGGCCTCGGAAGCGGTAAAGCAGCTGGAGGAACTGGGATACAAGGTCGGAAAAGTTGTGATCAATGCCGCTGATTTCGGCGTGCCCCAGGTCCGGAAGCGCGTGATCCTGTTTTCCATCAGAGAAGACTTCTGCGGCGAAATGGATGTCGCACGTCTGCTCACGGACATTTTAAGCGAAGTCGGCATGGAGCAGCGCGCCCAGTTCGGGCTTGCTACGGACCGATATGTAAATGTCGGCGAAGCCATAAGCGATCTTGCAGGGGGGGACAAAGTCCCCGATCCCGAATTCCCCGGGTATGAAACCTGCAAGTACAGGCCTGCGCAAAGTGCCTACCAGAAACTGATGAGAAAGAACAGCCCCGGTGAGGAAGTGCCGAGTTCGCACAGATTTAACCGGCACAGCAAAAAAATCGTGACCCTGTGTGAGACCGCGCAAAGGACGCAGCCGCCGGGCCGATTGAGCAAGGAATTCTTATATGCAAACGGCTGCCATTCCAACAAAAGGTTCGTTCTGGATACGGAGAAGCCCTGCTCTACCTTGACGACCGCACCGGAGGAACTCATCCATTTCAATCAGCCAAGAGTTGTGACCCTGCGTGAAATGGCAAGGCTGCAGTCATTCCCGGATGACTATACGTTCTATGGCCGGTACACCCTAAACGGTCCGGCACGAGGAATTGATGTGCCCAGAAATGCGCAGATCGGCAACGCCATACCGCCGTTGGTGGGCAGAGCCCTGGGCCTTGCCCTGATGCGAATATATGGCCTTGTCACGAACCAGGATCCCAGGCTTGAAAAGTACCGGACATAATAAAGAGGAGGCAGCCTTTTGGCTGCCTCCTTCTTATTTGTTTGGTATATTGCGCAAAATCAGCTCTGTGACCATCTCGTCGGCGTCAATATGATTGGCGTCCGCAAATTCATGCAGCAGTTTCAAAACACTTCCGGGAACTTTTATGGGGCGATAATACTCCGGGTAGGCCCAGCCGCACTTGGAACAATCTTCTGTGCAGGACCTGCAAGAGGTGCTTTTCACATTGTTGCACCTGTCACACAGGGGCTGCCAATTGGTTATGGCGTCCGTACCCCCTCGGGACCGGGGCACCTTATGGTCCTGCTGAAATTTTTTCCCGGCATTGGTGGCCCCGCATACGGCACACTTGTTCTGGTAATGCGCCACAACGCGATCCCACTTTTCATCGGAAAGGTGGATTCTCGGTGTCTTTTTCTGATATACATTCAGGGTGCTCAGCTGGTACTGATTGCCATGCTTCACAATGCCGAGAAGCCCTTCCTCCCCCTGCAGTTCCCGCAGCCGCCGGAAGGTGTCTATGTAGGGCTTTTGTTTGGCCAGATCGACCGCTTTCCGAATTTCTTCCCGGTTCACAATCGGACCGGGAATGCCATGGCCTTTGGGCCACAGGGTTTCAAGGATCACCCTATAGATAAATCTGTTGGCCGGACTTTTTGAGATAAACCCTGCCGTAGTTTCCTCAATCCATGCATCACGATCCACCAAGTCATCGGGTTCGGCAGCAGGCGTCAGGAAGGGGGACTGCTCAATCCGGGCTTTGCTTTTTCTCTCTGCCATCTGGAAGGCCTCCTGCACAGTATTTTACATTAAATTATAACACGGAATGCCGTTTGTGTATAGAGACAATCGGAACAACCTTCTGCCGGATGGCAGCCCCCGCAAGTGGCACAGGGCGTCTGCCGGCAGCCGGCGGAGCGGGCGGGCTGTGCCAAGGACAATGGGGGCTGGAAATGGCGCGGGACCCATGCTATGATAGAGGTGTTGCCGAAAAAAGCAGAATTTTGTCGATTCCCGGTTGCGGGAAGTCGGCTGTGCAGTGAAAATCAGGCTGTACACAATTGGAAACGGATGTACATAGAAAAAGGAGAAACCCATGCCCTGTACCACGATTCTGGTTGGCAAGAAGGCCAGCCATGACGGTTCCACCATCATTGCCCGCAATGATGACGGCGCATTTGAAGCCAAGCGCGTTTTGGCCCACCCGGCCCGGGAGGGGGCGGCCACCTACAAAACGGTCATCTCTCACCTGACGGTGGAACTGCCGGAGAAGGCCATGGGCTATACCGACTGTCCCAACGTGAACAAGTCCAACGGCGTCTGGCCCGCCTGCGGCATCAACGAAGCCAATGTGGCCATGACCGCCACCGAGACCATCACCAGCAACGCCCGGGTCATCGGCGCGGACCCCTATGTGCGGTATCAGGAAAAGAAAGGCCGCCATACCAAAGAGGTCCCCGGCGGCATCGGGGAGGAGGACCTGGTGACCCTGGTGCTTCCTTACATTCATTCCGCCCGGGAAGGGGTGCTGCGCACCGGTGCGCTGCTGGAGCAGTACGGCACCTACGAACCCAACGGCATGGCCTTTGCGGATGCCGATGAAGTCTGGTGGCTGGAAACCATCGGCGGCCATCACTGGATCGCCCGGCGGGTGCCCGATGACCGGGTGGTGGTCATGCCCAACCAGTTTGGTCTGGACCATTTTGACTTCGGGGATGCCTGCGGCGCGCAGCAGGAAAACCTTTGCTCCAAGGACCTGCGGGAGTTCGTGGAAACCCACCACCTGGCGCTGGATACGGGGGCAGAGTTCAACCCGCGGCTGGCCTTCGGTTCCCGTTCCGACGCGGACCATATCTACAACACCCCCCGGGCCTGGTTCATGGCCCGGTATTTCCTGCCCCGGACCTACAAGTGGGACGGGGAGAACGCCGACTTCACCCCGGAAAGCAACGACATCCCCTGGTCCTTTGTGCCGGAGCGCAAGGTGACGGTGGAGGACGTGCGGTATCTGCTGGGATCCTATTACCAGGGAACGCCCTACAACCCCTACGACCGGACCGCGGCCTGCAAGGGCAAATACCGCACCATCGGCGTGCCCAACAGCGACGTCTGCGGCATCATGCAGATCCGCGGGTATCTGCCCGAGGCGATTCAGGGGGTGGAGTGGTTGTCCATGGGCGGCAGCGGCTTCACGGCCTGCTTCCCGGTCTATGCCCGTGTGACCGAGTTCCCCAAGTACTTCAGCGGTACCACCGAAACGGTCTCCACCGGCAGCATGTACTGGCACAGCCGGCTCATTGCCGCCCTGACCGACGCCCATTTCGGCAGTGCGCTTCTGTTTGATGAGCGGTATGTGAACGCCGTGATGAACCGGGGACAGCAGTTCCTGTACGAGTACGACGAAAAGATCCGGCAGGGCGCGCCGGTCGAAATTCTGGAGGAAGCCAACCGCAAAATTGCGGATATGGTGAAGGAGGAGTCGGACAAAGCCCTGGCCCAGATCCTCAAAAACGCCTCCGAGAAGATGAAGATCCGGTATCACAGAGGGGATAACTGAGCGTAGAACAGCAGGAAAGAAAGCAGCACCAACCGCTGGGAACAGCAGCGGACCGGTGCTGCTTTTGTTTTTTTCCACTCTTTTTCTCGGGCTGCCCCTGGTCATCGACAACACCTTCGGCACCCCCTATCTCATCCGGCCCCTGGAGCACGGCGCCGACATTGTGCTGCATTCCGCCACCAAGTTCATTGGCGGCCACGGGACCACCCTGGGCGGGGTGATCGTGGACGGCGGCCGGTTTGACTGGGCGGCCAGCGGCCGGTACCCCTGGCTCAGTCAGCCCAACCCCAGCTACCATGGCGTCCGCTTCACCCAGGCTGCGGGTCCGGCGGCCTTTGTCACCTACATCCGGGCGGTGCTGCTGCGGGACCAGGGCGCCTGCATCAGTCCCTTTGCGGCATTTCTGCTGCTGCAGGGCACCGAGACCCTGAGCCTGCGACTGGAACGCCATGTGGAAAACACCAAAAAGGTGGTGGCCTATCTGGCAGCCCATCCCCAGGTGGAACAGGTCAACCATCCCTCGCTGCCGGACCACCCGGACCACCGGCTGTACGAAACCTACTTCCCCAACGGCGGGGCCTCCATCTTCACCTTCCGCATCCGGGGCGGACGGGAGGAGGCCTTCCGGTTCATCGACCATCTGCAGATCTTTTCCCTGCTGGGCAATGTGGCGGACGTGAAAAGCCTGGTGATCCATCCCGCGTCCACCACCCACAGCCAGCTGACGGCGCAGGAACTGGCGGAGGCGGGCATCTACGAAAACACCATCCGCCTTTCGGTGGGCACCGAACACATTGACGACATCCTCGCCGACCTGGACCAGGCCTTCCGCAGCGTACGGGAAGGATGACGGGAACGCCGCTGCTGGTCTCGGCACCGTGAAGGCGGCAGACGGGTACCCAGCCTGCCAAAAATGCCCCGCTGCGGGCCGGCGCATGCCGGTGTCTGCGGCGGGGCTTTTTGGGGGAACGGGGCGTCGGTTGAAATACAAAATGGCCTATGCTATAATTAAAAAATCCGGGGTATTATTGACCGAAAGGGCGCAAAACCGTTGAAAACCGGCCGCCGCCCCCGGGCTTTGCCCGCGGCGCAGACGTTTTACAGGGGGAACAAGCATGAAAATCGCAGTTGCCGGTACCGGTTATGTGGGGCTGTCCATAGCCACGCTGCTGGCCCAGCATCACCATGTCACGGCGGTGGACATCCTGCCCGAAAAGGTGGAGAAGATCAACCGCCGGGAATCGCCCATCCAGGACGAATACATCGAAAAGTATCTGGCGGAAAAACCGCTGGACCTGACCGCCACCCTGGACGGGGAGGCTGCTTACCGGGACGCTGAGTTCGTCATTATTGCGGCGCCCACCAACTATGACAGCACCAAGAATTTCTTTGACACCTCCGCGGTGGAGGAGGTCATCCATCTGGTGCAGAAAGTCAACCCCGACGCCATCATGGTCATCAAGTCCACCATCCCGGTGGGCTACACCGAACATATCCGCCGCAGCACCGGCAGCCGGAACATCCTGTTCAGCCCGGAATTCCTGCGGGAGAGCAAGGCCCTGTATGACAACCTCTATCCCAGCCGCATCATTGTGGGCACCGACCCCCGGGACCCCCGTCTGGTGGAGAAGGCCCATGTCTTTGCCGGTCTGCTGCAGGAAGGGGCCATCAAGGAGAACATCGACACCCTGTTCATGGGCTTTACCGAGGCCGAGGCGGTGAAGCTGTTCGCCAACACCTATCTGGCCCTGCGGGTGAGCTATTTCAATGAACTGGATACCTACGCCGAGACCAAGGGCCTGAACACCAAGGACATCATCGACGGTGTCTGTCTGGACCCGCGCATCGGCAACCACTACAACAACCCCAGTTTCGGGTACGGCGGCTACTGCCTGCCCAAGGACACCAAGCAGCTGCTGGCTAACTACGCCGATGTGCCGGAAAACCTCATTGAGGCCATTGTGGAATCCAACCGCACCCGCAAGGAGTTCGTGGCCGACCGGGCCCTGGAGATCGCCCGGGCCTGCGCGGCCGGAGACGGGGGCGACGCGGATGCCCCGGTGGTGGGCGTCTACCGCCTGACCATGAAATCCAACTCCGACAACTTCCGCCAGTCCAGCATCCAGGGCGTGATGAAGCGGATGAAGGCCAAGGGGGCCCGGGTCATCATCTACGAACCCACGCTGGAGGACGGCACCGACTTCTTCGGCAGCCGGGTGGTCAACGATCTGGCGGACTTCAAGGCCCGGAGCAACGCCATCATCGCCAACCGGTACGACAGCTCCCTGGACGATGTGAAACAGAAGGTCTATACCCGGGACCTGTTCCGGCGGGACTGACCCGCGGCAGGGACCCGGCTCGAAAAAAAGCGGCGGCACGGAAACTTCCGTGCCGCCGCTTGCCTTTGCCCCCCGGGTCAGGCCAGGGGGATGAGATCGTGGAAGAGGAACTGCATCCGGTCCACCGCCTTGTTGATGTGCCAGTGGCCGCAGTACCAGCGGCCGTACCGGGTGCGGGATTCGATGGTGTCCAGCCAGAGTTCGGTGGAGCGGTCCACCCGGCTCTGGTCCAGCCCGGGCAGCAGGGCTTCCTGGGGAATGTACCGGGCCGGACAGGTGTGGGACAGGATGAGGTCCACCTGCCAGTCCCGGGCGGCCAGCGCCGCCTCCACCCGCTGCCGGGTGGCCTGGTCCGGCTGCTCGTCCGCCCACCAGGGGTACCCGTGCATCAGGCGATAGTATTTGTCCACGCTGTACGCCCCGCCGATGACCAGCGCCGAACGGCCGTCCAGGTCGTAGATCTCCCCGTCCCGGGCAAAGATCAGGTTGGGAAAGGCCGGTTCCACCCACACCTGCCCGCCGAACCGGGTCTGCTGTTCATACAGGCCGGTGGGGGCGGGGCGCTGTTCGTGGTTGCCCTGGATGCAGAAAAGGGGGATCCCCAGGGAATTCATCAGCTGTTTGTTCCAGCGGTCCTCGTCGCCGCCGTGGTAGTTGAATCCCACATCCCCCAGGATGATGCAGCCCTGGCAGTCTGTGCGGGGCAGGGCGTCCAGGCGGTCATACAGCGGGTAGAAGCTGGCGTGGGTATCGCCGGTGACATACAACATACAGACACCTCCGTGAGAGTTGGCGGCGCGGGTGCGCCGGCGGAACAAGGAAGGATTTGCAACAGGCTCCAAAATTGTGTACTATGATGGGTAGGGACAAACCGTCCGCAGGACGGCTGAGGAGGAGAGAGACGATGAAGGAAAACAGAAGACTCCGCCGGTGGCTGGCGGCACTGCTGGCCGCGGTGGTTCTGGTGGGGGCGGGGGCGGCCCTGCGCTGGACCTTCCGGATGTGGTACGGCGGGCAGGGCAGCGCCCTGGAACGCACCGATCTGCCGGGATACGCCTCCGTGCCCAACGATCTGCCCGCGGGCGCCTACGCGGCGGAAAACCACTGCACCGAACCCGGGGCAGTGACCCTGACCGACGACGCGGGCCGCTGCTGGCGGGTGTCGGCGGAAGGCTGGAACCTGCAGTGGGTGCAGACCAACGGGGTGGGGGCTGTGATCAATGCCCGGAACGTGCGCACCGGGGCCACCCACAGCTTTTATCTGGGGGCCCAGGCGGACAGCTTTGACTTCTTCCCCCAGAAACTGGGGGAGGAGCTGTATGCGGATCCCCTGGGCACCATGCGCAAGACCCTGGGCCGGCTGTGGCGGGTGTGCGGATGGACCGAAAGCGGATTCCGTGACTTCACCGGCGGGATGAGGGTGGAGGCCATCTCCCCCGGGGAGGTGGGCCAGCGGGTGGCGCTGGGCAATGGTCTGGACCTGCAGCAGGACGCGGGATTCAGCGGCAACCTGCTGCTGGTGGAAGACACGGTCACCGCCCCCGAACTGACCCTGCGCCAGGAGGAGCCGGCAGACCTGGCCCAGGCCCCCCAGACCCGCACCTACACCAACGCCGACGGCCTGACCTGGACCCTGCGGTGGCAGGATTTCCAGCCGGGGGAGACTCTGCGTCTGGCCGCCGGGTGTGAGACCGGCGACTGGCTGGAGATCTGGCTGTACAGCGGGTTCCTGGAATACAAGGGCATCACCACCCAGGAACAGGCCCTGGAAGAGGTGTTCCGGGCCCTGGACCACATTTCCCGGCGGGCCCCGGCCTGAGTCCATGGTTCCATTATAACAGGGACGCTTCCTGAAAGAAAGGGAGGCGGCGGCCAAAACCGGCCGCTCTCCCACAAAAGCAAACCGGGCGAAGACGGTAAGTCTTCGCCCGGTGTTTTTTATGCCTTGGCAGGTCTCCGCCGCCGGAAAGCCAGCAGCAGCACCAGCCCCAGACCCAGGGCACTCAGGGCCAGTCCGGCCCCGGTCCCCGGCTGGGTGTAGGTCAGGGTCAGGGTGTGGGTGCCGGCGGGCACCGCCACCCCCAGCAGATACCCGGCGGCCTGCACCTCCACCGGCTGGCCGTCCAGGGCGGCGGTCCAGTTCCGGTCATAGGGCAGGGTCAGCACCGCCAGACCGTCGGCGGCGCTGTCGGTCTGCAGGGTCACGGCCCCGTCCCGCCAGCTTGTCACGGCGGGGGCGGTGGCTTTCAGGGCGTCACAGGCATCGGCCAGGGCCTCCTCGTCCAGCACCGCAAAGAGGGCGCTGTCTGCCGGGGCGTCCAGGGCCACGGTCACCGTCTGGCCCGCCCGGACCCGGCCCAGGTCGATGACCGACCCGGAGGACCGTTCCAGGCTGAACAGGGTGCCGGCGTCGGCCCCGTCCACCGTCAGGGGCACATCCGACGCCGTGCCGGTGAACACCCCGTACAGGATGCCGTCCCTGTCCGCCGTGAGGGTGTAGCGGTCCCCGGCGCCGCCCTCCTGCACCGAGAAGAGGGCTGTCTGCCGCCCCAGCAGGGCGGAATAGAGGGTCTCGGCGGCGGTGAAGGGGTCGGTGCCCTCCGCCAGGACAAAGTCCCCGGCGCTGCCCGGGCTCCACAGGGCCCGGGGCAGGGCGTTGGGGTTTTCGTACACCTGCCAGGGGGTGTCCAAGTCCGTCCGGGTGAAATGGGTGGGCACCCGCCCGCCGTCCCGGTCCAGAAAATACCCGATGGACAGAAGGCTGTCCGCCGCGGCGGTGCTGCCTCCCAGATACCCGTAACTGGCCCCGTAGTTGCAGTAGCCCAGGGCCATGAGCAGCAGGGTGCCGGTGCCGTCCTGCACGCTGCTGAAATGGGTCAGCCCCTCAAACCCCAGCAGCATGGGGTCGTTGAGGGTGCGGAAAAAGGTCTTTTCCAGCCGCAGACCGGCCGGGTTGCGCTCTTCCACCGCCTGCACGGTGGCGCGGCCGTCGGAAACAAAGGTTTGGTAGTCCGCCACCGTATAGACCTCAAACTGCCGCAGGGCCCAGGCGGCGTTCAGGGCCAGTTCCCCTGCCGCCAGCACCGCCAGGGCGCCCGCGGCCATCCGCCGCCGGGTCCCGGCGCTGCGGCTCCACAGCCAGACCAGCCCCACCGATGCCAGCAGCAGCACACAGGCCAGCGCCCACCGGCGGCGGCCGTAGGTCTCGGCCCGGGTGAGAAAGACCACCGCCGCCAGCACCAGGGCCAGCCCGCCGGCAGTGAACACCCGGCGGCGTGTGAGCGGGGCCGCCAGCGCCCCGGCGCCCAGGCTCAGCAGCCAGAACACCAGCAGAAAACTTTCCCGGTAGGGGAACCAGTTGGGGGCGGCAAAGCCGTGCCACACCAGGTCCGCCGGCTGCCACCACATGCTCAGGACCAGCACCGCCCCCAGGGCCAGAAAAGCAGCCTTTTCCCGCCCGGGCCGGGGGCTGACCAGATAGAGCAGCAGTCCCGCCAGACCCAGCATGCCGCAGTAAACCAGGGGCAGGCCGGTCTGGACGTCCGCCCACACAAAGTTGCCGGTGAAGAACTTCTGCACCAGGTCCGGCAGGGAAAACTGCACCCCGCCGGTCAGATCCAGGGCGGTGTTTTTCACCGTCAGGATCCCGGCCACAGCGGGGACCAGCACCGCCCCGGCCAGGGCGGCGCCGGTGATGCCGCACACCCCGAACCGGGCCAGCAGAAGCACCGTCCCGCGGCGTCCCCCCGCCGGAGGAGGGCAGGCGGCCAGCTGGGCCAGAATATACAATACGGAGAAAATGCAGAGCATATACCCCATGTAGAAATTGGTGAAGATGGCGGCGGCCAGGGCCAGGGCGAAGCCCAGCCCCCGGCTGCCGCGCAGCAGTCCGTCCAGTCCGGCGGCCACCAGGGGCAGCAGGATCACCGAATCCAGCCACAGCACATTCTGGGCGTAGGCCACGGTGTAGCCCATGAGGGCGTAGCACCAGCCCAGGGGCACAAAGAGGGGACAGGCGCCCCAGCGCCGCCGCAGATACCACACAAAGGTCAGGGCGGCCAGCAGCACCTTCAGTGCCCAGACCACACAGCACAGCCAGCCGTAGGTCTCGGGGGCAAAGAGGAGGTACAACCAGGCAAAGGGGCTGGCAAAGTAGTAGGCAAACAGGGCAAAGCTGCCGCCGCCCAGCCCCATGTCCCCGGCATAGGTCAGGCTGCCGCCGGTGCGCACCGCCTCATAAAAATGGGCATAGAAGGGGATGTACTGGCTGTTCAGGTCCCCGGTCATCACCGAGTTGGGGCCAAAGGGCCAGTATCCGCACAGGGCATACAGGATCCCCAGGATCACCGCCATCCCTGCCGCCGTGAGGAGATAGGGCAGGGCGCGGTGTTTGGATGTTGCGGTCATAGGACGTTCTCCTTACAGGAAAGGGAAATTCAGCGGCGCAGGCGGGCGGCCCAGAAGGCCCCCAGATCCCACAGCGCCGCCAGCAGGGCGGGCAGCACCGCCAGGGCCAGGGCCTGCTCCCCCAGCGGCCGGAAATACTGCCACAGGGGCAGGGGCGCGTTGACGGTGAGGACGGCATCCGCCTCGCCCAGCACCACCCCTTCGCTGCCGGCGGGGTCGATGCGCACCGAACCGCTGCCCATGGGAAAGACCAGGGTCACCTGGCCGGGGGCTGTTTCGGCGGCCCACACCCGGCGGCGCAGGCTGGGGTCCTGTCCGACCTTGCCGTAGTAGCCCTCAAAGCCGGAGGCCGGGGCATCGGTGGCAAGGGTCACGCTGCGCACCGGCTGGTCCAGGGCCAGCTGCAGCTGGGGGTCGCCCCCGGCGGTGACCCAGCGGCCCGCCTCATCCTGGACGATGTCCTGCATCGCCAGGTCGGAAAGGGCCAGGGTCTGGGTGTGCAGCCGCCCGGTGGCAAAGCCCAGGGCGTCCCATCCGGCACAGGCCAGGGCGTACACCGCCCACAGCACCAGGGCCAGAAGGTACAGCGAAAGCATCTTGTGTTGGTCCAGCCATTTCAACTTCTGTTTCATGCCGTCCCTCCCACATTGCAGACAAAATCGAACCGGCCGGTGCCGGCGTTGTATTCATACACCGCCGAACCCGCCGCGCACCCGGCCAGCCCGTCGCTGAACAGGGACGCGTAGCCGTCGGCAAAGAGGTCGTCGGATTTTTCGATGAACAGGTAGCTGCAGCCGCTGTCCAGGATGCAGTCGCGGAGCTCTTCGGTGGTGTAGGGGTGGTAGTAGAGGGTGTCATCCGGCAGGGCTCCCGGCAGGGCAAAGGTGCCGCCGCCGCCCATCTTCTCGGTGCCGCTGTAATCCAGGTACCAGGGATACAGCTCATAGGTGTACAGGAACCACCGGCTGCCGTCGTCCCCCTGGCTCACAAAGAAGATGTGGGCGTCCTCGGGCACCACGGCCTGCACTTCCCGGGCCACCGCGCGGGTCTGCCAGCGCTGGGCGTAGGCAGCGTCCCCGCAGCCGAAGACGGTGAGGGTGAAGGGCACCCGCAGCCACACCAGTCCGGCCAGACCCAGCACAAAGACCCCGAACCCGGTCTGTACCAGTCCGGCGGGGCGTTCCTCCTCCATGGCCCGGAGCACCAGCGCCCCGGCGGCCAGCAGCCAGCCCAGCAGATAGGGGTACATGTACCGCTCAAAGCCCACCAGGCCGTCGGACACTTCATCCCGGAACACATACACATAGGTCAGCCCGATGAAGAAGAAGTAGGCCGCAAAACCACCCAGCCCCAGCACCGCAAACACCCCGGCCTGCCGGCGCAGGGCCTTTTCCCGGGTGAAGAGGGCGGCCCCCACGGCCAGGGCCAGGGTCAGGCCCACCACCAGGAAGAAGGGCCCCACCATGGTGGTGGTCGTGGTGAAGAGGTTTTTCACCATTCCGCCCATAATTGTGGAAAACTTTTCCGTCCGGCCGATGCCCAGCAGTTCCTTGCAGCCGGTGATGACCATCTCGGCCATGCCCATCTGCTGGGTGCCGCCCACGTTGGAGGTGTCCGCCGTGCTGGCCACCGACAGGTACCGCTGCCAGGACCAGAAGGACACCCCGCAGGTGAGGAACAGCCCCGCCGCCTTGGCCAGGGTCCTGCCCAGGGCGGGGGCGGGGGCTTTTTCCGCCAGGGCGGACAGGAAGGCGTCCGCCCCGATGATGCCCGCCGCCACCAGGGCCATGGCAAAGCCGGTGTCCTTTTCCAGGCAGAGGGCGGCCAGGGCCAGGGCGGTGGGCCACAGGGCGCGGCGCCGGTCCATGTAATACACCGCCATGGCGCCGCCGAAGGTCAGGCCCAGGGGGATGTCCGACAGGCTGGAGGCGTACAGGTCGGTGGTGCGGGTGACATTGCCGTACAGGGTGATGAGGAAGGGCAGCAGAAACCCGAAGCCCAGGGCCGGCACCGCCTGCCGCCAGGCGCCCTTGGGGGCGGCCGCCGTCAGGGTGGTGAAGAGGGCAAGGAGCAGGATGTCATATCCGGCCAGCACCCGCCATTCCGCATAGGGACCGAAGAACTGGAAGAAATACCCCAGCACGATGAGGGCGGGGCGATGGGAACCCACCCAGTCCCAGCCGATCTCGGCGTTGACGTAGAGATGACCGGAGGTTTTGACGATCTTGGCGGCGGTGCCCCAGAAGCTGAACTCATCCCAGGTGCTGAACATGGGCTGCCGCCAGGAGAAAAAGACCAGCAGCGCCGCCGAAAGCACCCAGAAGGCCAGGAACCCGGGTACGTTCAGGGCCGACAGGGGCTTTTTGTGCCCCACCGGGGCAAAGGCCAGCACCCAGGCCCCCGCCGCCAGCACAAAATACACCCACCCGGCGGGCACCAGCACCCCCAGCATGCCGGCGGCGGCAAACCACAGCATGGTGGCGCACAGGGCCGTGAAGGGGGCCAGGGGCGCGGGCAGGGCGGTGCGCCGGACCAGCAGCAGGGCATAGCCACCCAGCGCTGCCAGCGATACCAGACTCAGAACCAATTCCATTACATACATTCCCCCATATCGGGTGTAGTCAGCGGTCGTCCCGCCGCAGGGTGAAAAGACAGCCCGCCAGCCCGGGCAGTACCGCCAGCCAGAACAGCTGCCAGCCGTCCGGCACAAAGTAGGTGTACCAGGGCGGGCGCTCGTTCAGCACAAGGGCGGTCACCTGCACGGTGACCCCGGCGGTGTCCGCCAGGTCCAGGCGCAGGTTCTGTCCCGCCGTGCGGGGCAGGGTATATTCCCAGCTGTCCCCGTCCGGGGCCGCCGTGGGCCAGACCCGCAGCCGGGGGGTGTAGCCCATACCCGGCAGATGATAATACAGGTCCTTCTCCCCGCCGTCCCCGGTGTAGTCGGCCACCAGGCGCAGCCGGCGGACCAGGGTGCCCGGGGTCAGCAGCAGCTGGGCGTCCCCGGTGGTGCTGGTCAGCACCCCGGGCGCCGTCTGCTCCATGTTCACCAGGGTATACTGGCCGGTGTCGGCCAGGGTCACGGTCTTTTGCTGGTACACCCCCAGGGCGTACAGCACCCCGTCCAGCCCAAAGCTGCCCGCCATGGACAGCACCAGCACCACCACCCCCAGGGCGTACAGCGCCCGGAAGGGATGGCGGCGGGCGGCGGCCAACCGTTCTTTCCACTTCATGCGCCCGCCTCCTTTTCCAGCATCCCGGCAAAGGTCAGCCCCTCCGGGGTGACCCTGTACAGCGCCGGACCCTGTCGGGCGGCGGCCAGGTCGTCGGTGAACAGGGTGTGGTAGCTGGCCACAAAGCCTTCGTCCACCCGGGCCGCCAGAAGCCAGGTCACCTCTTCTTTTTCCAGCATGGCGGCAAATTCCGCCGCCGTGTAGGGGGCAAAGTAGGGGTCATTCTCCCCGCCGGTCAGGGCCGGGTCGCCGTAGGTGGCGCCGCCCTCCCCGTATACCAGGTCCAGGGGCCGCAGGGTCTGGTTATACAAAAACCAGTAGAACCCTTCGTCCCCCTGCCGGATGAGGAACACCCGCTCCCCGGGCGCAATGGTCCCGGCGGCGGCTTCGGCCACCGCACGCTCGGCGCGCACGGCGGCGTATTCCCCCTGGCTCACCCCCAGGAGGGTGAACTGGGGCTCCCCCTGCACCGCAAAAACAAGGGCAAAGGCCGCCCCGGTCACCAGCGCCCCCGCCCGTCCCCACAAGGCTTTGGGGGCGGCGTCGCAGGCCAGGGCCAGCACCGCCAGGGCGATGAGCAGCCAGCCGCTGTAGTAGGACCCGAAGTACCGGGCGTAGCTGGCCAGGTCGTCGGGGGAGGAATCCTTGAGCAAAAAGGCGTAGCTGAGCCAGAGCATGAAGAAGTAGCCCAGAAAGCAAAGGCCGCTGCCTGCCCCCAGCACCAGAGTGTGCACACGGGCCCGGGCGTTCGCACCCAGGAGCAGGGCCAGCGCAAACAGCACCCCCGCCAGGGCGGCGACCATCACGCCGGTGCCCAGCATGGACACGTTGCGGGTGAAAAAGGCGGTTTGCAGAGCGGCGCCGTAGTCCTGGAACAGGGTGCGGCGGGCTTCAAAGTAGTCGGTCACCGGCAGGCCCAGCAGCATTTTGATGCCGTTGACGGCCACCTCCGGCAAAGAGGCCCCTGCCGTGTCGCCCATGCCGCCGGAGGCGGCGTTCTGCAGCACCAGGGGGGTGATGTGGGCGCTCCAGACCTGGTACTGTACCAGCGGCGCGGCCAGACAGACCAGGGCAAAGGCCGCCCGCCGGAGGGCGGACGAAACCCGCCGCACAGCACCCGGGGCGGGGAAAAAGACCCAGTCCAGAGCCAGCAGTCCGGCGGCGGCCAGGGCCAGCACCAGGGTGTTGCTCTTCACGTTGGCGGCCAGCAGCAGCACCGGCAGCGCCAGGACCCGGGCGGGCAGGGGGGCGCGGCGCACCGAAAGCCAGAAGGCCACCGCGCCGCCGAAGAGCATCCCGGCGGGCATGTCCCCCAGGAATTCCAGCCAGGCGGTGCTCAGCAGGGCGGTGTGCCCCGAAACCGAGAGCAGGCTGGGCACCAGCAGGGCCCCCAGCATCAGGGGCAGGGAGACCCGGGCTTTGCGGGCACAGCCGCCCACAGCGGCCGCGGCGGCCAGCATGACCGCATCCGCCGCGTAGATGGCCCGCCAGGGAACGAAGCCCCCGAAGAACTGGAAAAAGTAGCTCAGCAGGGGCAGGGCGGGCAGCTCGGTCATCTGCCAGGGCAGGCCTGCGTCGCACAGGGTGTAGAGGCGGTTGTTCTGCACCATGAGCTTGGCGGCGGTGCCCCAGGAGGAATACTCGTCAAAATTGAGGAAATCCGGCTGCACCCGGGCAAAGTACAGCGCCAGCAGCACCGCCAGCGCCCAGAACACCCGGGCGGCCGGGTGGGCCAAAGCGGCCCGGGCCGGGTCCGGGCGGCCGGAACGGCGGGCCAGCAGCCCTTCCGCCCCCAGGCCCCACACCCCGCCCAGCAGCAGGACCAGGCCGGCCAGGGGCAGAATGCGCAGCAGCCCGCCTGCCAGCAGGACCAGCTCCGCCAGGGCCAGGGCGGCCAGGGGGGCGGCGGCAGGCCCCACCCCGGTGCGGCGCACCAGGATGGTGCTCAGGCCGAAAAGGGCCAGCAGCGTGAGCAGCAGCCCTGACAGTGAAGCCCAGGCCATGGACGGGCCTCCTTTCTTGCAAAAACAGAAAAAGCCCCGGCCCGCGGCCCGGTTCGGCCGGGGGTGGGCGGGGCTTATTGATGCGGAATTGTTCGAAATCAGTATACCCCATTCGGGGGATGATTTCAACCGCGGCCCTTTTGCGGAAGAGCCCCCCGGCAAAACAAAAGGCCGCGCCCCGGCGGGGACGCGGTCACCTGTGCAGCAGGGTCTTATTGGCAGCCGTTGATGCCGCAGCTGCGGTGTTCGGCGATCTCTTCCTCCCGCACCGGGGGCTGGCCCAGCCAGGAAAGGGCGGTGTTCAGGTCAAAGGTCTTTTCCCCATCCTCCCGCACAAAGAGGGGCACGCCGATGCCGCCGCGCTCCCGCACCGGGGCAAAGACGGGGTCATGGTCCCGCAGGGCCAGGAATTCCTTCAGGTTGGCGGTGCTTTCGGTGATGTCCACATACTCCGCCGCAAAGCCCCGGGATTGCTGCAGGGCCTTGTAGTTGCGGCAGTCGATGCAGATGGGGGTTCCGTATACTTTCATGAAAAAGGCTCCTTTCGCCGTGTTTCGTCCCTATTGTACCCGGAAGGGCCACCGGGCGCAAGGGGCGGACGAAAAAAGCCCCGCTCACGGGGAGCGGGGCGCTGAAAAGCGGACGGGTTGCGGAAGGCGCTCAGGCCTTTTCCCACTGGGCGGCAAAGAAGGCCTTGTCCTGGGCAAAGTGGGCGGGGTCGGATTCCTCCAGCAGACCGATGATCTCCGGCTTGGCGGCCTTCACGTTGCGCATGAGGGCGTCGTAGCACACAAGGCCGGTGCCCGGGCGCACGCATTTCTGGACTCCGTTGCTGTCAAAGACGCAGTCTTTCAGGTGCAGCACCGAGATCCGGTCCCCGTACAGGTCGAAGGCCTTCTGGATGACGGCGTTCTGCTCCTCCGGCGCGGCGGCCCAGGGCGCCACCAGGTTGGCGGCATCCAGGATGACCTCCACCGCCGGGGAGGCGATGTCCTTGAGGAAGCGGTCCATCATCTCGGGGCTGCGCAGGGTGTGGTCGAACACCCCTTCCACGCCCACCGTCACCCCCAGGCGCTCGGCGGCGTCCACAATGGTGGAAAAGCTGTCCAGCAGGGTGCTGTAGCATTCGGCGCTGCGGGTGGCGTCGGTCACCGCCATGTCCGGGCTGTAGCGCCCGGTCTCGGTGCCCACCATGTCGGCGCTGCAGTGCTTGGCGTAGCGCAGCCGCTCCACAAAGCGGGCCACCTCCCCGGCGCGGGCGGCGGGGTCGGGGTTCACCGGGTTGATGTAGCAGCCCAGCACCGCCACATGCAGGTCCCGCCGGGCCAGTTCCCGGCCGATCTTGTGGGCAAAGCCCGCCGAATAGTGGCCGGTGGTGAAGTCGTAGTCGGAAAAACTCTTTTCAAAGGCCAGCTGCAGATGCTCCAGGCCCTGGTCCCGCATGGCATCCAGGGCTTCGGCCATGGGGGCGGGGCGGTAAGCATCGTGGGCACGCATACCAAACTGAATCATTGCAATCCCTCCTGACGGTCCAGGACAGCCGCGCCGATGATGCCGGCGGCGTTGCCCAGGCTGGCCAGTTCCAGCCGGGTGTTGCGGCGGGAATACCGGGAGTAGACCATGGGGGCCACCTTCCGGCGCAGGGGGTCCAGCAGCTGGGCCCCGGCCCCGCTGAGCCCGCCGCCGATGCACATCAGTTCGGGCTGCAGAACGTTGATGATGTTGGCCACGCCCTCGGCCAGATCGTCCAGGAAGGCGTCCAGCACCCGGGCGGCGGTCTCATCCCCCGCCTTGGCGGCGGCAAAGACCGCCCGCCCGTCGATGGGCCCCTGGGCCAGCAGGCTTTCGGGGGCATCGGCTGCCGCTTCCCGGGCACGCTGGACCAGGGCGGTGGCGGAGGCGTAGGCTTCCAGGCAGCCCTGGCGCCCGCAGGTGCAGGACCGGCCGCCGGTGTGGATGACCATGTGGCCCATCTCCCCGGCAGCGGCGTTGCAGCCGCCCCACAGGCGGCCGTTCAGGATGATGCCGCCGCCCACGCCGGTGCCCAGGGTCATGGCCACCATGCTGCTGACACCCTTGCCGCAGCCGGCCAGGTACTCGCCCCAGGCGGCGGCGCCGGCGTCGTTGGCGGCCAGCAGCCGGCAGGAGAACCGCTCCTGCAGCAGCCGCACAAAGGGCACGTTGTCAAACCCGAAGTTGTTGGCGTATTCCACCGTGCCTTCGGCCTGGTTCACGGTGCCGGGAATGCCGATGCCCGCGCAGCCCACGTCGGCTTCGGTCAGGCCGCGGTCGGCCAGCATCCGCACCACCAGGGCGTGGATGTCATCGGCCAGTTGTTCGGGGGTTTTGGGCAGGCCGGTGGGTTCGGAAACCTGGTACACCAGACGGAACGCTTCGTCTACCAGGCCGACGGCAATGTTGGTGCCGCCCAGGTCAATACCGATGTTATACATGGGGAACCTCCTGTTTTGCGGGCTGGCTGCGGGGGACCACCGCAAAGGTCTTGATTTCGTAGGGGCCGAATTCGGCGGTCACAACGCCGTTTTCCGCCGTGAGGGGAGTCTGCCGGTGTTCCAGCAGGTCACATTCCCACACTTCCAGGTCGGGGGCGCCCGCCAGCTCCCAGTGGACCCGGGTCTGCATGCCCGCGGCCTCGTACATGCGCAGGATGGTGGCGTCCTGGCTTTCGGCGTGCTTGAACACCTCGCAGAAGACGTTCTCCCGGTCGATGCGCACCTCCGGCCACAGGCCGGCGCTTTCGCCGCCGCGGCGGCCCAGCCAGGTCAGGGCGGGACGGTTCAGCCGGCCCGCTTCCCGCACCACCCCGCCGGTGCGGAAGTCGCCGGCATGGGGCATCAGGCTGTAGGTGAAGGTGTGGGTGCCGATGTCGGCGTCCGGCGCCGGGAACACCCCGGATTTGATCAGGGTCAGGGCCACCTGGGAATCCTTGGCGCTGTAGCCGTACTTGCTGTCATTGAGCAGGGCCGCGCCGTAGCCGCCGTCGGACACATCCAGCCAGCGGTGCATGCACATCTCGAACCGGGCCTGCTCCCAGCTGGTGTTGGTGTGGGTGGGCCGCTCCACGCTGCCGTACTGGATCTCGCACTGCAGCTTGCGGGTGAAGATGGCAAAGGGGAAGTGGACCTTGAGCAGCTGCTGGTGTTCCTGCCAGTTGACGGTGGTCTCAAAGTCGATGCGGGGGCTGTGGCCGTAGAAGATGATCTTCTGCTCGATGGTGGAGTTCAGGTACCGCAGCCGGGTGCGCACCACCCAGCGCAGCGGACCGGATTCCAGCAGCTCGGCGGGGCCGCAGGCCTCCGGGTCCCAGTGCTTGCGCACATAGGCTTCGTCGATGTTCCAGGCGTCGAACTCGTAGGGGCGGTCGTCGTACACCCGCAGATGGTTGCCGGCTTCCCCGGGGGCAAAGAGCTCCCGCTGGGCCTGCTCGTCATACAGCGAGTTCAGCCGGCCGTCCGGTTCGATCTGGGCCCGGTACCGCCCGGTGCGCACCAGCAGGGCGCCGTCGGGCAGGTATTCCGCCCGGGGCAGCGGCCGCCGGGGCAGTTCCTGCCGGGTCAGGGCCACCGTCTTGTGGCCCAGGGGCGGCAGGGCCTCCACCAGGCACAGGGCGGAACCGTCGGCGGTGCGCTGGCAGGGGGCACCCTCGGGGCGGGGGGCGTCGGCGGGCAGGGTGAGCAGCAGGTCCTGGGGATAGCTCAAAGGGTTCCAGGCCAGCAGGGTGTCGGCGGTGTCCACGCCGGCAGGCTGGCAGCCCGCCCGACGGCCCAGGGCATTCAGGGCTTCGGCCTGCAGGGCGGCGCACTCGGCCTTGACAAAAGTATACTCTCTTTCGGTCTGTTCGTAAACCTCCGCGATGCTGGACCCGGGCAGGATGTCATGGAACTGGTTCAGCAGGACCAGCTTCCAGGCGTCGTGGAGCCGCTCGGCCGGGTAGGGGGTGTCGCAGCACAGATGGGCGGTCTGGGCCAGCCATTCGGTGGCGGCCAGGTCCTCCTCGCACCGGCGGTTGTCCCGCTTGTTGGCGGCCTGGGAGGTGTAGGTGCCCCGGTGGAATTCCAGATAGAGCTCCCCGCTCCATTTGGGCAGGTCCTTGCCCTGCACTTCCTGTTCCAGGTCCTCAAAGAATTCCCGCACGCCGGAGAACCGCACCACCGGACAGCCGGGGATGCCCTGTTCCAGGCGGCGGCCCATCTCGATCATTTCCCGGGTGGTACCGCCGCCGCCGTCGCCGTATCCGTAGACGGTGAGCACCTTATGGCTGCAGGCCTTCTGCTGGTAGCGCTGCCAGCAGCCCATGATGTGGCGGGGATTTTCCAGCCCGTTGTAGGTGGTGCCCATGGGTTTGCGGCGCAGTTCCGGGTAGGGGTCGGCGTCGGCGGTGGTGATGAAGTGGGACAGCACCTGGGAACCGTCGATGCCCTCCCAGTACATGGTGTCGTAGGGGAAGAGGTTGCGCTCGTTCCAGGCGATCTTGGTGGTCATGAAATACCGCAGCCCGGTCTTGCGCATGATCTGGGGCAGGGCGGCGCTGTACCCGAAGACGTCGGGCAGCCAGAGCACCACATTGTCCCCGGTGCCGAACTCCTGCTCAAAGAACCGCTTGCCGAAAGCGATCTGCCGGATCAGGGATTCGCCGGAACTCAGGTTGCAGTCCGCTTCCAGCCACATGGCGCCTTCGGTCTCCCAGCGGCCCTCCGCCACCCGGCGGCGGATCTGGGCAAAGACTTCGGGGCAGTCCTCCTTGACGAACTCGTACAGCTGGGGCTGGCTGGACATGAATTTGTATTCGGGGTATTCGTCCATGAGGGACAGCACGGTGGAAAAGCTCCGCAGGGCCTTTTCCCGGGTCTGGCGCACCGGCCATTTCCAGGCCACGTCAATGTGGGTGTGGCCCACGCTGTACACCTGGGGGGCGTGGGCGTCGGGGTGGCCCAGCACCTCGGCGGCCAGCAGTTCCCGCACCCGGTGCAGGGAGGCCTCCCAGGCTTCGGGGCCGATGTTGCGCAGGTCCAGCAGGTCGGCGGCGCGGCACAGGGCCTGGAGCAGCCGGGTGCGGCGGTCGTCGTCGTCCCGCAGGCGGCAGGCGGTCTCAAAGGGGGCTTTCAGGTCATAGTAAGCGGCCTGGGCCAGGGGTTCGGGGATGCGGGCCCGCAGATGCAGGAAGTTGGATTTGCCCGCCGTGTTGCTGTACCCGTACAGCCGCAGGGCCACCACGGTGCCCGGTTCGGCCTTGTCGGTGAGCACCACCTCCCGGTGGTTCATGTCCAGGGCGCAGCGGAGCCTGCCGTCCACATAGGCCAGGAACTGGGGGTTGTCGGTGTTCCAGATATCGCTGGCCCCGGTCTCCAGCTCCGCCACCACCTGCCGCCCCCGGGCGGCTTCGGGCAGGGTGTAGTCGGCCCCGAAGCAGAAATGGGCGTCGGGGCCGCCCCAGGTCTCGTCGGTGCCGAAGGGCGTCCAGGCGGCCATGTCTTCCAGCACCCGGCGGCGCTCACCGTAGCCGATGGCACACATCCGCACCCCGCTGATGGGGCCCAGCTCGGTGTACAGCCGGGGCTGCAGGTGCTCCAGGGCGCTGTGCACGTATTTTTCCATCTCGGTCAGATTCATAGGGATTCTCCTAAAAAAAGAGGAGCACTGTTTCCCCTTGCTTGGAAAACAGCGCTCCCCGGTTTTGTCAGGCGTCGTGGTTGACGCGGATGCTGAGTTTGCGCTCGGTGGGGGTGTAGGCGTTGCAGTACACCGTGAAGCCGGCGGTGTTCACTTCCTCGCCGGAATAGTGGCCCTGGAACTCGTGTTCCCCGAAACCGGGGCCGATGGTGATGTGCTTGGCGCCGTCCCGCACCGTCAGGGTGCCGTCCCGCAGGATCAGGCCGGAACCGGCCTGGGCACGGATATTGAAGGCAGGATGGTCCAGGACCGTGTCCGCCGGCACACAGAACTCCACCCGCAGGGGCAGCCGGTCCAGACCCTCGGTCTTCAGGTGGAGGTCCAGCCCGTCGGGCTGCTCCACGATGTCCAGGGTGATGGTCAGCTGGCTGCTGATGAGCTTGTCACGGCTGGCGTGGTCCATCTGCCACCAGTCGGAGGTGGCGGGAGGCTCCTGGAAGGGCAGGTAATACCAGCCCTTGGCGGTGGCCTTCAGGGTGCAGCGGCCTTCCCCCACCTCGATGGTCTGGGGAATGAAGTTGCGGATATCGCAGTAGCTTTCCCCGATCTTCAGGTAGATCATGGTGGAGCCGCTCTTGAAGTACAGGAAGGCGCTCTTGCCGTTGAGGACCGTGTAGGTGTACTGGGGGTTCTGCACCCGCAGCACCCCGGCATGGTGGAAGAACTTGCGGTACTGCGCCGGGAACCCGCAGTGGGTGAAGTGGTGGTGCAGCATCTCGTCGTGGGCCATGATGATGTGCAGGCAGTCGGGCGCGATGTCACCCCGGGTCATGTTGTCCCGGATGATGCGCTGGGCAGCGGCATCAAAGACCTCGTTCTCCTCATGGCTGCACATGTACAGGTACTGGTAGAAGTACTTGTCCGCGTATTCCAGCTTGCCCTGGTCCTGGCGGGTGGAGTTCTGGGTGAAAACGGTGCCGTCCGGGTCGATGTAGGTGAGCATCATGCTCAGGTTGCGGCGCACATAGCCCAGGAACTTGTCGTCCCCGGTGGCCTGGTACATGGCCATCATGGCGTTGTTGACCACCGCGTTGTAGTTGCCGGTGGAACGCTCGGCGTACTCGCCGTCCTCGTCCCCGTCAATGCCCTCGGCCAGGTACTGGCCGGCCCGGTCCCGCAGGCTCCGGGCAAAGTCGGCTTCGTCGGCAAAAAGGTTGGCGCCCTGGAGCAGGGCCGCCGCAATGCCCCAGCGATGGTTGGGGGTGTGGAAGCCGCCGTCCCGGATGGCCGGCAGGGCCTTGTGCATCAGGGCCAGATACCGCTGACGCAGTCCGGCGATCTGCTGGGAGCCGTCGTCGTACTTCACCAGGATGCGGTGGGTGGCGAACAGGCGCTTGAAGCAGAAGGAGGTATCCGGCGCCGGATGGAAGTTGCAGGTGGGGTAGTCAAAGCTGCCGTCCTCCCGCTGGGTACGGGCCACAAAATCCAGGGCCAGGCAGATGGCGTCATACAGGGCCGGGTCCTTGTGGTAGCGGCTGTCCGGGTTGAGCCAGACGGCCACCGCCGCGGCCAGGGCATAGATGGTGGGTTTGGCTTCCCACACATTGCTGCGCAGGCCGCCGTACTGCAGGTCCTGCTTGTCTTTGACCTGCATGGCCAGGAAATTCGCGGTGCGCTGCTCGGCGCCGGCGATGAGGTGTTGGATATAACGTTCCATGGTTTGCTCCTTGAGGGGATCAGCCCTTCACGCCGGTAGCGGCGATGCCGCCGGTGATGTACTTCTGCAGGAAGATGAAGATGATGATGACGGGCACGATGGACAACACCGAGGCGGACAGGATGGAGTTCCAGTCAACGCCCATGGTGCCGATGTAGCTCTTGACGGCGATCTGGATGGTGAAGTTCTTCTGATCGGACAACAGCATCAGGGGCAGGATGTAGTCATTCCAGCGCCACATGAAGGAGAAGATGGTCAGGGTGATGGTGACCGCACTGCCCAGAGGCAGCATGATCTTGCCGAAGATCAGCGCTTCGTTGGCGCCGTCGATACGGGCGGATTCGGCCAGTTCCAGGGGGATGGACATGTAGTGCTGGCGGTACATGAAGATACCGGTGGTGGTGGTGACCACGGGCAGGATGCAGCCCCAGATGTTGTTGTACAGGCCCATCTCGGACACAACGGTGAACTGGGCGATGGTCAGGATCTCACCGGGGATCAGGGTGCCCAGCAGGAAGACGGCGAACACCTTGTTGGTGTAGCTCAGTTCCTTGCGGTAGATGGCCAGGGCGTAGCCGCACATGGCACTGGTGATGACGGTGATGATGGTGCCCATGACAGCCAGGAACAGGCTGTTCTTGAAGTAGACAAAGATGCCGTCCTCCACAACGCCGAAGTAGGATTCAGCGGTGGGGTTCTGGGGGAAGAGGTGCAGGGGGTAGGCAAACAGCTCATTGGAAGGTTTGAAGGAGCTGAACAGCAGCCAGATGATGGGGAAAATGATCAGAAAAGCGACCAGAAGACCCACCAGGGTGACGACCACATTGGAAACGGTACGTTTTGCACTCTCGCCCATCAGATCTCGCCTCCTTTAGTTGCTTTGAACTGCACAACGGCAATGATGATGAAGACCAGGCTGACCAGAATGCCCAGAGCGGACGCGTAGCCGTACTTGTACTGGTTGAAGCCCTGATCGTAGATGTACTGCACAATGTAGGTGGTGGAGGTGCCGGGGCCGCCCAGAGAGATACCTTGGACCAACGCGTATTCCTTCAGGGAGGAGACGGTGGTCAGCAGCAGGACGATGAAGGTGGTGGGCATGAGCAGGGGCACCGTGATGCCGAAGAAGGCCTGGACCTTGCTGGCGCCGTCCACGCTGGCAGCCTCATACAGGTCGGGGGAGATGTTCTTGATGCCGCCGATGTACATGAGCATGTAGTAGCCGGCAGACACCCAGTTGGAGGCCACGCTGATGACGATGGTGGCCAGGGTGGGGTTCAGGGACCACTGCAGGGGCTGAATGCCGATGCCCTGCAGCAGGAAGTTGATCAGGCCGTATTCCTGGCCGAACATCCAGTTGATGGTGATACCGGCGACCAGCGCGGAGAACAGAACCGGGATGTAAACCAGGGTGCGCACCAGGGTGGTGCACTTCAGGCTCTTGGAGGTGACCAGAGTGGCCAGCAGCAGGGGGATGGCCACCTTGAAGGGCAGATTGCAGATGGTGTACAGCAGGGTCCGGCCCAGGGTCTTGTAGAAGTCGGCGTTGGTCAGGGCGGTGATGTAGTTCTTCAGGCCCACAAAGTCCATGGTCTTCCAGCCGTCATAGTTGGTGAAGGAAAACCAGATGCTCAGGAACAGCGGGATCATGAAGAAGAAGGTAAAGAGCAAAAGGGATGGCAGGACGAACATCCAGAAGGCGCCGGTGTGTTTCAGCGCCGTATTCTTTGTTTTGGTCATGACACTCTCCTAATTCGTGGCGGGCAAAATGCCCGTTGAAATTTTCAGGGAGTTGCCGCCGTGCGGCAACTCCCTGAAAACACTTGTGGCAACGGTCAGGTTGTCAGCTGCCGGATCAGTATGCCATCTCCCAGCCGGAAGCTTCGGCCAGTTCGGCAGCGAAGGTGTCCAGAGCTTCCTGGGCGGTCACTTCGCCGGCGACAGCGCGTTCCAGCGCATCGCGGTACTCGGCATCCTTATAGGTTCTCCAAGAGGAGGCTTCATCGGTCATGAAGGTATCGGTGACGTAGTTGGTCTCGTTCTGCATGATGGCGAAGTCTTCCTTGGCCTTATCGGTCTCGGGCTGATAGGAAACGTCGTTCATAACGGACAGGCCCTTGTGCAGCTGCAGGTAATCCTGGTAGTTGGAATGGTCGTCGCCGTACAGCCACTGGATGAACTGCTCAGCCAGTTCCACGTTCTCAGCATCCTTGGGGATGGCCAGAGCGGAACCGCCGATGATGGCGGACTGGCAGGTGCTGCCCATGGGGCTGGGAATGACGCCGAAGTCGAAGGAAGTGATCTCGGAGCTGAAGGTGTTGTAGTTCCAGCTGCCGGACAGCAGGATGGCGGCGTCGCCGTTCTTGAAGTACTCAACCGGGTTGTCGGTGGTGCCGCCGGCCCAGATGGCCTTGGGCATGACTTCGTTGTTGGCCTGGACAAAGCGCTCCAGGGTGGAAACGTTCTGCGGGCTGTTCAGGGTGACCTTGAAGGTGTCGCCGTCAGCTTCCACGATGGAGCCGCCGTTGGCGTACATCAGGATGTCGTAGCGGGCGCGGGAAACGTCGGCGGCAAAGCCGTACTTCACGCCGGCCTTCTCCTGCAGGATGGCCGCATTCTCATACAGTTCATCCCAGGTCCAGGGATCCTCGATGGTCGGGGCTTCGATGCCGGCGGCCTCAAAGGCGTCCTTGTTGTAGAAGATGCAGGTGGTGGTGTACTGTTCCGGCACGCCGGTGATGGTGTCGGAGGTGTAGCTCTTGCCGACCAGCTTCAGGGCGTTCTCATTGAACATGCTCAGGTCCAGCACGGTGGACATATCCACGAACTCGTCGGGATACAGCTGGTGCAGGAAGGTGGTGGCGCACAGGTCGGGCAGGTCCTTGTTCTTGGCCATGGAGGGGAACTTGGTGCGCATGTCATCATGGGAGATGATGATCTTCTCCACGGTGTTGCCGGTCTCGGCAGCCCAGGTGTCCAGGGCGTTGCCCAGAGCGTCGCCTTCGCCCGGTTCCTCGGACAGGGTGACCTTCAGGGTGCCGCCGGTGATGGGAGCGGACTCGGAGGTTTCTGCGGTGCCGGTGGAAGTGGTGCTGGCAGAGCCAGAGCCGGAACCGGAGCTGCCGCAGGCGGCCAGAGAGGTCAGCATCGCTGCTGCCATGACCCCGGCCATGGTGTTTTTGATGAGCTTTTTCATTGTGGTTTCTCCTTTCAGTTTTTATCTAAAAAGCATTGGCTTTCCATAAAGAAGAGCATGGCCAGCGCCTGACCATAGGGCATGGGCTTGAGTTCGATGTTCTTGTAGAAATCCTTGGACTCACGGCCCATGGGGGTGCCGTAGGACACCTGATGGACAACGCCCTCTTCGTCGGTGTAGCCGATGATGGGCTCCAGGGCCCGCAGGGCGGGTTCGATCCAGCTTTCCTCGCCGAATCCCAGGGACACGCCCTTCAGGATGCCGTAGGCAAATCCGCAGGTGGCGCTGGATTCCACATAGGAATCGGGATCATCCACCACCGTGTGCCACATGCCGTTGGGCTCCTGGTACTGCAGCAGCGCTTCCACCTGATGGCGCCAGGTGGCGATGAGCAGCTTGCGCACCGCCGGCGTGCGGCCGGGGGCTGCCAGGAATTCGGGGATGGCGGCGGTGATCCAGCAGTTGCCCCGGCCCCAGAAGGCGGCGGCAAAGTGGCTCTTTTCCTTGAAAGACCAGCCGTGGTACCACAGCCCGGTCTTGCGGTCCGCCAGGTACTTGACGTGGAGCAGGAACTGGTATTCCGCTTCCTCGCAGTATTCCGGCCGGTTGAGCACCCGGCCCATGTTGTCCAAAAACAGCACGGTCATGAACAGGGTGTCGTCCCACAGTTCTCCTTCGTTGACCGAGTCGGAGGTGATGTGCTGCAGGCCGCCTTCCTTGGTGCGGGGGAAATCCTTGTAGATCCATTCCGCCCATTCGCGGCAGGTGTCCCGGTACGCGGGCACATCCAGCTCGTCCAGCATGTAAGACAGGGGCAGCAGCGGGGTCACGGTGTTCACGTTCTTGCTGGGCAGCCCGATCTCGAACTGCTTGGCATAGTACCGGGCCAGAATGTTCTTGTACCGCTCATCCTTGGTCCGGTCGTACAGTTTCCAGACACCGTACAGCCCCACACCCTGCGTCCATTCCCAGTGTTCATATTTGCGCAGGTCGTCATTCGCAAGGCTGTTGGTCTGCATGCCTTTGAGGAACTGTTCGTCGTCCTCATACAGAACTTTTTCGAAGCTTTGCAGGTATTGGTCGATGTAATGGCAAATATCCTGTTTGGTCGGTTTCATGTCTCTGTCCTCCTACACGCTTATGATACCATCCGGCCCACAAAAAACCTACGCGTTTTCGGCTTTCTTGGGGGTGAAGATATTGCGTATTTTGCGTTTTTTGAGTGATTCGCACACAAAAATGCAACAAGAGTCAAGACTTATAGGCAAAGTGTACAGCGAAAACCGGCCCAAAACTGTCAATTTGCCATGGAGCGGGTCTTGCGCATGAGGATGAGGTAGCAAAGATAGAACAGGATCATGCCCACCGGCAGGATGCCGAAGCTGACCCGGTAGCCGAAGGCGTCGATGGCGGCGCCGAACAGGGCGTTGAAGGCGATGTCCGCCAGGGTGGCCAGACTGATGATGCTGCCGGTGCGGGTGGCGGCCACGTTTTCCGGGTAGACCTGCTGGATGAGCAGCACCATGGTGGGATACAGCACCGAGATCAGGAACCCGGAAACGCCCAGGATCACCAGCCCGCTGCTGCCCAGCACCACGCCCAGCACGAAGAGCACGGTGCCGGCGCCGCCGAAGAGATACAGGCTCCGGCGGGCGCCCAGCTTCTGCACCGCGGGGGCCAGGACCAGACGGCCCAGGGTCATGCCGCCCCAGAACAGGGACAAAATGCCGGAAGCCCGGGCGGAGGGCATGTCAAAGGCGTTGATGCAGTAGGAGAGCAGCCAGTTCATGATGCCGTGCTCCCCGATGAAATAGAAGCCGAACATGGCCACAAAGAACCAGAAGACGCTGCGGGCGGGTTCCGGGCGGGCCTGCAGGGGCGCCGCGCCGGGGGCGTCCCCCTGGGCGGCGGGGGTGTGCTGGGGCACATACAGCCGGCTGAGCAGGATCAGGACGATGACGCCCGCCGCCAGCATGATGCCGTTGATGAGCTTCCAGCCGCCGAAGCTGAAGGCGTAGTTGCCCAGCAGGAACTGGCTGCCGCTGGTGCCGATGCCCTGCAGGAAGAAGAGGATGTTGACCATCAGCGGACCGTAGCCGAAAAAGACGGCGGGGGCCAGGATGTTCAGGGTGGTGTTGAGCAGGGTGGAGGCACCCAGGGCCAGGAACATGGTCAGCAGGATGGCGTAGTAGCTGTCGCTGACCAGGTTGATGATCAGGGCCAGCCCCCACAGGCAGATGGCCGCCGCCGTGACCTTCTTGCGGGGGAACACGTCCAGCAGCTTGCCGCCGATGCTCAGGAACAGCAGGTTGCCCGCGTAGCTCACCGTGACGATCATGGACAGCATGGTGTCGGTCAGGCCGTAGCGCTCCTGGAAGATGGGGGCGAAGATGCCCCGCAGGGCGTCGTTGATGCCCAGGGCCATCATCAGCAGCCCGAAGCAGAGCAGGGGCAGCCAGGGGCTCAGGCGTTTGGTTTGGGAATCGGTTTGGTTCATCATGAAGCTCCTTTCTGGAGATCAGCGGTCACCGCGGGGGCCCAGGATCAGGGTCCAGCGGGCGTGGAGTTCGGCACCGTCCAGGCGGTACTGCTCCTGCAGCTGGGGACCGCAGCTGTTGGAGCCCACCCCGCTCTGGTCCGCATCCAGGCAGAGGACGCAGTGGTCGGCGGGGGTCAGCTCCCAGGAATGGGCGGCAGCGGTCAGGGCCTCCTGGGTGTCAAAGCCGGCACTGAAGGCGAAGGGACGGTCGGAGGTGATCTTCAGGCCGCCGATGCGGGTGGGGTTGGTGAACACCACCTGGTCGCAGTCCCAGTGGCTGCCGTATTCCTGGGGCTTCAGGTAGGGACAGTGCAGCTCCCGCAGGTCCTGTTCAAAGCAGCCGTGCCAGCTGGCCTGATGCTTGTCCCGGTAGCTTTCCCCGGGGCCCATGCCCTGGTACGCCACATGGCAGAATTCCTTGGGCAGGAAGAACCGCAGCCCGAACCGGGGCAGGAAGGGAAACTCGGTGTCCCGCCGGGCGTCGATGTCCACCGTGATATTGCCTGCGCGGAGGATCGTCCAGGTGATGGTGCCCCGCACAAAGGCCTGACGGCTCACCGAGCCCAGAGAAAAGTCGGTGGCTATGATAATCTTGCCGAGCGGGTGGAGAATCCGGGTGCCGTAGGTGCGCAGCCGGGCCTGATCATACCCCGCATACTTCCACTGGGGCACCATCTCGATGTCGTTGTCGGTGGGGGCCCGCCAGACGTTGAACTGGATGGGCTGGTCCAGCAGCTGGATGCGGGAAGGTTTGTCCTCCATCCGGTCCAGGCTGCCGGCATAGGTGTCATAGCGGTAGAGGAAGTCCCCGCCGTCCACCGTGATGTAGCGTGCGTCCTCCTCCGCTACCAGGCAAGGGATGCCGTCAAGGCTTTCGGGCTCTGCCGGGGCGGTGCGCACGCCGGCGGGCAGCTCGTCAAAGCCCAGCAGGGTGCCTTCGGGCTGGAGCAGGCCGGTGGACAGGTATTCCACCCGCCAGAAGCAGCGGCCGTACACATTCTCAGGCAGGGTCAGGGCCGGCAGTTCGGCCCAGGCATCCCCGTGGGGCGCCGCCGCCGGGGCGGGGCAGTAGCCGCTTTGCAGGGTGCAGGTTCCGCAGGTCAGGGTCCAGCGCAGCTGCACCGCCTTTTCCAGACTGGTGAAGTCCAGCATGTTGCGCAGCAGCACCCGGCGGTTGTCCAGGTCCCCCTGCTGCAGCCGCACCGGCCGCCAGACGTTGCGGAATTCCAGCAGGTTGGGCTTGACCTCCCGCTCGGGGCTAACCAGGCCGTCCACGCAGAAGTTGCCGTCGTGGGGGTATTCGCCGCTGTCCCCGCCGTAGAGCAGGTGGCCTTCGGCGTCCCGCACCGCGTGGTCGCACCATTCCCACACAAAGCCGCCGCACAGGAAGGGATACCGCATGATCCGCTCGTGGTAGTCCTCCAGGTCTCCGGGACCGTTGCCCATGGCGTGGGCGTACTCACACAGGATGAAGGGCTTGTGGTGGGCGGGCTGGGCGGCGGCGTAGGCGTCGATGTCCGCAAAATCCGGGTACATCCGGCTGTAGAAATCCAGGTCGCTGAAATCGTAATGGCTGCCCTCCGGCACATACCGGGCGCCCTCGTAGTGGCGCAGGCGGCTGGGATCCCGCTGGCGGGTCCAGCGCAGGGCGGCCTCAAAGGTGCAGCCGTAGGCGCACTCGTTGCCCATGGACCAGAACAGCACGCTGGGACGGTTCTTGTCCCGCTCCACGCACCGCTGCACCCGGTCCACCGTGGCCTCGGTCCAGTCGGGGTTGTCCGCAATGGGCTGGTTCCACCGGTTCAGGTGGGTGGTCCAGTTGTTTTCCTTCTTGTACACCTGGTCGGTGCCGTGGCTCTCGTCGTCCGCTTCGTCCATGATGTAGAAGCCGTACCGGTCATACAGCCAGTAATACTGGGGGCTGTTGGGGTAGTGGCTGGTGCGGATGGCGTTGACGTTGTGGGCCTTCATCAGCTGCAGGTCCCGCTCCATCTGCTGGCGGGAGATGGTGTACCCGGTGTCCGGGTCGGAGTCGTGACGGTTGACCCCGTGGAGCTTGATGGCCTGCCCGTTGAGCATCAGGCGGGTGTTTTCCACCCGCACCTCCCGCAGGCCCACCTGCTCGGTGATGCATTCCCCGGCCGTGCGCATGACCAGCTGGTAGAGGTAGGGGTCCTCCCCGCACCAGAGATGGGGCTGTGCCACCTGGGCGGTGAACTCGGGACCTTCGGCGGTGCCCTGGTCCACCACGGCGCCGTCGGCGTCCAGCAGCTGCCAGTCCACCGGCACGGGGGCATCGTCCAGATACTGCAGCTCCACCCGCACCGCGGCATGGTCGGCGTGGCCGGGGGTCACCCCTTCCAGGCTGGTGTGCAGGAAATAGTCCCGGATGCCGGTTTCGGGGCGCAGCAGCAGGAACACATCCCGGAAGATGCCGCTCATGCGGAACTTGTCCTGGTCCTCCATATAGCTGCCGTCGCACCACTTGAGCACCAGCACCCGCAGCTCGTTCTTGCCGGGATGGAGCAGGTCGGTGATGTCGAATTCGCTGGTGGAGTGGGAGACCTGGGAGTAGCCCACAAATTCCGTGTTCACCCACAGGTAGAAGCAGGAATCCACCCCTTCAAAGTCCAGCCACACCCGGGGCGTGTCCGGACGGGGGGTATATATAAAGGTACGGCGGTACAGCCCGCAGGGATTCTCCCGGGGAACATAGGGCGGGTCGAAGGGGAAGGGGTACCGGGTGTTCACATACTGGTGGTGGTCCACCCCGTAGTTCTGCCACACGGCGGGCACCGGTACGGAGCGCCATTCCTTGGGGGAGGGGCAGGAAAAGGGGGCCAGACGTTTGGCAATGGCGGGATCTTCCGAGGTGATGTCCGTAAAGGAATCATACCAGCAGAAATCCCAGGTGCCGTTGAGGGAGAGGAACCGGTCGGAGCACTCCCGTTCCAGGGAGTAGGGGCCGGGGCCCGCCGCGGGGATGTAATAGGCGCGGTTGGGCAGGGTGTTCAGATGCAGTTGGTGCGGGTCCTGATGACAGATGGGAATCGACGACATGGCACAGCCTCCTTGGAAAGAAAGAGTGGTGGCTCCTGCCCGCTGCACGGGCAGAAACATCTAGCTTGAGTATACTGGACAAATTCGCTAACAACAAGCGTATTTTTGCCGAATTTACCATTTTTCATTGCATTTTATGCGGTTTTATGGTATGTTGGGCTTAATGAGAACCCAGTGGCGATCCCGTTGGCCGGGGGAAAGGAGGGGAAGGGAAGATGAAATATTATCACAACTCACCTTTGCTGTATGAGAAGGGATTCTCGGTGGAGGTGTGTGACGCGGACAGCTTTGCCCAGGCGTCCACCTACTATTACTTCGACTACGATGAGCGCAACCATTCCATCAACATGGAGTTCCCCCACTTTCATCTGTACTATGAGATGATGATCCTGCTCAGCCCCAAGGCCTACCACTTTGTCAAGGGCAAACGGTACGACATCGTGGCCAACGACATCGTGCTGCTGCCGCCCTCCACCCTGCATCAGTCGGAATATCTGCCCGGGCCGCCCAGCGACCGCATCATCATCGGGTTCCTGCCGCCCCGGTCCGCCGGCTACTATGAACCGGGCTACCAGCGGCTGCTGTCCATCTTTGATGAAAACAGCCCCATCCTGCGCTTTCACCGGGAACAGCAGAACGCCATCTTCCAGCCGCTGAACGAGCTGGCGGAAGCCTGCCAGAACGAGCGGGACCGCAGCGTGCGGGACCTGATGATCCACACCAAGTTCACCGATTTCCTCACCCGGCTGTATCTGGCCCGGGGCAACAACCAGTACGCCCCCAATGTGCAGAACGGCATCAAGGAAAAGATCTACAACATCGCCAACTACATCCAGACCCATTACTGCGAGGACCTGTCCCTGAAACAGCTGGCGGACTGCTTCTATGTCAGCCCGTACTATCTGTCCCACCTGTTCAAGGAGGTCACCGGCTACACGGTGGTGCAGTACATCCAGCTCACCCGCATCAAGAACGCCCAGTTCCTGCTGCTCAACTCGGACACCCGCATCACCCAGATCGCGGCCCAGACGGGCTTTTCCAGCTTTTCCCAGTTCAACCGGGTGTTCCACAAGTTCTGCGGGGTCTCCCCCTCGGACTACCGCCTGTCCACCCAGCACACCCCCTACAGCGCCGAAAAGAGCATGTGAGCGCCCTTTTCCGGCATCACGAAAAAAAACAAAGGCACCGGAGCCGGGCTTCGGTGCCTTTTGCTGTATTTGCAGGGGAGGAAAGAGGGGGATCAGCCCACCACGGTCACGCTGGTGATGTGGGGGTTGACGCCTTCGTACCAGTACAGGAAGCCTTCCATGTCGATGGTCTGGCCCACTTCCAGGTTCTTGACGGCGGCATACACATCGGTGGTGTTGTCGCACAGATAGCTCTCGATGGTGAAGGTGTAGGTCTGGCCGTTGCAGGAGGCGTTGAAGTACAGGTCATCGCCGTCGGTGCCGGAGCCGTCCCAGTTGTACAGGAACGCGTACTCCTCGTCGGAACCTTCCACGGTGGAGGGCTCCACGGTCAGGCCCTTGAAGCTGACCAGCTCGTTCTGGTGGTCGATGAGTTCATCGGTGCCCAGCAGGTCGGTCACGTCCAGGGGCTGGGCGATGAAGGGCTCGGCGTCGGCCACGATCTCAAAGGTGCCGTCGGTGATCTCCACCTCGCCGGACCACTCGCTCTTGTAGCCGGTGACCCGGATGCAGGTGCCCGGGGTCAGCTTGGCGTAGTCTTCCTCCGAGCAGGCCATGTTGTACAGGAAGTAGGCGCCGTCCTCGCTCTGGGCGTAGACGGTGGCCTGGTCTTCCCACCAGGACTGCTTGGCCTGGACGTAGGTCTGGATGGTGACTTCGGTGTCCACATCGGCGGCCATGTACTCCTCATGGGTCAGCACGGTGCCGGCCGCGGCAGCGGTGTCGGCGGTGGCGGCTTCGCTCTCGGAAGCGGCAGCGGACTCGGACGTGGTGTCGGCGGTGGAGTCGGACGGGGCAGAAGAGCTCTGACCGGCGCAGGCGGTCAGGGAAGCGATCATGCCGAACGCCACCAGCAGGCTAAGAATCTTTTTCATTGTTGTTCCCTCCTAAAGGTAGGCCAGGGCATCCCTCGCGCCCCGGACAGTTCCATTATAGCCCAACGGGGCAAAAAATCAACAGATTGGGGCGTCTTGTCATTTTTTGAAAGATTTTCCTGCCGCTTTTTTCCGGGCCCCCACCCGGCGCAGCACCACGCAGGCCAGGATGCCCGCCCAGGCCGCGGCCAGGGCGCCCAGCAGGGCCACCGCGGTGGGGGGCAGGGGCCCCAGGTCCGCCTTGCCCGCCATGGCGGATGTCTGGTCCAGGTGGTACAGGGCCACCGTGTCGGTGTACAGGTCCTGGATGTAGGCGTCGTCCACCGTCTGGCTGCGGCGCACGCTCTTGGTCACGCTCTCGATGAGGGAGCCCGCCGCGTCCCGCAGGGAGGCGGAACCGTTGAACACCGGGGTCACAAAGGTGTTGTCCAGGTTGTCCAGCAGCAGCTGCACCGCCGCCAGCTTGACGGCGTAGTGGGTGTCGTCGTCCTCCCCGGCCCGGGAAAGGTAGTCCTGGTAGGCCGGGTCATTCTGGGCCTTGGTGGTCACCGGCACATAGCCTTCGGTCTCGGAGTAGGCGATCTGCACATCATTGGTCAGAAGATACTGGGCAAACAGCCAGGAGGCCAGCACCTCCTGGGGGTCGTCCTTGTTGAAGATACACACCGACGGCCCCTGGGAGATCATCTGGGGATGGTCCGGGTCAAACTGGGGCACCATCCGCACGGCGGTCTCAAAGTTGACCACCTTGTCCGGGGCAATGTCCATCAGGGGGGCGCTGCTGCCCATCCAGGTGGAGCCGGCGGTGGAGTCCACCGCAAAGACGCACTGTCCGGCGTTCAAAAAGTTGGCGGGATAGCCCGACAGCTTGAAGGTGGAGAAGGCCCCGTCCGCCGTGTACCCCGCAATGCCTTTCAGAAGGTCGGTGGTCACGTCGTTGAACAGTTCGATCTCCCCGCTCTGGGTGGAGTAGCCCGCTCCCTTCTGCTTGAGCATCTGGATCATCATGTTGTCGGTGGATTTGTACAGGAAGGGCACCATGACCTTCTGCCCGTTGAGGGCGTAGGTGCCGTCGGCGTTCTGCTTGGCTGCCGCCTCGGACACCTCCCACACAAAGTCCCAGGTGAGCACATCGGGCAGGGTGTAGCCCAGGGCTTCCACATAGGTCTTGTTCACATAGCAGGCCTCGGTGGAGCGCATGAAGGGCAGGGCGTAACAGGTATCCCCCAGGTGGCATTCCTCCCAGAATTGGGGCACGATCTCACTCTGGGTGGGACCGTCGAATTTCAGGGCGCTGCCCCCCAGCCCGTACTCCGGGTCGGCGGCCAGGTCGTCCAGGGGCACCACCACATTGTCCCCGGTGAGGTAGGTGGCAATGTGGTCGGGGTAGGTGATGCAGACATTGGGGGTGGTGCCGGTGGAGATGTTGGTGATGACGTCGTTGTAGATGTCCCCGTAGTCGGTGTACAGCCGCAGGGTCACGGTGATGTTGGGGTACAGCGCCTGGAAGTCCTCGATGGCCTTTTTATAGATGTCGGTCTGGGTCTTGTTGGTGTCGTTCTTGGCCCAGAAGGTGATCTCATAGTTCTGGCTCTCGTCAAAGGAATCCGGCACCGCAAAGGCGGCCCGCTCCTGGCTGCCGTGGCACCCGGCCAGCAGGCCGGCGCACAGCACCCCGGCCAGCACCGCCCCCAGGGGGCGCAATAACCGATGGTTCATCCTTTCAACCCTCCTCTGGAAGCGCCTTCCATGATCTTGTTGCGGAAGGCCAGGAACAGCAGCACCAGCGGCACCGAGATGACCACCACGGCGGCCATCATGGCGGGGACGTTCTCCCGGCCGAAGCCCTCTTCCCGGATCTGCTGGATACCGTTGGACACCAGGAAGTAGGCCTGGTCGTCGGTGATGAGCCGGGGCCAGACGTAGGAGTTCCAGCACTCGATGAGTTTCAGGATGGTGATGGTGACGATGGTGGGCCGGCAGATGGGCACCATGACCTTCCACAGATATTTCAGGTCGGAGGTGCCGTCCACCTTGGCGGCCTTGTACAGCTCCTCGGGCACCTGCTCAAAGTTCTCCTTTAATAAATAAATGTAGAACACCGAGGTGATGGAGGGCAGGATCAGACCGGGAAAGCTGTTGCGCATGTCCAGGTTGGTGATGGTCACAAAGTTGGTGATGACCACCAGCTCGTTGGGGATCATCATCATGGACAGAAACAGCCCGAAAACGAAATCCCGGCCCCGGAACCGCAGGCGGGCAAAGGCGTAGGCGGCCAGGGTGCTCACCACCACCATGACCGCGGTGGTGATGACCGCAAAGATCAGGGTGTTGAGCAGATACCCGCCCAAAGGCACGGCGGTGAAGGCCTGCCTGTAGTTGTCCAGAGTGGGGGAGAGGGTGAAGAAGGAGGGCACATACTCCGAGTTGTAGGCGCTGTAGCTTTTGACCGAGGTGAGCACCATCCAGTAAAAGGGGAAGAGCACCACCACGGCCCAGATGCTCAGGGCCAGGTAGGTCAGGGCCTTGAGAAAGCCGCTTTTCCGTCCGGCGGCCTTGCGGCGGGCCTCAAATTCGGTGTGGGTCATTGGATATGCACGCCTCCTTCCGAAACCCGGCGGCTGATGAGCAGGTTGATGCAGGTGATGGTCAGCACGATGACGAACAGGATGATGGCCGCCGCCGATGCGTAGGAGGGATAGCCGCCGCTGTCCCCGTAGAGCATGTCGTACACATAGCCCACGATGGTGTTCATCCCGGCGGCGTTCAGGTCGGTGCCGAAGAGGGCCACCGCGTCACTGTAGGCCTTGAAGGCGCCGATGAAGCCGGTGATGACCAGGTACACCAGCATGGGGGCGATCATGGGCAGGGTGATGCGGAAGAAGATGCGGGTGCGGGAGGTGCCGTCCACCCGGGCGGCCTTGTAGTAGTCCGGGTTCACCGAGGCCAGCGCCCCGGTAAGTACCAGGATCTTGAAGGGCATGACCACCCAGATGGTGTAAAAGCAGAGGACGAACATCTTGGCCCAGTGGGGACCGTTGATGAAGTCGATGGGGCCGGCGCCGAACCAGCGGAGCATCAGGTTCACCAGGCCGTCGGTGTACTCGGTCTTCTGGAAGAGCACCATGAACACCAGGCCCACGGCCAGGGTGTTGGTGACGTAGGGCAGGAAGTAGATGGTCTGGTAGAGGTTGCGCAGAGGCCGGATGGAAGCCAGCGCCGCCGAGATGGCCAGGGCCAGCCCGGTGGACACCGGCACCGTGATGATGACCAGCACAAAGGTGTTCTGCACCGCCTGCAGGAAGTAGGGGTCGTGGAGCACATAAGAGTAGTTGTACCATCCCGTGCCCCAGTAGCTCTGGGAGGCAAAGTTGAAGCCTTCCTCAAAGGAATAGATCAGCACGTCGATGACCGGGTAGACCAGGAACACCGCCAGCAGTGCGGCGGCGGGCAGCAGGTACAGCCAGGCCTTGCGGGAAGAGCGGTCCATGCACCGGCCCCCTTTCAGCGGCGGGCGCCGGACAGGGCAAAGGGCAGGCGGCGCTCATCGGCTTTATCAAAAAGGAAGACCTTGTCCGGTTTCAGGGCAAAGTGAACGGTGGGGTCGGCGGCGTTGACCAGGTTCCGGGAGGGGATGATGGCCCGGATGGTGTCCGCCTGACAGGCGGGATGGGTGCAGACGATGCTCACGTCCCGGCCCAGCACTTCCACCCGGCTCAGGGCGCAGGCCACCGGGCCGGTGCCGTCGGGCACAAAGCCTTCGGGGCGGATGCCTGCCCAGACCGGGCCGTCGGGGACGCCGGGAACATCCAGCACCGGGGCGTCAGCACCCTTCAGGTACAGCTTGCCGCCTTTGACGGCGGCGTCAAAGACGTTGATGGGCGGGGTGCCCAGGAACTTGGCCACAAAGAGGTTGGCCGGGTCGTCGTAGACCTGCTGGGGCTCCCCCTGCTGCATGAGCACCCCGTTCTTCATCACCACGATGTGGTCGGAGATGCTCATGGCCTCCTCCTGGTCATGGGTGACAAAGATGGTGGTGATGCCGGTGGCCCGCTGGATCTTGCAGATCTCCTCCCGGGTCTGCAGCCGCAGGCGGGCGTCCAGGTTGGACAGGGGCTCGTCCAGCAGCAGTACCCGGGGCGTCTTGACCAGGGCCCGGGCGATGGCCACCCGCTGCTGCTGGCCGCCGGACAGTTCCCGGGGCTTGCGGTCCAGTAAATCCTCGATCTGCACCAGCCTGGCGGTCTCCACCGCCCGACGGCGCATCTCCGCCTTGGAAAGCTTCTTGTCCCCCTTCAGGTTCTCCAGGGGGAAGGTGATGTTCTGCAGCACCGTCAGGTGGGGGTACAGGGCGTAGTTCTGGAACACCATGCCCACACCCCGCAGCTCCGGCGGGGCAGCGGTGACGTCCTCCTCCCCGAAGAAGATCTGTCCGGCGGTGGGGGTCTCCAGACCGCAGATCATATTCAAAGTGGTGCTCTTGCCGCAGCCGGAAGGGCCCAGCAGTCCCACCAGCTTGCCGTCCGGCACCGTAAAACTCAAGGAATCCACCGCCGTGACCTCGCCGGACGTTCCCTTGCCCCGGGCGGGGAACCGCTTGGTCAGGCCAACCAATTTGATATTCATGCACACATCTCCCCAATGTCAGCAATATGAAGCCATTATACCGCATTTGCCGGGGCATCACAAGCGCGGGCGGGGGCGGGGCCGGGGGTGCTCCGGGCCCGGGAAAGCCCGCCGGACAGGGGTCCGGGGGGAAAGAGCAGGGAGGATGTCTGATAAAGAGTCCCAATAACGGGACATATTTTCAGAAGGGGCGGTGGAAAATTCTTCCAATTATAGGCAAAGTGCGGTGGTGGAAAGCAGAACCGAAAGAAAAGAAATCCTCCTGTTACAGCCGGATGGATATGGATACAGGCTGAAATCCGGGAAAAACAAGAAGTGTTAAAAAGATGTGAAGAATATGAACATTGTGTAAAGTGCATAAAAAAACGCCCGGACTATCGTGATTATGGAGATAGACAAACTGATATATCAGTAGTAATATATCAGTGTAATATATTTTTCAAGGAGGTATCCCATGGTTAATCTCATTGCGGGCGTATTGCTGCTGATCACCTTTATCGGGCTGATCGCGTACTGCGCCAAAGGCGGCAACCTGCTGATCGGCTTTATCGTGACGGCACTGCTCTGGTGCATCATCGGTCGTGTGCCCATCACCACGGTGGTCAATGATGTCTTTGAAAAGTCGGTGGAAAGCTACGGCGCGACCATCGCCATCATCGTATTCGGTGCTTGGTTCGGCCGCGTTCTGGTGGACACCGGCATTGCGGGCTACATCATTAAAAAGACCGTGGAGCTGGCCGGCGACAAGCCCCTGCTCACCACCCTGCTGCTGAACTTCGTCTGTGCCCTGATCTTCTGCAGCGCCTTCGGCGTCGGCTCGGTCATGGCCATCGGCATGATCGTGCTGCCCATCATGTTCTCCCTGGGCATCGACAAGAAGACGGCCGTCGGCTCCTACATGCTGGCGGTGGCTGCCGGCATGTACCTGAACATCGCCTACGTCAGCCAGTTCTTCGCTGTCTTCCCCGACATCACCTATGATGCCAAGTACCGCACCTTCGCCATCATCGCCACCGTCGTCAGCGTGCTGGTCATGGCCGTGTACATCGTCTTCAACTACACCAGACAGCGCAAGAACCGCGCTTTCGCCGCCGCTCCCAAAGTGGAGGCCAAGCCCCTGCCCTGGTACTGCGTCATCGTTCCCTTCGTTCCCATCGTGATGGTCTCCTTCTTCTCCTGGCAGCCCGTGCCCTCCTTCCTGCTGGGCATCTTCCTGGGCCTGCTGTTCACCCGCAACATGACCAGCTACTCCAAGGCTGTGGAAAAGGTCCAGAAGACCCTGTATGACGGCGTCGCGGACTCCGGCCTGCTGATCGGCATGCTGTACGGCGTCAACATCTTCCAGGCGGCCGCCAAGCAGGTGGCCCCCATCCTGCAGGACCTGCTGGGTGACATCATCCCCACCTCTCCCGTTGTGCTGCTCATCGCCTTCTGCGTGCTGGCTCCGCTGGCCCTGTTCCGCGGCCCCCTGATGATCTGGGGCTCCGGCATCGCGCTGGCTTCCATCCTGCAGGCCATGGGCGTGTTCACCGAACCTTATCTGTTCATGCTGTTCCTGGTGCCGCCGGTGGCCATCGTGGCTTCCGCCTGCCCGACCCAGTCCTGGACCATGTGGGCTCTGAGCTATGCCAAGCTGGAACCCAAGAACTACATCAAAGCGAACCTGCCCTGGGGCTGGATCGCCTGCATCATCATCCAGATCGTGGGTTATCTGACTTACAGCATCGTCTGATCTTCCCCCTTCCGTACGCACAACGGTGCCGGCCAACATTGCGCATGGCTGGCGCCGTTTGTGCTTGAAGGGCGGCACACCGTGACACAATGAGGGAAAATACTATGGCAAAAAGATCCATCCGCATCGGCATCGACGTGGGCGGCACCCACACCAAGGCTGTCGCCATCGACAACAATACCAACGAGATCGTGGGCAAGGGCTCGGTCATGACCACCCACTTCGCCAAGGAGGGCGTGGCCCGGGGCGTTGTGGAATCCTTCCAGAAATGCCTGGAGACCAGCAACATCAGCCCGGATGAAGTCATCTTCATCGCCCACAGCACCACCCAGGCCACCAACGCCCTGCTGGAAGGCGACGTGGCCAACGTGGGCGTCATCGGCATCGGCAAGGGCGGCCTGGAAGGCTTCCTGGCCAAGCGCCAGACCCGCATCCCGGACATCGACCTGGGCACCGGCAAGTTCATCCACATCGACTCCGAGTTCATGAAGGCCAAGGAGATGAACCACGACAGCGTCAAGGCCATGATCCAGAAGATGTACGACCAGGGCGACCGGGTCATCGTGGCCTCCAAGGCCTTCGGCGTGGATGATATGTCCGAGGAACGCCTGGTGGCCGAGACCGCCGAGGAGATGGGCATGCCCGCCTCCATGGCTTCGGACATCACCAAGCTGTACGGCCTGACCACCCGCACCCGCACCGCGGCCCTGAACGCCAGCATCCTGCCCAAGATGATGGAGACCGCCAACAGCACCGAGTCCTCGGTGCGCTCCACCGGCGTCAAGGTCCCCCTGATGATCATGCGCGGCGACGGCGGCGTTATGGAAGTCAACGAGATGAAGAAGCGCCCGGTGCTGACCATGCTCAGCGGCCCCGCGGCTTCGGTCATCGGCGCTCTGATGTACCTGCGTGCCTCCAACGGCATCTACTTTGAGGTGGGCGGCACCTCCACCAACATCGGCGTCATCAAGAACGGCCGTCCCGCCGTGGACTACGCCATCATCGGCGGCCACCGCACCTACGTCAACTCCCTGGACGTGCGCGTCCTGGGCGTGGCCGGCGGTTCCATGGTGCGTGCCGGCAAGGGCGGCATCGTGGACGTGGGTCCCCGTTCCGCCCACATCGCCAACATGGGCTATGCCTGCTTCACCGACACCGCCCTGTTTGAAGGCGCCACCCTGTACCACATGCAGCCCCGGGAGAACGACCCCGACGACTATGTGGCCATCCGCCTGAACAACGGCGAGAGCGTCACCATCACCAACACCTGCGCCGCCAACGTGCTGGGCATCCTGGCCGAGGGCGACTACGCCCGCGGCAACGTGGAATCCGCCCGCAAGGCCATCGGCCTGCTGGCCCAGGAGGTGGGCATGTCCATCGAGGACACCGCCCGGGCCATCCTGCAGAAATCCACCGACAAGATCAAGCCGGTCATCGAGGACCTGATCGCCAAGTACAAGATCGAGCGCGACCAGATCGTGCTGGTGGGCGCCGGCGGCGGCGCGGGCACCCTGCTGACCTTCACCGCCAACGACATGGGCTTCAAGTACCAGATCCCCGAAAACGCCGAGGTCATCTCTTCCATCGGCGTGGCCCTGGCCATGGTCCGTGAGATGGTGGAACGCACCATCCCCAACCCCACCGCCAAGGACATCGCCGAACTGAAGAAGGAAGCCAAGGAGATGGCCATGAACTCCGGCGCCGTGGAGGACAGCGTGGAAGTGTACGTGGAGATCGACGAGCAGGCCCAGAAGGTCACCGCCATCGCCATGGGCTCCACCGAGGTCAAGACCACCGACCTGATGAAGAACTGCGACGAGACGGAAGCCGTGCAGATCGCGGCGGAATCCGTGGGCGTGGACCCCAAGGACGTGGAGCTGGAAGCTTCCAACGGCCAGGTCTTTGTGGTCACCTGCCAGCAGGGCAGCCGCAAACAGCTGCGGGTCATCGACAAGAAGGGCTTCATCAAGATCCAGCGCTCGGACGGCGGCTGCCTGCGCACCACCATGGCCAACGTGGCCGACGACCTGAAGAAGATCTGGGATGCTTCCTCCAACTTCTCTTCCGAAGTGCGCATCAACCCCGACGTGTATGTCATCGCCGGGTCCCGGGTCATTGACTATTCCGGCATTCCGGAGTACGCTCAGGTGGAAGGCCTGATCGAGGCCGAACTGGCGGACAAGGAACCGGATGACGAGATCATTCTGGTGCTGGCCAAGAACGCATTGCGCTGACCGGCTTCCAGGCAAGGGCCGGCCCCGTGGGGGACCGGCCCTTGTGCGTGCGGACCCGGGCAAAGGAGAGGGATATGTGCACCCAATGGAGCGATGAAAACTGGTACGCCCTGTTCCTGCAGGGGGATCCTGTTGCCAGACCGTTGAATTCTTCGCAGAAATCTTCTATAATAAGGCTGTCAATGCAGGAAGCAAAGAGACAAATGCAGACGCTGCGGCAGCGGTTCGGCACCGAAGAACCCGAACCCTGTCTGCGGCAGCTTGGCTACCGGATCGAAGAAGAAAACCCGGAACTGATGCTCCATTTCCTTTATATGGGACTGACGGTGCCGGACGAACACAAGGTCTGTCTGAACAGGACCGTCCTGGGCGTATTGGAACAATACATGCACACCCATCTCCCCGCCGGGGACCCGCAGCGGGAAAAACTGCGTGATATCGTCTTGTATCACGAGCTTTTCCACGTGCTGGAAGAAACGTCCGAAGGCATTTACACCCGCCGCGTCTACGCCACGCGCAAGCTGCTGGGCTGCATCCCCTGGAAAAGCAAGGTGGAGGCGGCCAGCGAGATCGGAGCGGTCCACTTTTCCAAGCTGATGGCAAGGGCGGAATTCTCCCCCTGTCTCTACACCAGGTATCTTCTTGCGGCAACGAACCAAAAGACAGATATGGATGGTGCGTACGGTGATGGAAAAGAAAGTGGATGGCGGTGACGTTTACTCCGTCCTGCGGGACGACATTATCAATCTGCGGCTGCGCCCCGGTGCGTTTTTCAGCATCCGGGACCTGTGCGCCTTCTATAATGTCGGGCGTTCGCCCGGGCGGGAAGCCCTGATCCGGCTGGAACAGGAAGGCCTTGTGACCTTTCTGCCCCAGCGCGGGACCATGATCTCCAAACTGGACCTGGAACGGATCGACAACGAACGCTATATCCGCCGCTCCATCGAAGAAAATGTAATGAGGGACTTCGTCGGTATGTTCTCCAACTCGGTGATCCTGCACCTGGAAGAGATGATCCGGGAGCAGCGCGTGCTGCACAAAGGCGGGGATCATCGGGGATTTCTGGACGCCGACGACCGGTTCCATCGGGTTTTTTATCAGGGGGCAGAGCGCGAATACTGCTGCGATGTCATCGACAAGGAATGCAGCAACTATCGACGGATGCGCCTGCTGGCCCAGATGACCGACAACGACGCCATGGAAAAAACCATCGAAGAACACGTCCAACTGGTCAATGCCGTGGCCCTGCGTGACATGGAAAGGGTCATGTCCTGCTTTTCTCTCCACCTGGACCAGATCAAGAGCCAGGAACGCAAGATCCTGCGCCGCTTCGGCGATCTGTTCCAGAACGTCTCCGGCCAGGAACGGCGGGAAAACCCCGACCTGGACACGGATTTTCTCCTTTCCATCCGCGGCCACGGGCTCTGAGCCCGCCCACCCGCCGCGCCCTGCCTGCCGCAAACAGGCAGGTGAACAGGTTTGAACGATATGACAATGCCCGTCCGGCTGGACCATGCCCGCGCATGGCGTACCTATCTGGGCGGAAAACTGCTGGATACATGGAACGGCATCCCTGATGCCAGGGACACCAACTTCCCCGAAGAGTGGATCGCCTCGCTGGTGACCGCCCGCAACCCCGGCCGGGAACAGTTCCCGGACGAAGGTCTCAGCCGTCTGGCGGACCTTCCCGGGACCCCCTTCCTGCGCGACTGGATCGAACAGCAGGGCTCCCGGGCGGTGGGCGCGGACCACTGGGCCCGGTACGGGGCCTCCCTGGGGGTGCTGGTCAAGCTCATTGATGCCGGCGAACGGCTGACGGTGCAGGTCCACCCCGACCGGGACACCGCCGAAAAGCTCTTCCATTCCCGGTACGGCAAGACCGAGTGCTGGTATGTGCTGGGCGGCCGCACCATCAACGGGGAGGAACCCTGCATCTATCTGGGGTTCCGGCCCGGGGTGACCCGGAGCCAGTGGAAGGAGCTGTTCCAGGAACAGAACTGCGCCGGCATGCTGGCATGCCTGCACAAGATCCCCGTCCACAGGGGAGATGTGATCCTGATCCGGGGCGGGGTGCCCCACGCCATCGGCGCGGGCTGCTTCCTGACCGAGATCCAGGAACCCACCGACTACACCATCCGGGTGGAGCGCACCACCCCTTCGGGGCTGCGCATCGCCGACAGCGCCTGCCACCAGGGACTGGGCTTCGAGCGGATGTTCGACTGCTTCCACTTTGAGCCCGTCACCGAGGCGGAGGCCCGCCGCCGGTGGTTCCTGCACCACGACCCGACCCCGCTGCCCGACGGCGGGACCCGCCGGGTGCTGGTCGACCAGGGGGATACCCCCTACTTCGCCATGGAGGAACTGACCGTGACCGGCACCGCCCAGCTGCCGCCGGACGGCCGGTTCGGCATTCTGGTGGCGGTGGAAGGGGAGGGCTGTTTCCTGGGCCCCCAGGGCCAGACCATGCCGGTACGGCGCGGGGAACAGTTCTTTGTGCCCGCCTCGGCCGGGACGCTGGGCGTCCGGGCTTCGGGCACGCTGCGCCTGCTGCACTGCGGCGGGCCGCGCTGAATATCTGTACAGCCAACGGGCAGGGACCGCGGATGCGGCCCCTGCCTTTTTGCACGCCGCCGCGCTTGACAACCTCCGGGCGCCGCGTTAGGATTAAATGCGTGTTTTGTATATTTATAAAGGTGTGTGGTACAAAGGTGTATGAAAAATCTGTTTCCCTGACCGAGGGCAGTGTGGCCCGGGGTATGCTGGTGTTTGCGGTGCCGATCTTTTTCAGCAACCTGTTCCAGCAGCTGTACAACGCGGTGGACTCGCTCATCGTGGGCAACTTCCTGGGCGGGGACGCCCTGGCCGCGGTGGGCTCTTCCGGCAGCCTGATCTTCCTGCTCACCGGCTTTGTGAACGGGGTCAGCCTGGGCGCCGGGGTGCTGGTGGCCCGGTACTACGGCGCAAAGGACGAGGAGGCCCTGCGTCGGGCGGTGCATACCACCGTGGCCCTGGGCCTGGCCGCCGGGGCGGTGCTCACGGTGGTGGGCATGGTCCTCACCCCCCAGATCCTGCGCTGGATGGGCACCCCCGCCGAGGTCATGCCCAACTCGGTGGCCTATTTCCGGATGTACTTCCTGGGTTCCCTGGCCGTGGTCATGTACAACGTGGGGGCCAGCATCCTGCAGTCGGTGGGAGACAGCCGCAGCCCCATGTATTACCTTATCACCGCCTCGGCGCTCAATGTGATCCTGGACCTCTTCTTCATCGCCGTGCTGGGCATGGGGGTGGGCTCCGCCGCCCTGGCCACCATCCTCTCCCAGACGGTGAGCGCGGTGCTGGCCTTCCGCAAGCTGAGCATGACCAAAGCCCCCTACGGGGTGCGCTGGCGCCAGGTGCGGTTCCACGGCCCCACCCTGCGGGCGGTGGTCATCCAGGGGGTGCCTTCCGGGGTGCAGAACTCGGTCATCTCTCTGGCCAACGTCATCGTGCAGGCCAACATCAACGCCTTCGGCGCCCAGGCCATGGCCGGGTGCGGCGCCTACAGCAAGGTGGAAGGCTTCGCCTTCCTGCCCGTGACCTGCTTTGCCATGGCCCTGGCCACCTTCATCAGCCAGAACATCGGCGCCGGCAGGCTGGACCGGGTGCGCCGGGGCATGCGCTTCGGCATGCTGACCTCCGCGCTGCTGGCCGAAGGGGTGGGCGTGGCCATGTTCCTGCTGGCCCCCTGGCTCATCGGGGCCTTCAACCCCGAACCGGAGGTGATCGCCTTCGGGGTGCGGCAGGCCCGCACGGTGGCGCTGTTCTACTGCCTGCTGGCCTTCAGCCACTGCTCCGCCGGCATCCTGCGCGGCCTGGGCCGGCCCATGGTGCCCATGGCCGTCATGCTGGCGGTGTGGTGCGCGCTGCGCATCACCTACATCACCGTCACCCTGCGGTTCATTCCCCAGATCGGGGTCATCTTCTGGGCCTATCCCATCACCTGGACCATCAGTTCGGTGCTCTTTGCCTGGTACCTGACCCACTGCCCCCTGCCCAGCCCCGGGGGCGGCGCCCCCGGCCACGGGGAAAACGCCCGCGCCTGACCTGGTTTTGCCTTTCTGCGCCCTGCTCCGGCAGGGCGCTTTCTGTTTGTGAAAAAAACAGGAATGCTGATTGTAAAGAAATGGAAAAAGTGCTATAATACGACAGACTATCACATCCCCGGAGGCTGTGCCCCGGAAAAGGAGTTTGGGCAAAGATGAGCAAACGTCAGATCCTGGAATACCTGCTGGAAACCAACACCAGCGTTTCGGTGACGCAGATGTGCGTCTCCCTGCTGGTGGCCCTGGTCATGGGCCTGTTTATCTACTTCGTCTACCGGGCCACCTACCGGGGCACCCTGTATTCCAAAAATTTCAATCTCACCCTGATCCTCATTGTGCTGATCACCACCGTGGTCATGATGATCATCGGCACCAACCTGGCGCTGAGCCTGGGCATGGTGGGCAGCTTGTCCATCATCCGTTTCCGTACCGCCATCAAGGAACCCCGGGACATCGCCTTCCTCTTCTGGGCGGTGAGCATCGGTCTGGCCTGCGGCAGCGAATTCTATGTGGCCGGGGTGCTGGGCAGTGTGCTCATTGCGGTGGTGCTGGCCCTGGCCAACCTGGACCTGTACGATTCGGTGAGCTTTCTTCTGGTGGTCCGGGGGCAGGAAGGCGCCCTGGACCTGGACGGGGTGCAGAAGGCCATCCGGGAAAAGACCCGCACCGCCAGACTGCGCATGCGCAGCCGCAGCGCCGGCAGCGATGAGGTCACCTTTGAACTGCGGCTGAAAAGCAAGTACGAGCACGACCTGGTGGAGGCGGTGGGCGCCTGCGCCGGGGTACAGAGCGTGAACCTGGTGAGCTACAGCGGGGAAAGCATCGGATGACGCCCTCCGTATACAAGAGGATTCTGGCGGTGCTGCTGCCCCTGGCCCTGCTGGCGGCCCTGGGGGCGGCGGTGGCCCTGCATCTGGCCGAAGTCCCCGGTCCCGACAACTACGCGGGGCGCACCGTCCTCATCAATGAGGTCTGCCCCAAGAACCTGACCGGCATCGAAGACGCCGACGGCAATACCGGGGACTGGGTGGAGCTCATCAACGTGTCCGGGGAGGATCTGGTGCTGGATGGCTGGGGCCTCAGCGACGACCCCGACCGCCCCTTCCGCTGGACCTTCCCCGAAGGCAGCACCATCGGCGGCGGGGCCAACAACATTCTGGTGATCTTTGCGGACGGGCAGGACTATTTTGACGGCACCAACCTTCACGCCAAATTCTCCCTGGCCCGCACCGGGGAGACCCTGGTGCTCACCGCCCCCGACGGCACCACCGTGGACACCCTGGAATACCCGTCCATGGAATATGACCTGACCTACGGCCGTCTGGCCGGCAGTGCCGACCGGGTGGGGGTGCTCACCGGCCCCACCCCCGGGGCGGCCAACAGCCGGGATTTCCTGGAAGAGAGTATTACGCCTGCCGACTGGGGCGCGGTGAACTTCTCCGCCCCCGCGGGCTTTTATGAGGAGGACTTTCAGCTGACCCTGTCCAGCGACGACCCCGACGCGGTCATCCTGTACACCCTGGACGGCAGCGTGCCGGACACCGATTCCCCGGTGTACACCGGCCCCCTCTCCATCGAAAGTCGGGCGGGGGAGAAAAACCAATACGTCAGCCTGCCCACCGTTTTGTATGACGGCTGGCTGCTGGGGTATGCCTTTGCGTATGCCCCCGACCCGGTGGACAAGGCCACCACCGTCACCGCCCGCCTGTGGAAGGATGGGGTGCTGGGGGAGGAGATCAGCGTGCAGACCTACTGGGTGGGGGTGGACGCCGGCAGCCTGCCGGTGGTCAGCCTGACCTGCGAGGCGGACGACCTCTTCGGCCCCGAGGGCATCTATGTGGCGGGGCAGACCTACTACACCATGCGCAAATACGGCTCCGAAAACCCCCAGGGCAACTTCAACGGCAATGAGAAGGTGGACGGCCGGCTGCAGATCCTTGCCCCCGACGGCAGCGAAGCCTGGCAGGCACAGACCACCGTGCGGGTCTCCGGCGGATGGAGCCGCCAGGGGGTCAAGCAGAAAAACCTGCACCTGAAACTGCAGGACGACGCCACCTCCGGCATTCTGGACGCGGCTCCCGGCGGCGACGCCCTGGACACCCTGGTTTTGCGGGGCATGGGCAACGGCACCGTCTACCCGGCCCTGCACCAGGACGCCTTTTTGTCCAACTACCTGTACGACCTGGACATCGGCTGCCAGTACAACGTCCCCGTGACCCTGTTCCTGCAGGACGAATACTGGGGCGTGTACACCATCCGGGAGAGCAAGAACACCGATTTCTATGAGCGGCATTACGGCATCCAGGAAAAGGACCTGATCTGCCCCGGCACCACCGACGACGAGACCGCCCAGCCGGAAAAAAGCGCCTTCGGCCTGGGGGTGGACGCCCTGGACGCCACCACCCCCGAAGGCAAAGCCTGGGTGGAGGCCAACGTGGACGTGGAGGAGTACATCCGGTACACCATCGCCCAGATGTACACCTACAACGCCGACGGCATGTACAACGGCGGCAACAACTCGGTGCTGTGGAAGAGCAGCACCATCGACGAGGACAACCCCTACGCCGACGGCCGGTGGCGGTTTTTGCTCAACGACCTGGACGCCACCATGATCGACTACCAGGTGGACCCCTTCGCCTACCTGCTGGAAAACGACTTCTCCTTTGCCAACTGCGAAAATTCCCCCTGGTACTCGGTCATCGACAACCTGTTCCAGAAACTGTGGCAGGACCCGGATTTCCGGCAGCGGTTCGCGGAGGAATTCCGGGCGGAGATGGCCACCACCTACGCCCCGGAAAACATCGGCCCCGCCTTCACGGCCTGGGCCGACCTGCTGCGTCCCGAGACCCAGCGGGATCTGGACCGGCTGAAGGTGGACACCACCCCTCTGGCCCCCCTGGTCAGGCTGTTTGACGGCAGCGGGGTCACCGGGTGGGAGATGTCCATGGAAGAATGGGAGGAACAGGTGGACACCATGAACGAATACCTGGCCAACCGGGCGGACGTGATGCTCCGCTACCTGGACCAGTACCTGCAGGAGGCGGAGGGAGCATGAAAAGCCTGACCAACGCCCCCGCTCTGGCCGTGGACCGGCACGAGGAAAAGTTCTTGCTCAACCCCGGGGAGGCCGCCCTGGTCCGGGGCCTGCTGGACGGGGTGCTGTACCGGGACCGGTATTCCGCCGGCGGGGCCTACTACATCCGCAGCCTGTACTTTGACACCCCCTTTGACAACGACTACGCCGACAAGGTGCTGGGGGTCAGCGACCGGCGCAAGGTCCGCCTGCGCATCTACAGCACCGACGCGGCCGCCGCCCGCCTGGAACTGAAGGAGAAGCAGGGGATCTACTCCCACAAGACCGGCGTCACCCTGACCCGGGCCCAGGCCCAGGCCCTGATCGCCGGGGAGCGGGACTTCCTGTGCCGGAGCGCCGACGCCGCCGCCCGACGGGCGGGAAACCTGCTGGTGCAGGAGGCGCGCCGCCCCGCCGCTCTCATCGACTATGAGCGCACCGCCTGGACCATGCCGGTGGAGCGGGTGCGCATCACCCTGGACGAGCATGTGCGCGCCGCCAAGAGCGCGGCCCTCTTTGATGCGGCCGTCCCCATGGTGGGGGTGCATTCCGGGGGCGCGGTGATCCTGGAGGTCAAGTACGACCACTACCTGCCCGGGCACATCCGCCGGATGCTCTCCGCGGTGCAGGGCCAGGGCATGAGCATCAGCAAATACGCCGCCGCCCGGGAATT
>CALXHN010000007.1 GCA_944388105.1 uncultured Gemmiger sp. | reverse complement strand
GAGTTCTTCATTTCCTGAGAAGCCAGCTCACGGACGATGTAGGTCTTGCCGTTGACTTCCAGAGAGCCGTCCTTAACGGCAGTGGCGGTGCCGTCGGTGTTGGTGCCGACAGGATCGCTGTTCACAGCGCCGTCAACCTCAACGGCGGTGCCCAGAGCGCTGCGGACGCCGCGGGTACGGGCGATGGAGTCGTTGTGGCCGATATCGCCGATGGCCAGAACGTAGCCAATGATGCCGTCACCGTTCTTGTCGATGGTATCGATGTTCTTGGTGATGTAATCCAGAACCATCTGGCCCTGCAGCTCGGCGCCCTGGTTGGCGTCGAAGCCGACGTAGTAGGTGTTGTCGTTGAACTGCAGAGCAGTCATGTCCAGCTCACCGGTAGAGCTGTTGGAGGGCTGACGGTTGAACCAGACCAGAGGCTTGTCCTTGTTGGCAACTTCGCCGGAAGTGGCATCGGCGGAAGTAGCGGCCTCAGAGGTGCCGGTGGAAGTGGTGGAATCGGAAGTGGTAGTGGTGGTGTCGCCGCCGGAGCAGGCTGCCAGACTGAGTGCCATGGCCGCAGCCACGGTCAATGCAAGCGCTTTTTTCATAGTATTTCTCCTTCTAACTATGAGATTTTTTTGCGGAGCCGTTCCTCTCACGGTCCCGCCTGACAATATTTATGGTAAAGGAAAAACACCCTGTTTTCAAGGTGAAATTTCACCGAAATACAGGGTGTTTTTTTATCCCATTTGGCTGTTTTGCAAGCATTTTGTCGGCACTTTTTGTGCAGATTGTTTAACTCCGGGCCAAATGATGGAATTTTATTCCGTTAACCGAACGCAAAAAGGGCCTTTTGGCTGTCCATAGCGAAAAGATTTTTCCGATCCACGATGCGGGTGGCAGTATCCACAGTCTGGGACAGCTCAGACCCCTGTCCGCTGAGGAGTTTGTAGGCGCTTTCCACCCCCAGATAGCCCATGGCATAGGGATTCTGCACAACCAGGGCATCCACCGCTCCGGTCTGCAGATCATCCACCGTTTCCACGTTGGAGTCAAATCCGACCAGAAACACCGTATCCGAAAGGCCCAGCTCCCGCACGGCACCTGCCGCCCCCACACTGGTGGGTTCATTGAAGGCGAGCAGGACATTGATCTCCGGGTTCTGCTGCAGAAGGGTCACGGTATCCGCCTGGGCGGCGCCGGCTTCCGCCAGAGTATGCACCACCTGCACCACCTGGGCACGGCCGCTCTCTTCCAGGGCATCGCAGGCTCCCCGTTCCCGTTCCTGGCCGTTGGCACTGTTCAGACCATAATTGATGATGCCTACGTTCAGCTGCCCTTCCGTGCGCTCCAGCGCCGCCTGGGCGGCCATACGGCCGGCGGCATAGTTGTCGGTACCGATATAGGTGGCCACCGCCGTGGAATTCACATCCGAGTCAATGGCCACAATGGAAACGCCTTTCTGGGCAGCGGAATCAATGGCCACCGCGGTGTTCTCATAATCGGTGGCGGAAAAAACAATGGCTTCGGCACCATCCTGCACGGCCTGCTCCACCAGAAGATTCTGGGCGACGTAGTCTTCTTCGGATTCCGGCGCGGTGATGGTCAGATCAATGTTGTATTCCGCGGCGGCGGCCTCCGCACCCGCAAACATGGAAAGGAAAAACTGGGTCTCGCTGGATTTGACCACCAGCGCCACCTTGTGGGGGTCACCGGCGGTGGGGTCACCCATACAGCCGGACAGCGACAGGAGCAGGACGGCAGCGGCCATTCCCAGCGCCCCGACGGCGCGCAGGCGGGTGTTATTTCGTTTCATATTCACCCTCCCGTACTTGCGGCATGCGGATCTCCACACAGGTCCCCACATCCGGCTCACTCTCGATGTGCAGACCGTAGCCCTCCCCGAAATAGATGCGCAGACGGTCATTGACGTTCTTGATACCAATGCCGGTACGGTCTCCCGGTTCGCTGTGCAGGATGTGCCGGACCTGCTCTTCGTCCATTCCCACACCGTCATCCCGTACCCGGAACAGGATATCCTGGCCGTCACGGCAGACCTCCACATCAATGTGACCGGGTTCCACCATCAGGTCCAGACCGTGGGCAATGGCGTTTTCCAGGATGGGCTGCAGGGTAATTTTGTTGCACAGACAGTCCAGACAGCTTTCGTCCACTTGGAAATCATAGGAAAACTGGTTCTTGTAGCGGTATTTCTGGATCTGCAGATAGCTTTCGGCATGCTCCAGCTCCTTGCGGATGGGAATGAGTTCATGCCCCTTGCTGATGCTGATGCGGAACAGGCGTGCCAGAGCGTGCACCATATTGACGGCATCCGTATTGCGGCCCTGCTCACACATCCAGGCGATGGAATCCAGCGTATTGTACAGGAAGTGCGGGTTGATCTGAGCCTGCAGCGCCTTGAGTTCCGTTTTGCGCAGGTTGACCTCTTCTTCCCGGACAGTGGCCATCAGATGCTGGATGCGGTGCACCATGTGGCCGAAGGAATCGGAAAGCTCTTCCACTTCCCGGGTACCGGCCACCGGCTCATAGGCAAAGTGGTCCGCGTCCTGCTCGAACCGTTCCATGGCGGAAGCCAGCGCCGCCAGCGGCCGGGACAGGATGCGGGAAAGCAGCCAGCCGGCCCCCAGCACCACAGCCAATACCGTGACCACCACGGCCAGACAGATGCGCAGCATGGCCTGCACGCTCAGGTCCACCAGCTCATCCACATAGCTGACGCCCACCACCCGCCAGGTGCTGTTCTCAATGCCGGTGATGGAATAGATCACCGTTTTTTCCGCCCAGGTTCCGTCCCCCAGTTCAGCCAGGTGGGCGGTATCCTCGCTTTTCAGACCGGAATAGATCAGCTGCTGCTGGGGATGGTATACGATGGTTCCTTCCTCATCCATCAGGAAGCAATAGCCGTGGGCACCGATGCCTACGCTGGAAATATACTCCGAGATGGTGGAAAAGCTGATGTCCAGGGACACCCATGCCGCCTGTTCCTCCCCTTCCAGGCGGGCTGCTATGGTCACCACCCAGGGATAATATCCTTCAAAGATGGTTTCCACATGGGGTGGTGTAACATAGCTGTCCGACACAGCCGCACTCTGCGCATCAAAGGAGAGGTTCTGCAGGATCTCGGTGCGGGGCTCATGGCCCAGCGCCCAGCAATCCACCAGGGTCCCGTCCTCGGTATAGGTGGTGACCGCCACCACATCCGAGCGTACCCGAAGAAGGTCGCGCAGGAATTCATCCCGCTCGGCCCCCTCATATTCCATGGAGGTCTGGACCAGGTCCATGACCTCATTCATATCCCGCACATACCGTGCCACCGTGACCGCAGCCTGGGTGCAGGCCTGCGCACTGGTGGTCCTGGCGCTCTGGACCATACCGGCCCGGTACTGGGCAATAAAAATGGTGCTGACAGCGCCCAGCACCACGGCGGTGACCCCGGCCACCATCCCCACCAGCATGGTCAGCAGACGGGGACGGCGGGGATGGCGCAGGGCGGTCATTGCTTCGCCCCCTGCTGCCGGCGCAGGGCATTGGGAGAAGTCCCGCAGTATTTCTTGAAGCAGTAGCTGAAATAGTGCTGGTCGGTATACCCGCACCGGGCAGCGATCTGCTGGATCTTCAGCGACGTGGTCATAAGCAGCTCCCGGGCTGCATCCATCCGCTTGCCGATGAGGATGTTGATGAAGGTCTCCCCTGCATACTTCTTGATGCAGGCACTGAGATGGTTGGGGCTCACATCCAGCATGGCACTGAGGGATACCAGGGACAGATCCTTATCCATATAATGTTCGTCGATGGCGGCCAGGGCCTTCTGGCACAGAAGGCTGCCGCCTTTTTTCTGTTGGGTGCTGAGCTGGTCCATGGCTCCCAGGCACAGGTCCTGCAGGGCCTGCCGCAGCTCTCCGGCGTTACGGTAGTGGAAAGACAGGTCCGGCAGAAGTCCCCGGCGGTCCAGTTCATTCAGCGCTTCCGGTCCGGCACCGGCTTCCAGGACCCGGTACACTTCCGCCATGAGCTGGATAGCCACCGCATCCAGCCAGGGGCCGGTACTTTCCCCCGGCTGCTGGCTGCACATGCGGGACAGACCAGCACACAATGCATCCCGGTCTCCGGCACGGAAAGCCGCCTTCACCTCTTCCAGGCAGGCGGTGACCGCCTCTACGGCTGCGGGCGTGCCCCGGTGAACGTCGGTGATAAACTGGACGCCGCCTTCCTCCGACGGCGTAAAGCCGGCGGCCTCAACAGCTTCCCGATAGGCCGCATGCAGCCCGCCCAGACGGTCGGTGCGGCGGCTGACCCCCACACTTCCCCGCCGGCCCAGCACACGGTGGGCTGTCTGGAGGATCTCTTCCGCCAGGATATGCAGATACTCTTCAAAGTCCGAAGCATTGCCCATGAGCACCGCCACCACCCGGCCGGGGCTGCAGAACACCGCATGGCGCAGATACTTGCCGGCCAGCGTCTCGATCACATGTACAAAGGTGGGCAGGGTGCAGTTGTTGCCCTGTTCATCATACAGCGAGGTGGTCAGCACCACATACTGCGGGTGATCATCTGCCCCGCGCAGCAGCCCGCACCGGCAGGCGTCCGCCCGCAGATGAAATTCCGTATCATGAGCAGGCAGCTCGGCATGGCCATCCAGTACCAGAGGGACCAGGAACTCATCCCGGCCGGTCTGGGCCGCCGCCGCGTTCAGCTGCTGCTGAAAAGCGGCAAACTGACGGTCGATCTTTTCGTGGATCCCCCGCAGTTCCGTTGCCAGACCTTCCATGGTCAGGGGCTTGAGCATATAGCTGATGATGTTGTACTGGATGGCCTGTTTGGCGTATTCAAAATCGTCGTATCCGCTCAAAAAGGCAATGTGCATGGCCGGACGGATCTCCCGCACCTGACGGGCCAGCTCAATGCCCGAAATAAAGGGCATGCGGATATCGGTGAGCAGCAGATCCGGTTCCAGCTTTTCCACCAGTTCCAGGGCGTCCAGACCGTTGCTGGCGTTGCCCACCAGATGAAATCCCAGTTCCTCCCAGGGGATCATGGTGCAGACAGCCTGACGAAGTTCGTCCTCGTCGTCCGCCACCACAACGGTATAGATGGTTTGGTCAGCCATGAGAGCTTCTCTCCTTTATTGGTCTTCCAGCGCTTCGGCCCGGGCCTTTTCCGCCTTGCGGCGCATCCGTTCCCGCTGGGCGGCTTCCTGCCGTTTCCAGCGTTCGTAGGTATCGGGACTGATGGCCTCGGTGCAGCGGGCAAAATTCCAGTGCAGACCGTCCCGGCGAGACAGCTTGAACCGCACGAACCAGGAGCCGTGCTGCGGACAGACACCCTCGGTATAATAGCCGGTATTGCCGCGCTTGAGCCAGATGTCTCCCAGAGTCAGGGCGGCTCCGCACTCCGGACAGGTCACCCGGCACAAGGCGGGGTCCGTTTTGTAGGCGTCATGCTCCATCAGGCCGAACCAGGTCTGTACATCCCGGTAATCGGCGTCCGGATCGGTGAGAAGCGCTTCGATCAGCTGGGCCTCCTCGTCGGGATAGGCGGCCAAGCCTTCCGCCAGAGGCAGTTTGCGGCAGACCTTGACGGTATACAGGGCATCATCCAGAGCGTTGTGGAAGGGGTCCTGCTTTTCAATTCCCAGCCGGTCCACCACACTCTCCAGGGTCATACCCTCCCCTTCCTTGCGGGGATAGGCCTGCAGGAAGATCCGCTGCAGATCATACCAGCGGGTGGGCCAGCTTTCGTCCAGCCCGCACAGGAACAGGTTCTGCTTGAGGACCGGCACATCATCCAGGCCCCATTCCGCAAATTCGGCATCCGGTCCGGCCCACTTCACAAATCGTGCCAGACCTTCAGCGATGGGAACGCCCGCATCCAGGTCTCCCTGGCTCATGCCGGTGACCTTGGCAATGTGACGCTGCAGCTTGCGGAAAATCCGCGGACGTAGGGTGATCTCAAAAGTATCCAGGACTTCCCCGCTCTCGCTGATGCGCACAGCGCCGATCTGGATGATCTCTCCCCGCAGGGTGAGTTCAGTATCATGGTACCGGAAGGTCTTGGGCTGATACCCGATGTTCCATTCCAGATCGAATACAATCAGATTTCTGCCCACGTTCACACCTCCTGTCCCAGAATAAAGCGTTCCACCGCCACGCCCACGCCATCATGGTCGTTGTCGGTGCTGACAAAGCCGGCCGCCGCCTTTACCGGCGGCACCGCATTGCCCATGGCCACGCCCAGACCGGCAAACTTGATCATGGGCAGGTCGTTCCAGCCATCGCCGCAGGCCATGAGTTCGGCGGGGGTCAGGCCCAGCGTCTGGAGCAGCACGCTCAGAGATGCCGCTTTCTCCACACCCAAGGGCATGGTTTCGATAAAGAAGGGAGCGGAGCGGTAGATGGACAGTTTGCCTGCAAATTCCTGCTGCATCAGCTCTTCCACATGGGGCATATCCACCGGGTCCCCCACCAGCAGCAGCTTGTTGACGGGATAGGTCACTTCGGCAGGCAGGTCGGGCACCTGACGCACCGGCAGCTTGTTGATGCGGGCCTCTTCCAGCACATAGGGGTGGTCGGGCACCTCGGTGACGATTCCCTCGTTGTCGTAGGTCAGGGGCACCACGTTCCAGTAACGTGCGAAGGTGCACACTGTGGGGATGAGCTCCGCGGGAAAGGGATGCTGGACCATCTCCTGGCCGGTGGCGCACTCGATGATCTTGCCGCCATTATAGCTGAGGATATAGCCGCCGGTCTGTTCCAGCCCCAGTTCCCTGGCCAGCGGACGGATGCCCGCGGTGGGACGGCCGCTGGCCAGCACAATGCGGACACCCTGTTCCGCAGCCTGGTGCAGGGCAGCCTTGGTGCGCGGGGTCACGATCTTGTCACTGTTGGTCAGGGTTCCATCCAGATCCAGGGCCAAAACTTTATATTGCGTCATGTTTGCAGCTCCTTGCCGGTTTTGTTTTTTTAACATTGTACCCCAAAGCCCCGTATTGCGCAAGGGCAGGCCCGCTGCGGCGCCGGATGCAGAGCACAAAAAGGCACCCCGGCCGGTACACGGACGGGGTGCCTTGCAGCAACATATTGGAAAAAATTACTTGCCGGCCTTGGTGGTCTTCTTGGCAGCCGGCTTCTTGGCGGCGGGAGCCTTCTTTTCGGCAGGCTTCTCGGCAGCCTTGGGCGCAGCGGCCTTCTTGGCGGCGGGCTTGGTCTCGGCAGCAGCCTTCACCTCAGCGGCGGGCTTGGCTTCGGCCTTGGGAGCGGCAGCCTTCTTGGCGGGAGCTTTCTTGGCCGGGGCCTTCTCGGCAGCGGGCTTGGTTTCGGCAACAGCCTCTTCCTTGGCCTTGGCGGCAGCCTTGACAGCCTTGGGCTTGCGGGTGACTTCGGAGATGACCCAATGCTGGTTGTCACCGTTCACATCGGCCCAGATCTGCAGGCCGGCGCCGTTTTCGCTGTTCATGCCCACCACGTCCAGACACTTGCCGGAAACGTTGGACTTGATCTTGACGCGGCCATCATTGCCGGCCTCCACCACCCACAGCTGGCTGCTGGCGGGAGCGCCTTCCCACTGATGGACAGCGGTGCCGTCGCCGATGCCGCCCTGGTACAGGTCCAGCATCTTGCCGGTGAAGCGGTTCTTGATGCGGTAGACACCTTCGCCAGCGCGGACGAAGCCCCACTGCTGCCACTCGGCATTGGCGTTGTCCCACAGCTGGATGCGGGCGCCGTTGTCGGTGTTGTAATCGGCGACTTCCACGACCTTGCCGTTGGCGGCGCTGATGGTATAGAACTTGTCTTCCTTGATCACGGTCTGAGCGACCTTCTTGCTGACTGCCATGTTGATACCCCTCCTGTTAGGTTTTTCGTATAATTTTCTTGATTCACGCATTGGCAGGCCGCTGTCCTGCGCACATCAAAATTGTTGCGCTTTTTGTCCCTCTGACAGCGGCAAACGGAACTGCATTCGCCGTCCCTATGTGGTTATTATAGCCATTTTTTTCCATAACGTCAAGTTTTTGGCGCTCTAACGGCAAGTTGTACAAAAATTGCCGGAATGTCCAGCGACATCCCGGCAATATTTCGGAATTTGTTAGGAATTTTCCGCAAAATTACCGGTATAAAGCCGATAATAGCGGCCCTTCTGCTCGATCAGTTCGTCGTGGGTACCGCGTTCAATGATGCGGCCCTGCTCCAGAACCATGATGCAGTCGGAGTTGCGCACGGTGGACAGGCGGTGGGCGATGACAAAGGTGGTGCGCCCGTACATCAGACCGTCCATGCCCTGCTGCACCAGCGTCTCGGTGCGGGTATCAATGGAGGAAGTGGCTTCGTCCAGGATCAGAACCGGCGGGTCGGCCACGGCGGCACGGGCGATGGCCAGCAGCTGGCGCTGGCCCTGGCTCAGATTGGTGCCGTCGCCGGTGAGCATGGTATCAAACCCGTTGGGCAGATGGCGGATGAACAGCTCGGCGTTGGCCAGACGGGCCGCAGCACGGCATTCTTCATCCGAAGCATCCAGACGACCGTAACGGATGTTCTCCATGACCGTGCCGGTGAACAGGTGGGTATCCTGCAGCACGATGCCCAGGGAGGAACGCAGGTCGTCCTTGCGGATGGAAGTAATATCCAGACCGTCGTAGAGGATCTGGCCCTTCTGGATATCGTAGAAGCGGTTGATCAGGTTGGTGATGGTGGTCTTGCCGGCACCGGTGGAACCGACAAACGCAATCTTCTGGCCCGGACGGCCATAGAGGTTGATGTCGTGCAGGACGATCTTTTCGGGCACATAGCCGAAGTCCACGTCCTTGAAGACGATATCGCCCTTGAGCTCCACATACTTGTTGGTGCCGTCCTTCTGGGGGACCTTCCAGGCCCACAGACCGGTGCGGGTCTGGGCTTCGGTGACGGAGTCGTCCGCCAGACGCTTGGCGTTGACCAGAGTGATATTGCCCTCGTCCACCTCGGAGGGTTCGTCCAGCAGGTCAAAGATACGCTGACCGCCGGCCAGAGCCATGACGATGGAGTTGAACTGCATGGACACCTGGTTGATGGGCATGTTGAAGCTGCGGTTGAAGGTCAGGAAGCTGGCCAGTTTGCCCAGGGTCAGACCGGTGGCACCGGACAGAGCCAGGGCGCCGCCGATGATGGCGCACAGAACATAGCTCAGGTTGCCCAGCTGGCCGTTGAAGGGCATGGCCACCAGGGAGTAGGTGTTGGCCTTGTTGGCGCTCTCGAACAGTTCGTCGTTGAGGATGTTGAAGTCCTCAATGGCCTTTTCCTCATGGCAGAAGACCTTGACGACCTTCTGGCCGTTCATCATCTCTTCGATGAAGCCGTTGACCTTGCCCAGTTCCCGCTGCTGGGCCACAAAGTAGCGGCCGGAATTGCCGGTGAGGTAGCGGGTGACCAGCAGCATGACGCCCACCATGACCAGGGTGACCAGGGTCAGGGGGATGCTGAGGAAGATCATGGAGAAGAGCACGCCGATGATGGTGATGCCGCTGTTGAGCATCTGGGGGATGCTCTGGCTGATCATCTGGCGCAGGGTATCAATATCGTTGGTGTACACCGACATGATATCGCCGTGGGCGTGGGTATCGAAATACTTGATGGGCAGGGTCTGCATGTGGGTGAACAGTTCGTCACGCAGCTTTTTCAGAGTGCCCTGGGTGATGATGGCCATCAGACGGGTCTGGGTGAAGGTAGCCGCCACGCCGATGGCGTAGAAGCAGCCGGTGCGCAGGATGGCGAACAGCAGACCGGAGAAGTCGTTGCTCTTTTCGGTGAGCAGGGGCAGGATGTAGGAATCAATCAGGGTCTGCATGAACAAAGTACCCTGAATGTTGGCCAGCACCGAGATCACGATGCAGGCAATGGCGATGAGGTACGGCACACGATACACATGCAGCACATACCCCATGATCCGCTTGAGGATCTTGCCGGGGTTCTTTACCTTGGGGCGGGGACCATGGGCGCCACGGCCCGCATGGACAACCTTTACGCGTTCCTGTGCCATTATTCCTCGCCTCCCTTCTCGTCAAAGTCGCCGCCGCCCTTGGTCTGGCTGCGGTAGACCTCCTGGTAGATCTTGTTGGTTTCCAGCAGTTCCTGCGGGGTGCCCCATCCCTGGATACGGCCGCCGTCCAGAACCAGAACATGGTCGGCGTGTTCAATGCTGGAGATACGCTGGGCAATGATGAACACGGTGGTGCCGGGGATCTTTTCCGCAAAGCTGTGCCGGATCTTGGCATCGGTGGCGGTATCCACGGCGGAAGTGGAGTCGTCCAGGATCAGGATCTTGGGCTTCTTCAGCAGAGCGCGGGCAATGCACAGACGCTGCTTCTGGCCGCCGGACACATTGGTGCCGCCCTGCTCGATGTGGGTCTCATACTTGTCGGGGAAGCGCTCGATGAATTCATCGGCGCAGGCCTGACGGCAGGCTTCGGCGATCTCCTCGTCGGTGGCATTGGCGTTGCCCCAGCGCAGGTTCTCGGCAATGGTGCCGGAGAACAGCTCATTCTTCTGCAGCACCATGGCCACACTGTCACGCAGGGTTTCCAGGTCGTACTTGCGCACGTCCACACCGCCCACGCGCACGGTGCCGGCGCTGACATCATACAGACGGGGCAGCAGCTGGACCAGACTGGTCTTGGCGCTGCCGGTGCCGCCGATGATGCCCACAGTCTCGCCGGAACGGATGTTCAGGTCGATGTCGGACAGAACTTCCCGTCCGTCCCGCTTGTAGCGGAAGCCCACATGCTCGAACTGCACAGCGCCATTCTTGACTTCCATGACGGGGTTCTCGGGGTTGGTCAGGTCGGACTTTTCGCTCAGGACCTCGGCCACACGGCGGGCGGAAGCGGCGGACATGGTGATCATGACGAAGACCATGGACAGCATCATCAGGCTCATGAGGATGTTCATGCAGTAGGTCAGCATGCTCATGAGTTCGCCGGTGGTCAGGGCGGTAGCACCGCTGGACACGATCATCCGGGCGCCCAGCCAGGAGATGACCAGAATGCAGGTGTACACGGTGAACTGCATCAGGGGTGCGTTCCAGGACAGGATCATTTCCGCGCGCAGCAGCAGCTTCTGGACATTGCCGCTGGCTTTCTGGAACTTTTCACCCTCGAACTTTTCCCGCACATATGCCTTGACCACGCGGATGGCCGAGACATTTTCCTGCACGCTCTCGTTCAGGTCGTCGTACTTGCGGAAGGCTTCGCCGAAATAGCGGGTGGCGCGGGTCATGATGAAGATCAGCGCGGCCCCCAGCAGGATAACGGCCACCAGATAGACGCTGGCCAGTTCCCGGTTGATGGCAAAGGACATGACCATGGCGATGACCATGCTGGCCGGGGCGCGCACGAACATGCGCAGGATCATCTGGTAGGCGTTCTGGATGTTGGTGACGTCGGTGGTCATACGGGTGACCAGACCGGCGGTGGAGTACTTGTCGATGTTGGAAAAGCTGAAGGTCTGGATATTGCGGTACATGGACCGGCGCAGGTTGCGGGCGAAGCCGGTGGCGGCACGGGAGCCGAACACCGCGCCCAGCACGCCGAAGACCAGACCGATGATGGCGGCCACGATCATCCAGCCACCCACCCGGTAGATGTGCTCCATGTTGCCGGCGGTGACGCCGTCGTCAATGATGGAAGCCATCAGGCGCGGTACGATCATTTCCATGACGACTTCGCCGATCATGCACACCGGTGTGAGCACCGAGACCAGCTTGAAGCCATCGATCTCTTTGTACAGTGTCTTAAACATAGTGTGTGTACTTTCTCCTATTCCTTTCTTATTCGATATGCGGATCGGTCTGCACAGCTTTGGCGTTGCACAGCAGCTTGTCCAGAACCGTTTCCAGACTGGTCAGTTCCGATTCGGTCACGCCCTGCTGCAGCCGCGCCTCAAACGCATTGATGCAGCGTTCCAGCTGATCGTAGCAGGCCAGACCTTTCTCGGTGGCAGCCAGACTTTTCAGGCGCGCATCCTGTTCCACCGCCGTGCGGGTGATGAAGCCGGCGCTCTCGATGCCCTTGAGCATGGTGGTGATGCTGGAACGCTGCACCCGGAAACAATGTTCCAGGTCCCGCTGGTACACCGGCCGCCCCGAACGGGTGGTACGGACAATGTACCCCAGAACCATCCCCCGCATGCCGGTCAGCTCCTGGCTGACCGTCTCACCGATGCAAGCGTCCAGGGCCCGGTTGATCTGGTGGGATGTGTGGGTCAGCGCCCGACCCACCCGCCGCATATCAGGGTCTGCGGTCCGTTTTTCCTGCGTGAGAATCACCTCTCTTGGCGGCCGTCATTTCGTGCCGCGGAAATTGTTCATGTTCCAACTGTTTGATTGCGTACAGTCTGTCATTATACTCAAAGTCGGCCCGCCTGTCAATGACTCCCGGGCAAAAATCACATTTCCTGCACATTTTGTCTGCCTTCCCTCTTTCTGCCCCAAAAGCAGCGCCCCTGCCTCCGAAGGACGGAGGACAGGGGCACCGATGGCATGATTCATGGATGGGTCTGACAGGAAGCCTGATTTCGGGAAAACAAAGCCAGTTTGGCATACAGATCTTCCAGGATAAACCGGTTGTCCACCCGGTTGTATACGCGGATTTTGCGGGAAAGACCGGTGTGGAGATACCGGCCATCCGCCGTGATCTGCGGTGCCGGCACACAATCATAATCATACCGGTGCCCGTACAGCAGCAGCCCCACGGCGGGGTTATCGCCCAGTACCCAGGCCTCCCCTGCCCGGAAAGGACTGGTTCTTGGCCCCGGTTCATGGCTGTGCGCTTCCAGCTGGTCACAGAGATAGGCACCGATCTTGCCGCAGGGCCGGACCCGGTATTCCAGTTCAGCCAGCGAGACTGTCATCATCTGATAAACATCCTGCGGCACCTGCCACAGCTCCATATTGCTGGCAAAAACCACCCGCGCCGCCGTGATGTCATTTCCCAGGTTGTATTCCGGACCTCCATCCGGATACCGGCCGCCGCCGATCCATATGGCACACAAGCGTCCGGCGATCCGGGGTTCCATCAGGTAAGCCGAAGCCAGATCCGTGAGCGGCCCCAGAAAGAGCACATACAAGGGCCTGGGATCTGCCTTCATCGCCTCCCGCACGATCAGACGGGCCCCTTCCGATTCCACCGGCAGGTCGTCCCGTTCCATTGCATGGGGCGCACCCTTGTACAGCATATCCCGGGAAGGCAGGTCCATCTTTTCAAAAATGGTCTGCAGTTCCCGGTAGCTCCGCTCCATGGAATCCGGAACCCGGTCGGTGCCGAAATGGGCCGCAATCAAACCCACATTTTCAAACTTGGGGCTCAGGAGCGCCTGAACGATGGCAAATTGGTCATCCGCCTCATTCTTGGCATCGGTATCTGTGATGACCCGGACCATTTTTTCCTGCGGCACCGAAAATTGATACTGATGGTAATTCATGATATCCGTCCGCCTTTCCTGTCTGTCAGACCGGTCCTCGCTTTGGGGACCGGTCCGCCTGTCCCGGTACCGGTTTTGTTTCCCGGGAAACGCCTTTTCTTCATCATACTTTGCTTGTCCCGTCCCGTCAATCCGCCATTGGCCAAATAAAAATCCGGGTGACCAACCCCCGGCAGGGTACGGTTCACCCGGAAAAGAAACAACCATTATTCGGGGGCTTTCATGCTCTCCACCATGGAGATCTGTTTGAGTTTGCGCCCCATGACCAGATTCACGAACAGGCTGAACAGGAAGGTCAGTGCCAGAGCATACACGAAGCTCATGGGCTGGATATCCCGCCCGAACATGACCGCGTCCACCTCCACGGTAAGGATGACGAACTTGTGCAGCGCCACGCCGCCTACCAGCCCGAAGAGGGCCCCGATCAGGGTGAGGATGACGCTTTCCCGGTTGACGTAGGCATCCACCTCCCGGTCATAGAAGCCCAGCACCTTGATGGTGGCGATCTCCTTGACACGTTCGGCAATGTTGATGTTGGTCAGGTTGTACAGCACCACAAAGGCCAGACAGGCGGCACAGACAATGATCAGCACCACCACGGCGTCGATGGATTCCAGCATGTTGAGCACCATGGCCATGCTGTCGGCAGTAAAGTTCAGGCTGGCCACTTCATCCATGGCCAGCAGGCTGGCAGATACCGCGTCCCGCCCCTGCTGGGAGGCATCGGTCAGCTGGCTCATGATGGCATTCCAGTCCGGTTCATGGCCGAAGCCCTTTTCGTAGCTTTCGGCACTCATGTACACATAATTATATACATAATGCTCGCACACGCCGGTGACAGTGAACTGAGCCTGGTTGCCGTCGGCATCTTCCAGGGTGACCGTATCCCCCGGCTTCACGTCCAGGGTACCGGCCAGCTTTTCGGTCAGGACCACACCTTCCTGCCCCAGCGGCGTGGGATTTTTGGTCTGGCGGTTGTGCAGGTCCGCAAAATCGGCAAAACGGTCCACGTCCTCCGGTACCATATAATAGTAGTCCACGGTGCTGCCGTCCTCCAGTTCCTGTTCCACCTGCTGGGTGAAGACGGTGAGGGAGGATTTTACGGCGTCGTCATGATAGAGGTACTCGTAGGCAGGGCCTTCCCGGGTATATTCGGCGTCGGTGACGGCGGTGAGCAGGTCATAGTGGTAAACCTCCCCGAACTGTTTGGTGACAATGCTGTTCAGGGAATCCGAAATGCCGAAACCGGTGACCAGCAGGGCCGTGCAGCCCGCCACCCCGATGACGGTCATCCAGAAGCGCTTTTTATAGCGCAGCAGATTACGGCAGGTGACCTTGTAGGTAAAGGGCAGGCGCCGCCACAGGAAGGTGATCCGTTCCAGCAGGATGCGCTTGCCGGCCTTGGGGGCCCGGGGCCGCATGAGGGCGGCTGGGTATTCGTGCAAGGTGGCACGGCAGGCCGACCAGGTGGCCGCCATGGCGATGGCGATGAGGGAACCGCCGGCCAGCAGGCCCACGTCCCACCGCCAGGGGGACAGGAAGGCCGGAGCGTAGTACATCATCTGATAGGCAGTCCAGATGACCCGCGGGAAGCCGAAGAATCCCAGCACCAGCCCGAACACCGCCCCGGTCGCGGCAGCCGTGAGGGCGTAGAGCAGGTATTTCTGCATGATGGCACCGCTGGTGTAGCCCAAAGCTTTCATGGTGCCGATCTGAAGCCGTTCTTCTTCCACCATGCGGGTCATGGTGGTGGAGACCACCAGCGCCGCCACCAGGAAGAAGAACACCGGGAACACCTTGGCCAGGGCAGCCAGTTTTGTGGAGTTGGAATCAAAGGAGGCATAGCTGACGTTGCGGCCGCGGTCCCAGACGTACCATTCCCCTTCCTCAATGTCATTGAGTTGGGCTTCGGCGTCCTCGATCTCCGCCCGGGCGTCGGCCAGCTTCTGGTCCGCTTCCGCTTTGGCATCGGCGTATTCGATCTCGCCGTCCCGCAGCTCCTGGGTCTTTTCGGCAATGGTCTGTCGGGCGTCCTCCAGCTCGGCTTTGGCGTCGGCTAGAGTGGCACGGGCATCCTCGATCTCCCGGCGGGCATCGTCCAGCTCCATCTGCTTGTCGATGAGCAGGTCCCAGCCTTCGTCCAGGGTGGTCTTGGCAGAACGCAGCTGGTTGATGCCGTCATACAGTTCTGTCCCCTGGACTTCGTACTGGGCCCAGCCCGCATCCAGCTGTGCTTTGCCGTCGATGAGGGTCTGCTCATTGGCTTCCAGCTGGGCGCGGCCTTCCGCCAGCTGGGCGGCGCCGGCATTGTACTGGGCCCAGCCGTCGTCCAGCTGTGCCTTGACGGCGGCCACGTTCTCATCCGAGATCAGGGCGTAGGCTTCATCCTCGGTCAGTTCCTGCCCCTGCTGCTGATAGGTCAGGATGAGAAGCTGAATACCGGCGTCGATTTCCTTCTTACCCTCAATAAGCTTTTGGGCGCCCTCCACCAGGGACAGATTTCCTGTGTCCTGCTGGCCGGGATCAGGATTTTCCCGCACCGAGCGGGAAGCGTCTTCCGTGGTTTCGGTGGCGGCGAACGTCGGTTGGGACGCAGACAGCGCATTGCCGTCCGCTTCCGCCACAGAGGGTGTTTGTTCCGCAGGGTCTTCCGCTGCCGCGTCGGTTCCGGTTTCGGAAGTGTGGGACGGTTCCTGCGGTGCAGGATCATCCGCAGCATTTTCTTCCGTGGGGGTCTCTGCGGTATCAGCGGGGTCTTTTTCGTCGGATTCCGGGGCGGCCGCTGCGTTCTGTTCCCCGGCGTTTTCCTCATCGGCAGCGGAAGGCTCTTCCGTCACCGTTTCCGCCGGTTCCGGCCGCTCCGGCTCCTCTGTTTCGGGTTCAGGCACAACTTCCTCGCCCGGGTCTGTGGGCGGCACCAGGCTTCCGGTTAGCTTGTTCACGATGTACAGCATCATCTGGGTATCATCCGCCGGCCACTGGTCCTCCTCCAATTGGGACAGGTCCAGCAGAATGTCCTCCATCTGATCCGTAGTGACGGTAAGGGGATACGGCAGTATGGCGGCATACTGTTCCAGGGCATAGTTCACCCCATCGGTATACTGCTGCAGGCCTTCCTCGTACGCATTCAGACCCTGATTGAACTCAGCCAGCTGCTCATACTGGGCCTGGGCGGTGTCCAGCTTGGTCTTGTTTTCGGCCAGGGCCGCTTCCCCGGCTTCGATCTGGGCCAAAGCCGCGTCATAGGCCGCCTTGCCTTCCTCATACTGCCGCTGGGCTTCCTCCAGCTGCTTTTTGCCTTCGGCCAGGGCAGTCTCGCCGTCCTTGGCCTTCTGCCAGTTTTCCTGCCACTGTGCCTGACCGCTGATCAGTTCCGCCATGCCGGCGTTCAGGGCGGCTTCGCCGTCCTTGAGTTGCTGCTCATAGTCGGCCAGTTCGGCCAGACCATCCTGATAGTCCCGCTCGCCGTCGGCCACTTCCTGTTCCCCGTCGGCCAGAGCCTGCCGGCCGTCTTCCAGTTCCCGGGCGGCATCGGACAGTTCTTCATCCGCCTCGGCAGCGGCATCGTTGTACTCGTCCCAGGCGTCGTCGATCTCCTGTTGGGCGTCGGACTTGACCTCCTGCAGGCGGGCTTCACACCGGGCGCCGGCAATCTCTTCCGCCTCGTCGCTGACTGACTGGACCGCCTTTTCATACGCATCTCCCATGCTGTTCATGGCAAGGGCGTCGTCCACGGTCAGATAGATCTCGGTATAGCTTTCATAGGCGAAATCCTGGGGCAGTATGTAGAAGATGGTTTCCACCGCGCCGCTGCCCACACTGGCGGGTTCCCGTTCAAAAGAGAAGTAGGTGGCGTCATGGACCACCCCCACCACCGTGTACTCGGTGGTGGCAAGGGTATCTTCCAGGTCCTCGTTGTCGTTGGCGGGCACCTGGATGGTGTCCCCGATGTCCAGTCCCCGGGTCAGGTCCCCGGCCCCGGCTTCCACCACACACTCGCCGGAGGCCTGGGGCCAGCGGCCCTGTTCCAGTACCAGCCGGTTGATGACCGAAGCGCCTTCCGGGTTGCCGTCGGCGTCGGTGGGCAGGCTGTGCACCCGGGCTACCGCCTGGTCGGATTCGGGGGTTTTGACCAGCACATCCGCCGACCAGGCGCCCCGGACATCCTGCACGCCATCAAGCTGTTCCAGGGCCTGCACATCGGCATCGGTCAGTCCCAGGGTCCCGATGATGCGCAGGTCATACAGGTTGGCATCATCCAGATACCGTTCCACCGAGTCCCGCATATCGGGCGTGGTGGACACAAGGCCGGCCAGAAAGCCGACCCCCAGGGCCACAATGGAAAAGATGGCCAGAAAACGGCTGCGTGTGCTGGCCAGTGTGCGGCGTATATTTTTTTGGTACGTCCTGTTCATTACCACTCGATCCTTTCGACCGGGGTCGGCGACGGGTTGCACTGCATGTCAATGACATGGCCGCTGTTGATGCGGATGACCCGGTCCGCCATGGCGGCCAAAGCGCTGTTGTGGGTGATGACGATGACGGTACGGCCTTTCTGGCGGCAGGTATCCTGCAGAAGGGCCAGGACCTGCTTGCCGGTTTTGTAGTCCAGGGCGCCCGTGGGCTCATCACACAAAAGAATCTTGGGATTTTTGGCCAGGGCCCGGGCGATGGACACCCGCTGCTGTTCGCCGCCGGAAAGCTGCGCCGGAAAATTGTTGCGCCGCTGCAAAAGGCCCACTTCCTCCAGCACCAGATCCGCATCCAGCGGGTCACGGCAGATCTCAGAGGCAAGTTCCACATTTTCCCGGGCGGTCAGGTTCTGTACCAGATTGTAAAACTGAAACACAAAGCCCACGTCATAACGGCGGTACTGGGTCAGGCGTTTCTGGTCAAAAGCACTGACTTCCTCCCCATCCAGGAGGATGGTGCCTTCGTCACAGGTATCCATACCGCCGAGCATGTTGAGCACGGTGGTCTTGCCCGCGCCCGAAGGGCCCAGGATGACGCAGAACTCCCCTTTTTCGATCTCAAAGGTCACGTGGTCGGCCGCGGCGATGCGCGTATCGCCCATCTGATAATATTTACAGACGTCTTTGAATTGTACAAACGACTGCTTGGACATGTGCGGCTCCTTTTTCTGTGTTGCATACTGCTTGAACATGTGTTTAGTATAGCACGAAATTGCAAACAAACAATAAACAAAGATTGAAAAAAGGTGGGAAATTGCACAAAAGACCAGTCTGTTGTCCCTTTTTGAGAGAGGGTGACGAAGCTGTCCGGCCATGTGAAAAAACACAAAAAAGCAGGCAGCTGCCGGGGCCGGGAAGGCCCTGCGGAAGCTGCCTGCCGATAGGAGGGTGTCAGCGTTTGTTCAGAATATAGCACTTGACCTCGTGAGGCCGGAGGGTGGGGCGGATATGGAAGCTCTGCACGGTGCTGTGCTCCGTCTTGGGGCGGGAGGTTTCCTGCATGATCTCCACCTGGTCCGCGGTGGGATACTGGGGCGCCCCCAGCTTGAGCCAGTTGTGATAGGCGGAGGTATCTTCGTCCAGGGTGTACACCGTCTGGTCATAGGTTCCCTGCAGTTCCAGCGACAGATCCACCGTCAGTTCCTTGTTCTGGAAAATTTCCTCCCGCCGGGTCTCGGTGAGTTTGCTGCGGTCACCGTCAGCAAATTCGTCGGTATAATAGCAGTAGTTCCAGACAATGACCTGATAGTTGTCTCCGCTGCGGGCGACGACATGGTCTTCACCCACTTCCAGAATTTCTTCGCCCAGTTGGTTGAGCATCCAGAAAGCCCAGTAGGAAGGCTTTTTCACGTTGTCCACATTGATGAGGCCGAACCCGCCGTGGAACGGACTGCGGCCGGGGCCGTTCTCCTCAAAAATGTCGGTAAAGGTCCAGTATCCCAGGCTGTCCACCTTGCCATAGTTCTGGGTATAGTTGTACAGAAGGAACGAGGCCATGAAGGGGGTGTCGTGCACCAGATCCCGGGGACTGGGGGACGAATTCCACTCGGTGAGCATGATCTCCGCATCCGGGTAGGGAGAACCGTCCACGATGGAGCGGATGTTGTCCAGGAACTGCAGGCAGATATCCTTGCCGATGTATCCCATCCGCTCGGAGCCGTCGCCGTCCAGCGCCCAGCATGTGGGGTACGGATGGGCGCAGAAGAAATCCACCGGCAGATGATTTTCACTGACATAGCGGATGAATTCTTTCAGATATCCCAGGCCGTCCCGGAAGTCGGCACCGCTGGTGGAAGGGCCGCCCACCTTATATTCCGGACAGACCGACTTGACCGCTTCGGCCGTGACGGTATACAGCCGGAAATATTCCTGCTGGGTGCCGCGGAAGAAGGAATCCAGATTGGGTTCGTTCCAGATTTCAAAATACCAGGTCTTGAGTTCTTCCTCCCCATACCGTTCCGTCAGGTGCAGGATGGTGGCCCGGACCAGGTCATGCCACTTCTGATAATCGGTGGGAGGGCAGCCGTTGGCCTTCCACCAGAAGGTGGTGTTGGGCACTGTGGCCAGCTGGATGGGCATAAAAGCCAGCTCCAGGAAAGGCCGGATATGCACCGACAGCAAAAAGTCAATGAGTTTGTCCACATATCCGAACCAGTAGACGGGATTGCCGTTTTCGTCCTCATCGTACACGGCCATATCATCATGGAAAATGCCGTGGAAGCGGACATATTCAAAGCCGATGTCCTGCTGCAGTTCCCGCATCTGTTCCTGGAAGTCGGCGCGCAGCCCCTCGGTGGCCCGACCGAACGCGATACATTTTTTGAAGTATTTGTCGTTTTTCATGGTGGTTCCTCGCTTGGCAGATAACGTTTTCCGGTCGGGCTTTGCCCGCCGCCTTACAGGCACAGTGTACTCCCCGCAGCCTTGCCAACACAAGCAAGATGTTTTATACTTATAGACAAAAGTTCAGGTGGTGGCATATGATCGATTTTGAGGCGAACCGTTCGGACAAGCGGGAATATCTGTATCACAGCACCAACACGGACTTTGTTTTCCGCAAACATATGCATCGCAGCTTTGAACTGAACTATGTATTTGCAGGTGAACTGCTGTGTGAGGTGGATGGACACAAGTTCAGTGCCACAGCCGGCGAAGCGGTGCTGACCCTGCCGGGGCAGATCCATTCCTTTGCTACCGAGACGTTCAACGAAAGCATTCTGTTCATCTTTTCCAACGACTGGGTGGAAGATTTCTGCAACGATATGCGGGGCACGCGGTTCCTGCCCCCGGTCTGCCGGTTTGAGAGTGATGCCTTTGTACAGATCCTGTGTGATCCGCGCACCAGCAAATACCGGATCCGGTCTGTACTGTACGACGTGTGCAGCCGCTTTTATGAGACATGCGACCGGGAGAAAGCCAATGAATCCGACTACGCCCTGACCAACGCCATCGCCGCCTACATCGAGGAGCATTACCAGGAAAAGGTCACCCTGACAGGCATGGCGGAAGCGCTGGGATACAACCACTGTTATCTTTCCGGTTTCTTCAACCGGCATTTCGGGGTCGGGTTTTCTGCCTATGTCAATGGATATCGCATCCAGTATGCCAAAGGGTATCTGGCCGCCACCGACAAGAAAATCACCGAAATCGCCTCCCTGTGCGGATTTGAGACCATCCGCAATTTCAACCGCATCTTCCGCCAGGAATTCGGCATGACCCCCAACGAATACCGGCGCCTGCATGCCGGAAACTGAATCCATACAAAAAGCCCGCCTTCCCTCCCGGGGAAAAGCGGGCTTTGTCAGTATGGGATTACGGTATCGGCTCAGACATCTTCCTTGCTGCCCATGAGCCAGGTGACCCAGGCGCCCAGGGCGGCCAGCACCAGGCCCACAATGAGTTCGACCACCGAGAAAGCGCCGAAGGCATTGGCCGAGTACAGGATGGCAAAGGGAGAGGACAGGATCAGGCCGATGATGGCGGCAAACGTCTGGCTGGGGAAACGGTTGAACAGATACTCAATGATCTTGGCAATGAGAAAGATGCCCAGCACCACACCGATGGCAAAGGGAACCAACAGCAGGCAGTTATGCACCACACCGCCGAAGTCGCCGTCCTTGAGCATGGTCACCGTGCCGGTGACCAGCGAGAGGATGGTGCTGTAATAGCCCAGGACCATGAGAACCATGCTGCCGGACACACCGGGGATGACCATGGTGGCACTGGCGATCAGACCCAGCAGGAACAGGATCACGATGGTGACCGGATCAATGGTCAGGGTCTTGATGGCACCCTCGGCCCCCTGCACCAGCGGCAGGCCCACGCCGATGGCCAGCAGCACCAGGAAGCTGATGACCTCTCCGGCGCCGATACGGCGGGAGGGCTTTTTCTCGATGTTCTTGCGCAGGTTCATCCACAGGATGGGCAGGCCGCCCAGGATCAGGCCCACAAAGGTCAGGCAGGTGGCCAGCACAAAATTGTTGAGCAGGTATTCCAGCAGGAAGCCGAAGCCCACAATGCCGATGACCATGCCCACCCCCAGAGGGATCAGCAGGCGAATGCTCTTTTTGAAGTGCTTGAACAGGCCGGTGACCGCGCTGATCAGCTTGTCGTAAATACCCATGGACACCGCCATGGTGCCGCCGGAGACGCCGGGAATGACGTTGGCGATACCGATGACGATACCGCGCAGGATGTTCAGTACAGCGTTCATTCTATGTGTCCTTTCTGTCAGGAGTTTTTCACACCGAAAGGCCGCGCCGCTGTTGGCGGGCGCAGGCTCACAATGACTACTAATACCGCATACCGCCTTTGGGCGCAAGGGGGCGCGGAAAGTTTTTTCCTGTCTGACGGTCAGATTTTGCGCATATACGGGATATTGAACAGCAAAAAGCGGCAGCTGCCCCAAAAGCAGCTGCCGCCGGAAAGTTTTTACCGGGAAAGCGTGATGGATGTTTCACTGCCGCCGAAAGCCTGCCGCAGTTCCTCGGCGGAGGCATCCTGAATGGTGGCCAGACGGGTGTAGGCCCAGGTGTTGGCGCCATAGAAAAAGACGATGGAGTCCCCCTGGTACAGCATCACATCCCCCGGCCGGGTGGTGATGCGGCTGTCCGCCTGCGGCAGATCCTGGGGCAGGCTGCCCACCTTTTCAAAACCGCCGTAATTTTCCGCCTGGATGGTGACGGGGCCGTCCGCCAGCAATTCCATCAGGGCTTCGGCGGCTTCCGTATCCGCCGGGACGGCGGTAAAAGTGGTTTCTCCGATCTGAATCTGCATGATGGCTTCCTCGCTTTCTTTCTGTAGCGTCTCTTCCCCGCTTGCTTGCTCAGGGGTGGCAGGTGCTGCCGCGGCCGGGGCAGGGGTCGGCTGTACCGGAGTCTGCATCGGCTGCTGGCGGGCGCAGCCGGTCAGCGCCACCATCAAAACGACCGCGGCCGCCCGCAGAAAGCCGGTTTTCACCACAATCCTCACAGGCTGGCCCGCAGGATGGCGATCACATCCTCCCGGGTCAGGGTCTTGTAGCCGCCGGTGAGCAGGAAAGTACCGTCGGCGATGCCCTCGATCATCTCCTCGGTAACGCCCAGTTCCCGGATATTCATGGCCACGCCCAGTTCCTTCATCCAGCCTTCCATGGCGGAAAGTCCGGCTTCGGCCAGTTCCTTTTCGGTCATGCCGGTGGGATCAATGCCCCACACATTGGCGGCAAACCGGGCAAACTTGGCCGTTCCGTAGGGCAGGATGAACCGGTAATAGGCCATAGACACAGCAGACAGGGTCATGCCGTGGGTGGCATCGGTGTAAGCACCGATGGACTGCCCGATCATATGCACTTCCCAGTCGGTGGATTTGCCCATAGCCAGCAGGGTGTTCAGGGCCCAGGTGGCTGCCCACATGATGTTGCTGCGGGCCTCATAGTTCTGCGGGTCCCGCACCGCGATACGGGAGCTGTGTACCAGAGAGCGCATCAGACCTTCGGCTATGTAGTCGGTGGTGTTGTCGTCCTCACCGGAAAAATACTGCTCGCAGATATGGTTGAAGGCATCATAAATGCCCGCCACCATCTGACGCATGGGCACGGTATAGGTATAGGTGGGATTCAGGATGGTGAAGCGGGGCATGACATTGCTGCCGAACACATGGCCGATCTTGCGCTTCTGTTCATGGTTGGTGATGACCGAGCCGCCGTTCATCTCCGAGCCGGTGCCCACCATGGTCAGCACGCAGCCCACCGGGATGATGGGATTGTCCACCTCTTCCATGCGCAGGTAGTATTTGTCCCAGGGGTCCTCGGTGCACCAGGCGGAAACCGAGACCGCCTTGGCGTAGTCACACACGGAACCGCCGCCCACGGCCAGAATCAGGTCCACCTGATGGTCTTTGGCCACCTGGCAGCCCTCATACAGCTTTTCCACCGTGGGGTTGGGCATGACGCCGGGTACCTCAAAGACCTGCTTGCCGCAGTCCTGCAAAATGGAAAGGATCCGGGCATACAGACCGGATTTTTTTACCGAACCGCCGCCGTAGGTCAAAAGGACCTTGCTGCCGTATTGCGCCAGCTCTGCGCCCAGCTGGTCCAGGGATTGTTCGCCGAAATGAACACGGGTGGGATTGCAGTAGGTAAAGTTGCCAAGCATGGGGATTCTCCTTTCTGAAACAGAGGTTCATGCGCATCCGCCGGTCTTGCAGCTGCCGATGCGCTTGCAGATGATCTCGCCGTGGGAGTCCGGGTCGTCCCGGATGACCTGCCCCACTTCCGGCAGTTCGATCCGGCCGGAACGGGGGTTCTTGATGCTGAGAACCGGCGTGGTGATGGTGGCGCGGACTTCGCTCTTTTCAAAAGCCAGGTCGGTGTCCACCATCTCGCAGTTGATGAGCTGCAGTCCCTTGCAGTAGCACAGGGGCTGGGTACCGATGATCCTGCAATTCTCAAAGGTGACGTTCTCGCAGTACCAGGCCAGGTACTCCCCCTTTACCACGCTGTTGCGCACCACCACGTGTCTGGCATGCCAGAAAGCATCCTTGGTGTCGAAGCTGCAATGGTCAAAGGTAGCATCCTGGATGTACTGGAAGGAGTATTTGCCTTTCAGGGTCACGTTGGTGAACTGCAGGTGGTCCGACCGCATCATGAAATATTCACTCCGGGCGGTGCAGTCTTCCATGGTGATGCCCCGCACCGACCAGCCAAATTCCGGAGAGTCGATGTCACAGCGGCGCATGGTCACATTGTCGCACTCCCGCAGGGCCTTGATGCCGTGAAGGTTGGTATCGGTGATGGTAACGTTGCGGGAATACCACAGCGCGGCGCGGCAGAGTTCGGTCATCTCGCCGTCGTGAATCACCAGGTTGGTATCATGCCAGAAGGGATACCGCAGATTGAAATAGCAGTGTTCCGCCGTGATGTCGGTGCCTTCCTTGAAGGCGCTCTCCCCGTCTGCCGGCCCGTCAAAGCGGCAGTCGGTGACAAAGATGCCTTTCTGCCCGTACAAGGCCCGCTCTTCATCAAAAGTCTGGTTTGCAATCCGTTTCATGGATGAGTCATCTCCCGTTGTCGTTGTCGGATGCCGGACTGTCCAGGCAGTAGGCCAGATAGTCCAGACAGCTGATCTGTTTTTCCTGCTTATGGATGCGCTGCAGCAAACAGCGGCGCTGTTTGGCCAGCAGGCGCATCTGTTCCCGGTGGTCACCTGCCTGCCAGCAGGCCAGAAAGCCTGCAGCGGCCTGCGGCGCAAAACCAGCGTCCTTCAGGTTCTGGCGAACCGTTTCCGGGGTAAGTTCCTGTGTTTCCATCCGACCGTCCTCCCGTTCCTCGGCAGACTTTTTCCCGTCTGCCTTGGTATGCTCTCAGTGTAGTCCTTCTGCCGCAAAATAGCAAATACTTATATTTTATATTCAGAAATGCCTTGCAAGCATATCATATTTCTGGTAGTATAGGGACAATAAAGGAAGTACAGGAGGGTCTTTTATGGAATTGCGGGTACTGCGGTACTTTTTGACCATTGCCCGGGAAGGCAACATCACCAATGCGGCCAACGCCCTGCATGTCACCCAGCCTACCCTGTCCCGCCAGATCCACGATCTGGAAGAGGAGCTTGGCCAGCAACTGTTTGTGCGCGGTAGCCATAGTGTGACCCTGACCCCGGAGGGAATGCTGCTGCGCAAACGTGCCGAGGAGATCCTGGATCTGGTGCAGAAGACCGAGCAGGAGTTTGCCCAGACGGAGGAGGCCGTTTCCGGGGAGGTGTACATTGGCGCCGGTGAGACGGTGGGGGTCCATTACCTGACCCGGGCGGCCCGACAGCTGCAGGAATCCTATCCGGACATCCGCATCCATATTTCCAGCGGCGATGCCACCGACGTGCGGGAGGATCTGGACAAAGGGCTCATTGACTTCGGACTTTTGTTTGCGCCGGTGGATCTGTCCCGGTATAACGTGATCCATCTGGCCTACCAGGACACCTGGGGTGTGCTGATGCGCCGGGACAGCCCTCTGGCACAGAAAGCAGCGCTGCGTTTGTCCGACCTGAAAGGACAGCCGCTGATCGTATCCCGGCAGATATACAAAACCAGCCGGCTGCAGGAATGGTTCGGAGAACCGGCCGGTCAGCTGCAGGTGGTGGGCACCTACAACCTGGTTTACAACGGGTCCCTGATGGTGGAGGATGGTATGGGATACGCCCTGTGTCTGGACGGCATCATCAATGTGACCGGCGACAGCCCGCTGTGTTTTCGCCCGCTGGAACCCAGGCGGCAGGCAGACATGTACATTGTATGGAAGAAATACCAGATCTTCTCCCCTGCCGCCGAGCGGTTTCTCAATGTGCTGCGGGATATGGAAAAAGCCTGACAAACTTTATCCGCGGCAGGGACAGGAAAGACAAAAAAGAAGAGAGATTGCCTCCCCCATTTCCGGGAAAGGCAATCTCTCTTTTTTGGTTGTACCGGTCCGTCCGCCCCGTTTGGTCTGCCAAGGCAGCCTGGGTACGGCGGGTTACTGTTCTTCGGCGCGTGCCATAGCCAGCTGGAAGTCCCTGGTATCGGTGAAGATCTCGTTGGTGTAGGGATTCTTCTTCTGCTCGATGGAGCGCTTGATAATGATGGCCAGCACGATGACATTGGCAGCCAGGGCCAGCAGTGCAATGACGCCCTGCATGGTGGGGTCGGCCGCCGTGGGATGGGTGGCCGGATCCATCACGCCGTCCACATACAGCACGGGAATGGTGGCAAAGACGCCCTGATCCTGGAACAGCGGGAAGACCTGGGCAAACATGCACCACAGGGCCAGGGTGTTGGCGCGGTTCTGGATCCAGCCGCCCTTGTTCCACAGGGCGTTGGCAAAGGTGGGTGCCAGCAGCAGGGCCAGACCGCAGTACCAGGCGTGGGTGGGCAGGTTGTTGTAGGTGTACTCAAAGTTCCACAGGTCGTAGGCGACAATGTAGAAGATGGTCATATCCGGCCAGAGCATGTCCTGCTGTTTCTTGGAGGAATAGATGCCCCACCAGCCGGTCATGCACAGGATATTCAGGATACCGGCGATGCCGTTGACCCAGTTCCACCAGCCGCCGTAAACCCAGACGTTCTCGCTGGACAGCCACCAGCGGCTGCCGGTTTCGGCCAGAGCCATGGCCCCCCGGATGCCGGACTCGAAGTCGCTGGCCACGGCGATGAGGATGTTGATGCCCACAATGACAAAGGGGAAGGCCTTGAACCAGTGGGTCTTGCCGATGCCCCACTTATACTTGAGCATCATGAAGCCGATGCAGCCGATGGTGGCGGCATAGAGCTTGGCATAATGGAACCAGCTGTTCATGTACAGGTAGGTGGGGTTATTCAGCGCCCACTCAGCCCCCATAGAGGCTCCCACAGCCACCGCAATGAAGTAGACCGTCAGGCCTGCAGGCAGAATCAGGAAGCAGAAGATGCCGCCCTGCTTGGTACGGCGGGCCAGCTCATTGACAAGAATGAGCCCCACAAAAACCAGCAGCCATCCGAACAGCTGCCAGCCGGCGTTTTCGCCGTAGATCTGAAACAACATACAAAATTCCTCCGTTCAAAATAACGTTTTATCTTACAGTGTGTCCGGGGAGGGAGTTTCTTTCGATTCCGCTTCTTCCTCTTCGGGCACTGTAATATCCCGGATCATGGTTTCGTTGCCCTGTATCAGATGCGTATGTCCGCTGCCGCATCCGGGGCAGGTCCTGCCGTGAGCCACGGTGGGGTACACAAGGCCGCAATCCTCGCAAAGGGTCTTGGCGGGGATGGTCTCCACCTGCAGTCGGGCGCCGCGCAGCATATCGGATCTGGCCGCCGCCCAGTTCCAGCAGTCCTGAAGGTAGTCTTCCAGCACGCCGGAGACCTCCCCCAGTTCCAGCGTCACCGCGTTGACCCGCTTGACGCCGTTCTGGCGGCCCACTTCTTCCACGCTGCGGATGATATGAAAGACAATTCCCAGTTCGTGCATCTCAGTCTTCCTTCTTGCCGAACCGGATTCTGAATTCCCGCTTGAGCATATAAGGCAGGATGGCCTTGAATTTATCCTCGCTGCGTACCATGGTGCTGCACTCGGGGCGTTCACGGGAAAGGTGGATGGCGTCGAATTCGCACTTGGTGGTGCAGACGCCGCAGCCGATGCACTTGTTGGGGTCCACCACCGAAGCGCCGCAGCCCAGGCAGCGGGAGGTCTCCTTCTTGACCTGTTCCTCGGTGAAGGTCTGGTGGCCGTCCCGGAAGGAGCGGTGATAGTCGATATCCTGGGCCATGCCGGCCACCTGACGGGCGGTGGTATCGTAGCTTTCCAGGGCCAGGTCGGTCTTGTCCAGCTCGATGAACTGGCGGCGGTTGCGGCCGATGGTCATGCTGGTGTTGGGCTGGACAAAGCGATGGATGGAGACAGCCCCTTCCTTGCCGGCGGCGATGGCGTCGATGGCAAACTTGGGACCGGTGTACACGTCGCCGCCCACAAACACGTCGGGCTGGGCGGTCTGGTAGGTCAGGGAGTCAGCCACAGCACGGCCGCCCCGGCCCAGCTCCACCTTGCTGCCTTCCAGCAGGTTCCCCCACTGGATGCTCTGGCCGATGCTCAGGAACACATGCTCACATTCCACCGTGACGGTGTCGTTGTCATCATAAGTGGGGTTGAAGCGGCCTTCGGCATCAAACACCGACAGGCAGCGTTTGAACACCACGGCCGTGGCCTTGCCGTTCTCGGTCAAAATCTCCTTGGGGCCCCAGCCGCAGTGGACCTTGGCGCCCTCTTCCTCCGCCTCGGCGACCTCGCCGGGTGTGGCAGGCATCTGGTCCCGGGCTTCCAGGCAGAACATATCCGCCGAGGAAGCACCGCAGCGCAGACCGGAACGCACCACGTCGATGGCTACGTTGCCGCCGCCGACCACCACAATGCGGCCGCTGAGATTGATCTTCTCCCCTTCGTTCACGCGATGGAGGAGCTCCACAGCGGTGACCACGTTGGGGGCGTCCTCACCGGGGACACCGGCCTTGCGGCCGCCCTGGCAGCCGATGGCCAGATAGAAGGCCTTGTACCCCTGGGCACGCAGCTCGTCCAGGGTCACATCCTTGCCCACTTCCACGCCGCAGCGGATCTCCACGCCCATCTGACGGATGATGTCGATCTCGGCTTCCACCACGTCCTTTTCCAGTTTGTAGGAGGGGATGCCGTAGGTCAGCATGCCGCCGGGCTTCTGATTCTTTTCAAACACGGTGGGATGGTAGCCCTTTTCAGCCAGATAATAGGCGCAGGACAGACCCGCCGGACCGGCGCCGATGATGGCGACCTTCTCACTGAAGCCGCCCCGGTTGGAAGGCGGGTTGATGGGCGGGATGTAGCGGGTGGCCGCTTCCAGGTCCTTCTGGGCAATGAACTTCTTCACCTCATCAATGGCCACCGCCTGGTCCACGGTGCCGCGGGTGCAGGCATCCTCACAGCGGCGGTTGCACACCCGGCCGCACACCGCCGGGAAGGGATTTTCCCGCTTGATGAGAGCCAGCGCTTCGGTATAGCGGCCCTGGGCAGCCATCTTCAGATACCCCTGCACCGCAATGTGGGCAGGGCAGGCCGTCTTGCAGGGAGCGGTGCCGGTGTCGTAGCAGTTGATGCGGTTGTTGTCCCGGTAGTCGATGTCCCACTTTTCCGGGCCCCACTTCACGTTGTCGGGCAGTTCCTGGCGGGGATACTCCACCGGCCCGTGGCTGGTGCACAGCTTCTGGCCCAGCTTGACCGCACCGGCGGGGCAGTACTCCACGCAGCGGCCGCAGGCCACGCAGTTTTCCGGGGTGACATGGGCCACATAGGCGGAACGGCTCATATTGGGGGTGTTGAACAGCTGGCTGGTGCGCAGGGCGTTGCAGATGTTCACGTTGCAGTTGCAGATGGCAAAGATCTTGTTTTCGCCGTCGATGTTGGTGATCTGGTGCACAAAACCGTTGTCCTCGGCCCGCTTCAGGATGCGCATGACCTCGTCGTAGTCCACATAGTGGCCCTTTTTGGTTTCCACCAGGTAGTCGGCCATGTCACCCACACCGATGCACCAGTCCTCCGGGTCGTCGCCGCAGCCCTCCCCCATCCGGGCCCGGGACATACGGCAGGAACAGGGACTGGCCGCATATTTGCCATCGTACTTTTTCAGCCAGTGGGAGATGTGCTCGATGTCCACCGACTGGTTTTCGGTCTCGATGGCCTTTTCCACCGGGATGACATGCATGCCGATGCCGGCGCCTCCCGGCGGCACCATGGCGGTGATGTGTTCCAGCGGCAGGAAGGTCATCCGCTCAAAGAAGGCGGTGACTTCGGGGTTGTTTTCGATCTGGCTCTTCTGCATGTTGAAGAACTCGGCACTGCCGGGTACGAACATGGGCAGCACGTACTGCTTTTCATGGCGCTCGTTCTCCCAGTTGTATTCCAGCAGGCCCACATAGCTCATCTGGTACAGAAGGGGTTCCAGCTCCTCGGCGGATTTGCCGGTGACCTTGACCAGTTCGGGCAGGGTCATGGGTTTGCGGACCTTCATCTTCAGGGCCACATCCGCCATCTCATCGGTGATGAGCCCCGCCAGACCCCAGTACTCCGGGTCTTCGGCGGTGAGGGGACGCAGTTTGGCCGGGATGCGGTCGGTGATCTTCTGGCCCAGTTTGAGGATCTTTTCCCGGGGCTTTTCGTCCTTGGAAATCTTGAAGGGCAGCTTGCTCTCGTCCAGAGGAAAATGGGTCTGGCTCATGGTCGGTTCCTTTCTGTGTAGTGTCCTTACTGCTTGTCCGGATTTTTCCAGGCCGCAACCTGGGTGCGCAGCCAGTCGGCCCACTGGTCAATCCCCTCCCCGGTGCGGGCACAGATAGGAATGACCTTGGCTTCAGGGTTGCGCATGCGGATGTATTCCTTGCATTTTTCCATATCGAAATCAAAGTAGGGCATCACGTCGATCTTGTTCACCAGCACCACATCGCAGACGGTGAACATCAGCGGATACTTCAGGGGCTTGTCATGGCCTTCCGGCACCGAGAGGATCATGGCGTTCTTGACCGCGCCGGTATCAAACTCCGCCGGACAGACCAGGTTGCCCACGTTTTCCAGAATGGCCAGGTCCACGTCTTCCAGGCCCAGGCCTTCCAGTCCCTGGCGGGTCATATCGGCATCCAGGTGGCACATGCCGCCGGTGTGCAGCTGGATGGACTTGGCACCGGTCTCGGCAATGGCTTTGGCGTCCACGTCCGAGTCAATGTCCGCTTCCATGACGCCGATGCGCATCTCATCCTTCAGCGCCTCGATGGTACGCCGCAGGGTGGTGGTTTTGCCCGACCCCGGCGAGGACATGAGGTTGAGCAGGAACACGCCTTTTTCCTTCAGCTGGCGGCGGACCTCATCGGCTTCGCGGTCGTTGGAGGCAAACACGCTCTGCTTGATCTCCAGAATCTTTACCTTTTCCACGGGAATCGTCCTTTCTCCTCTGTTTGTGGTTCTGCCACACGCCGGCACATTGGCCGGAGGCACACTTTCTTTTGTGAATAGTTTAACGCTCATTGAGAAAATGGTCAATAAAGTCCGGCCATTTCCGTGAATATAGAAAAAGCAAGGCTTTTTATTTGGTGAAATGTATGATAAAATTCATGTATGGTATGTGGTATAGCCACAGCCCAGAGAGGAGGTCCGCCATGGAATTTGAAAAGCTGAATGCGCCCAGTCTGAAGGATCTGTTCATCCAGCAATTGCAGCGGATGATTCTGTCCGGAGAACTGGCTGTGGGGACGCAGCTGCCCCCCGAGCGGGAGCTGGCCCAGCGAATGCAGGTAAGCCGTGCGGTGGTGAACGGAGGCATGGCCGAACTGGCCAAACAGGGCTTTGTGGAGGTGCGGCCGCGGCAGGGCGCCGTGGTGGCGGACTACCGCCGCCGGGGAAACCTGAGCACCCTGATCGCCATCATGGAGTATCAGGGCGGCGTGCTGGGAAAGGAGGAGGTCCAGTCCATCCTGGAAGTGCGCATGGCGCTGGAACATCTGGCGGTGGCCAACGCCATTGACCGGGCTTCCGACGAGGCCCTGGACAGACTGGGCAGGCTGCTGGCCGCCATTGCGGAATGCACCACCCCGGCACAGGCTGCCGAAGCCGCCTGGACATACCAGCATGAACTGGCCCTGGTAAGCGGCAACAGCATCCTGCCGCTGATCTACTATTCCTTCAAGCCTCCGGTCATTACCCTGTGGACCCGGTTCTGCCGGCTATACGGTATCGGGGCATTGTGCCGCAACACCGAAAAACTGTACGATCTCATCCGTGCCCGGGACAAGGAAGGCGCAGCCCGGTGGATCGACGAATATCTGGGGCAGGCCATTTCGGGCAATCAACAAATTTATACCGAGTAAATCCATCATATGGAAAAGAGGTAGAATCCCATGAATCTCCAATGTCTGGACCGGCACTGTGCGGTTATTGACAAGCAGGATGTGGTGCATTTTTTTGATGAGCTGGCTGCCGGCTGGGACCGGGACCTGGTCGTGGACCGGGACAAGATCAACCTGATTCTGGACGCAGCCGGCATTGAGCCCGGTGTGCGGGTACTGGATGTAGCCTGCGGCACCGGGGTTCTGTTCCCCTTTTACTGCCAGCGGCAGGCGGCCCATGTGCTGGCCGTGGACATTTCCCCCGAAATGACCAAAATCGCGGCGAAAAAGGCACAGCCGCCCATCCGGGTGATGTGCAGCGATATCCAGGCTTTGCAGGGCAGCGGTGATTATGACTGCTGCGTTGTCTACAACGCCTTTCCCCATTTTGCCGATCCGGCCGGATTGCTCCGGGACCTGTCCGGCTGGCTGCGCCCGGGAGGACGCCTGACCGTGGCGCACAGCATGAGCATCGCCCAGCTCAACCGGCATCACGCCGGACGTGCGGCCCGCGTGTCCATGGGGATGCTGCCTGCCGCAGAGCTGGCCGAGCTTTTCAGCCCCTGGTTTGATGTGGATACAGCCATTTCCGACCAGGAGAAATACATCCTTTCGGGAACCCGGAAGATGTCGTGACCCATCCGTTTATACAGGAAACCGTCCGGGACATGCCGCGCACGTCCCGGACGGTTCCGTTTTATTCGTGAATTTCGATGGGCAGGCCATCCGGATCAAAGAAAAAGGTCATCTTTTTGCCGGTGTAGTCGTCCAGACGGACGGGCTCACAGGCGATTCCCAGGTTTTCCAGTTCCTGCACGGTTGCCTCCACGCTGTCCACATGAAAGGCCAGATGGCGCAGACCGCAGGCTTCGGGCCGGTTCACCCGCCTGGGCGGGTCCTTTTCCGCGAAGATTTCCAGCTCTGTCTGCTCGTTCACCCGCAGATCCAGCTTCCAGTCTTCCCGGTCCGGCCGATAGTTTTCCCGCAGGATCGGAAAGCCCAGTTTTTCCACATAGAAAGTCTTGGCCGTCTGGATATCGGAAACAATGATGGCAATATGATGGATGGCATTCAATTTCATGCCGGACACCTCTGTCTTTCCTGTTATTCATCTCTGTGGTCGGGGCTGTCGCTTCCCGTTTGTGCTCATTGTACCATACCGGCCTGGTGCCATACAACCGATCCCGCCGTTTTACTCGTCGGCAGCCGCATCAAAACTGCCGGTGGTGTCCAGCGTGATGGCAGACTGCCGCCGCACTGAGGTTCCCGCTGCCGGGTACAGGCTGGTGACCCGCTCTCCATCCCCGATGACGGACGCTTCCAGACCGTATTCCGCCAGCTTCTGCCGTGCGGCTGCCACCCGCCAGCCGGAAACGTCCGGCACCTGGGTGAAGTATTTTTCCAGCTCGGCTTCGGTATAGCTGGGTTCGATGCCCAGATACGGCAGGGCCTGTTCCAGGACCTCGGCGCAGACCGGCCCGGACAGCGCACCGCCGCTGGTGGTCCAGCTGTGGGGTTCATCCAGGCAGACCAGCACCGCGATTTTAGGGTCATCAATGGGTGCCACCGCCACAAAGCTGGCAATACGGGCAGAGGCATCCTCGCTGTCCAGTTTCTGGCTGGTGCCGGTCTTGCCGCCCACCCGATAGCCGGCCACCGCACCGTTTTTTCCCGTTCCGTCTGTGACAACGCCTTCCATCAGGGTGCGCATGGCGGCGGAAGTCTGCTCCGAAATGACCCGACGCTTCACCGTCGGTTCCACCGTCCTGACCGTCTGTCCGTCCGCGTCGGTGACCGATTGCACGATATACGGCTGCATCAGGTTGCCCCCGTTGACGATGGCCGCCACGGCGGTGATCATCTGCAGATAACTGACCTTGCTGCTCTGCCCGAAAGAACAGCTGGCCAGCTCCACCGGCCCCATCCGGTCGGCGGTATAGTATTCGCTGCGCTTGATCTCCCCGGGCAGATCAATGCCGGTGGCTTCCCGCAGACCGAAAGCCGCAAAATAATCACAGAACGCCTCTTTTCCCAACCGGGCCCCCACCTGGATGAAGCAGGGGTTGCAGGAAGCCGCCAGCCCCTGAGCCAGGGTCTCCAGCCCGTGGATATGCCCGTTGGCGCAGCGGAACGTGGTGCCCGAAACCTTGATCTTGCCCGCACAGACAAACTGGGACTCCGGGGTGACCGCTCCGGTATCCAGGGCCGCCGCGCAGGTGATGAGCTTGAACACGCTGCCCGGTTCATACAGATCGCTGATGGCTTTGTTGCGCCACTGGGCCTGCTGGGCAGCCTGCAGCGCCTGACTGCGCGCCTCGCCGGACAGGGCATTGACCGCCGCACGGGTCTCTTCATCCACAATGGTGCGCGGGTCATTGGGATCATAATCCGGCTTGGTGGTCATGGCCAGAATGGCGCCGGTCTGCACATCCATGACGATCCCCACCCCCCGGGCCGCCACCCGATGCTCGGTCACCGCCGCCGCGAGCGCCCCTTCCAGCATATGCTGGATGTTGGCATCAATGGTCAGGGTCAGGCTGTTGCCGGGTACCGCCGGCTGAAGAGTGCTGTACTCTTCCGGCATATCATACCCCCAGGCATTCTTGGCCGTGAGGACCCGTCCGTTTTCTCCGGTCAGGTCCTCGTTGTATTCCAGTTCCAGCCCCCACAGACCGGCGTTGTCCACATCCGTGAATCCCAAAAGGCAGCCCATGAAATCCCCCTGGGGATAGACCCGCCGGGTATCCTGCCGGATCTGGATGCCCTGGGCGTCGTTTTCCTCACACCAGAGACGGACCGCGTCGGCGGTGGCCCGGTCTACCCTGCGGCGCAGGAGGCAGTCATTGGAGCTGCGCTGGCTGAGTTTTTCCAGGGTCTCGGCTTCGTCAATGTCCAGAATGGCACTGAGCGCTTTTGCCGCAGGTTCCACCAGCTCATCGGCCAGTTCCCGGGGTGCAGCCCGGATGGTCCAGCAGGTCTCACTGGCCGCCAGCAAAGTGCCATCGGCCGAATAGATCTCGCCCCGGGCCGCCGGGACCACCGTATCCCGCAGCTGTTGGTCAGCGGCGTGGGCCGCGTACCCGTCCGGGTCCACCAGCTGCAGCCAGAACAGGCGCCCCAGCAGCCCGCCAAAGCAAAGCACCGCCAGACAGCCCGCAAACACCCAGATGCGGCGGCGGATGTGCCGGTCAAGACCGGGTGTGACGGGCCGCCAGACAGAACCGGCCCGATCCGTCTTCTTTTGATTCATGGCGCTGCCCTCCCCTGTGTTGTTCTTTTCACAGAGGTATGCGGCCATCCGAAGCGGTATGCCCTTGCCCTTTGGGGGCATAGCGTGTATGATGAGAAAAAGCGAAAAGAACGGGAGGATTTCGGATATGCAGCCATCCATCAAAGCCGTTTTGTATCACAGCACACCGGTGGGACTTTTACGGCTGTGCGCCGATGAATCCGGGGTATGCGGGGTATATTTTGTGCGGCAGGCCACCGAGGCAGCCTGTCCGGAGAATGCCTTGCTGCAGCGCACCGCCCGGGAACTGGATGAATACTTTGCCGGGAAGCGGAAGGCGTTTGACCTGCCCCTTTCCCTGCACGGCACACCGTTTCAGCTGCGGGTGTGGGCGGCGCTGCAGCAGATCCCCTACGGAGAGACCCGCAGTTATGCCCAGGTAGCCGCCATGGCCGGCAATGCCAAGGCCTGTCGGGCGGTGGGTATGGCCAACCACCGCAACCCGGTCAGCATCCTGGTCCCCTGCCACCGGGTCATCAACGCCGACGGCGGACTGGGGGGATACGGCGGCGGGCTGGACGTCAAGAAATTCCTGCTGACATTGGAAAAAGGCTGCCGGTGAAGGCAGCCTTTTTTGTTGGTATTTATGCGCGGAACACGTATGTATCCAGACGGCGGAAGGCTTCCTGCACACGGTCCAGGGGCAGCGCCAGATTCATGCGGATGGCGCAGGGACCGTGGAAGGGACGGCCGTCCTGCCATGCCACCCCCACGTCCCATCCGGCACGGAGCAGGTCATCCAGGGTACAGCCGTGGGCCGCACACCAGCCGCTGCAATCCAGGAACAGCATGTAGGTGCCTTCAGGGTGGGCCACCCGGACCCCCGGATACCGCGCCGCGATATGGTCGCAGGCATAGCGGACATTGCCACTGAGGACTGCGCAGAGTTCATCCACCCAACGGCTGCCGGCGTCACTGTACGCGGCGATGAGTGCGTGCATGGAAAGCACATTCATGGAATTGTAATGGGATCTGCCGCCCGCAGCCTTTACCCGGTCCCGCAGCCGGCTGTTGTAGATAATATGATAACTGCCGATGAGCCCCGCCAGATTGAAGGTCTTGCTGGGGGCATACAGGGCCACCGTGCGCTGTCGGGCATCCTCACTGACGGACTGGGTGGGGATATGCTTGTGCCCGTCCAGAAGAATATCCGACCAGATCTCGTCCGAGATCACATAGCAGTCGCAGCGGCGGTAGATCTCCATGGCCTGTTCCAGCTCTTCCCGGGACCAGACACGGCCACAGGGATTGTGGGGGCTGCACAGAATGGCTGCATGAATGTGGTTCTGGCGCAGTTTCTGTTCCATGTCCGCAAAATCCATCCGCCAGACGCCGTTTTCATCCAGATGCAGCGGGCTGTGCACAATGTGGTACCCGGCACTTTCCAGGCTGTGGGTAAAGCCGATGTAGGTGGGGCTGTGCACCAGGACCGCGTCCCCGGGAGCCGCCATGACCGACAGCGCGGATACCACACCGCCCAACACACCGTTCTCATAGCCGATATGCTCTCTGGTCAGCCCCTGCACCCCGTTGCGCTGTTTCTGCCAGCTGCAGATGGCGTCATAGTATGCGTCCGTGGGGCTGAAGTATCCGAAAGCCGGATGCTGGGCCCGCCGGGTAATGGCCGCGGGGATGTCCGGCAAGGTGGGGAAGTTCATGTCCGCCACCCACATGGGAATGACATCAAAACCGTCTTTTGGTGCACCGGGCGCTGTGCCATGCCCCACACCGTCCACCGCGATGGCATCCATGCCATGACGTTCCAGATGAGATGTAAAATCGTACTCCATACTGTATTCTCCTTTTTTCCCGTTCTGCATCCTTCGCACGGCCTGTTTTTCGGCGGAAAAAATTCCTGTTCCGCTTTGTGCAACTTGCCTGTTGCGAAAATTGGAAAATTTTGCTATCTTTTTTAATAAAGTGATATTCTTTTCAAATTTTGCTTACAAATCGGCTTGGCTGAGTCAAATATAAGGGAGAGTGTTCCTGTGAGCGACAACGAAATGTTAGAACTGGTCAAACAGTTCGTCCCTTTTTTGGGGGAAGTGTGCGGCTCCGGCACCGAAATTTGCGTGTATGATCTTTCCGTTCCGGAACAATCCTTGGTGGCCGTTTGTCATCCGCGGACCGGCCACACTCCGGGCAGTCCCCTCCCCCAGGCATTGCGTGAGGTGGCGGATGCCGGTTTTTCCGCACCGCAGGACTGGGTCACGCTTCCCCCCGGGCAGGGCCACAACGCAGATCTTTGCTGCCGGGTATGCCCCATCGGCGACGCCGCACACCCCGCAGGGCTGCTGTGCATAACCAGGGATCTCTCCCCCGCCAGGGAGCTGAACGGCGCTTTGCAGGCTGTGCTGGAACGGTTCGCGCTGGAACAGCCCCGGGAGGCAGCCCCTGCACTGTCCGTCCCCACCCTGACTTCCATGATGCAGCAGCGTGTCTCCGACGTGATCCGGGAATACGGCATTCCGCCGGCCCGGATGTCGGTGCCGGAAAAAGTGGAAGTGGTGCATCGTCTCAGCGAAAGCGGCGTCATGAACATCAAGGGCGCCGTCAGCGAGATTGCATCACAGCTTTCGGTGTCGGTCCCCACCGTTTACCGGTATCTGAACCGCCCCGCCAAACCATAAGCCATCCCCAACGGCTGTCCCGCACAGGCAGCCGCCTTTTTTATTATACCGCCGTCCGGCACATTTTGGTAGTGGTTCTTCCTCCGGTGCAAAAAAGATGCGTTCCCGGCAGGTGTCCCGCTCTCTTCCCCTTTTTGCCGGTTGTTTGCCGGGTATTATGCCCTTGTCTCCGAAAGCAAAAAGCGCAATATTTATGCGTTTTGCATCGATATTGACATTTCCCCGGGCAGGGGCGTATAATAGCCGATACACGGCATTTTGCCGAAACATGTGAAGGGGAAGTGCATCCAGAAATGACAGACACGGCACAGATTCGGGCGGGACAGCCCATGTTCAGCCGTAAGGCCCTGCAGCGGCTGATTTTTCCCATGCTGCTGGAACAGCTTCTGAGTGTGACCATGGGTATGGCGGATACCCTGATGGTATCCGGCGTGGGCGAAGCGGCGGTTTCCAGCGTAAGTCTGGTAGACAGCATCAATATTCTGATCATCCAGATCCTGTCCGCCCTGGCCACCGGCGGCGCGGTCATCGGCAGCCAGTACATCGGCCGGCACGACGAGGACAATGCCCGCCGCAGCGCCGCCCAGCTGTACACGGTGCTGGCGGTTTCCACCATTTCGGTCATGCTGGTCACCCTTCTGCTCTGCCGCCCCATTCTGCGGCTGGTATTCGGGCAGATCGATGACGACGTGATGAACTTTGCCCAGACCTATTTCATCATCAGCGCCATCTCCTACCCGTTTATCGGCGCGTACAACGCTGGCGCGGCTTTGTTCCGTGCCCAGGGTAACAGCCGCATCAGCATGCTGGCCAGCCTGGTCATGAACATCATCAACATTGCGGGCAATGCCCTTTTGATCTATGGATTCGGACTCGGCGTACTGGGTGCGGCCCTGGCCACCCTGGTGGGGCGTATTTTCGCAGCCTGCTGGGTGTTCTGGCAGCAGCAGCAGTTTGAAAATCCCCTGCGCATTGAAAAATGGCAGGATATGCGCCCTGACCGGACCATGATCCTGCGCATTCTGGGGATCGGTATCCCCTCCGGGCTGGAAAACGGCATGTTCCAGATCGGCAAGCTCTGCGTGAGCAGCCTGACATCCACCCTTGGCACGTCGGCCATTGCAGCCAATGCGGTGGCAAACTCCATCAGCAGCCTGACCAACATCCCCGGCAATACCATGAGCCTTGCCATGATCCCGGTGGTGGGGCAATGCCTGGGGGCCGGTGAGAAAAAGCAGGCCAAGCACTACGCCTGGCTGCTGCTGGGAATCGCGGTAATCGGGCTGGCAGCCACCAACATGGCCCTGTTCCTCAGCGCTCCGCTGATGTGCCGTCTGTACAATCTGAGTCCCGAAGCCACCATCATGTGTGAGCAGGTCCTGCGCTGGTTTGCGGTGTTCAGCATCTTCTTCTGGGCATGCAGCTTTACGCTGCCCAATGCCCTTCGCTCCGGCGGCGACACCAAATATACCATGTCGGTGAGCATTTTCAGCATGTGGCTGTTCCGGGTGATCCTGAGCTACTTCTTCGTGCTGCAGCTGCACATGGGTCTGCTGGGCGTATGGCTGGGCATGTTCATTGACTGGATCTGCCGCGGCATCTTCTTTATGGTACGGTTCGTGCGCGGCAAATGGATGGAACACAAGGTGATCTGATCCTCCCTGCCAAATCAGAATCAGGCGGTGGGCCTATCGGTCCGCCGCCTGATTTTTTTGCTGTGAAAAACAAAAGGGGCCCGCTCCCTGACCGGGAGCGGGCCCTGCTTTTTTCAACCCCGTTGCGGGGCGGTTTCCTTCATTACTGCTTCAGCGCACGGACAACGCGGTCCAGTTCCTGCTCGTCTTCGCAGACGATCTTGACAGGGCGGCTGTAGTCCAGGCTCATCATGCCGAGGATGCTCTTCGCATCGGCGATGCTGCCCTTCATGTCATGCACGCCAACCTCGTTATAGCATTTGGCAGCGGCAGACACGATCCCCTGTACTTCGGTGAAGTTGGAAACCTTGACTTGTCTTACCATATTGAAGACCTCCATACATATCCCCACGCGCCGGCCTATTCCGGCGCGGACAAGGCATCGGGAGCCGCGCTCCGTACCTTTGCCTTGCGTGGGTATTATAGCATGATTATCGCCCTGGAATTCATGTTGCAGACAACGGAGGTCTTGTTTTCTACAGGATGCACAAAAGGGCTATTTCTTCATTTTCCGTTTTGTGGGCTATTACAATTTTCAGTGAACACTTCCGCCTTTTTATCACCAGTTTTTATATCATTATTTCTTTATTTTTATATGATAGTTTTCCATTTTATGGTTTCGGGCCTTTTTTTCCATTTTTTGCACATTCTGTATAAGGGTTGTTCGCATCGTACGCACAACATTACTCCATAATGAAAAGGTTTTTCGGTTTTTCTCCCCCGATCCCGTCATTTTTTACTGTGCAACGCCCTTCATTGTCAGTGCAATGCGTTTTTTTGCCGTATCCACCTGAAGAATCTTCACCTTGACGACCTGGCCGACCTTGAGCACGTCCCGGGGATGTTTGACAAAGCGGTCCGAGATTTGGGAAATGTGCACAAGGCCGTCCTGATGCACCCCGATATCCACAAAAGCGCCAAAATCAATGACGTTCCGTACCGTACCGGTGAGTTCCATACCGGGCTTGAGATCCTCCATCCCCATAATGTCACTGCGCAGAAGCGGCTTGGGCAGGCTGTCGCGCACATCCCGGCCGGGGCGGCACAGTTCCGCTGCGATGTCCATAAGGGTCGGTTCGCCTACGCCCAGGGTCTCGCACAAGGCGGCGGCGCCTTTGGTTTTGATGCGGCGGGGCAGCTCCTGCATGGTGTCGGTGCCGATGTCCGCGGCGGTGTAGCCGCAGGCATCCAGCAGCCCCTTGGCGGCGGCGTAGCTTTCGGGGTGAACGGCGGTGCCGTCCAGGGGATTCTTGGCGCCGGGAAGCCGCAGGAAACCGGCACACTGCTCAAAGGCCTTGGGGCCCAGGCCCTTGACCTTTTTCAGCTGGGCGCGGGAAGTGAAAGCGCCTTCCTCCTCCCGTCGGGCCACGATATTCTTGGCGGTGGCGGCGGTGATGCCGGCCACACGGCGCAGCAGAGGCGCCGAGGCGGTGTTCAGGTCCACGCCCACCGAGTTGACGCAGTCTTCCACCACACCGTCCAGGGTCTCGGTCAGGCGCTTCTGGGGCATGTCATGCTGGTACTGGCCCACGCCGATGGCCTTGGGATCGATCTTGACCAGTTCGGCCAGGGGGTCCTGCAGGCGGCGGGCGATGGACACGGCGCTGCGCAGGTTCACATCAAACTGGGGAAACTCTTCCGCCGCCAGTTTGGAGGCGGAGTAGACGCTGGCGCCGGCCTCACTGACCACCATGTACTGCAGATGCAGGCCTTTTTCCGCGGCCAGTTCCCGGATGACCTGGGCGGCAAACTCCTCGGTCTCGTGTCCGGCGGTGCCGTTGCCGATGGCCATGAGCTCCACATGATGCTGCAGGACCATGGACTTGATCCTGGCCTTTGCCTGGTCCACCTTCTTGAATTCCGGCACCGGATAGACCACACCGGTATCCAGCACCTTGCCGGTGGGGTCCACCACCGCCACCTTGCAGCCCATACGGTAGCCGGGGTCCAGACCCATGACCACCTTGCCCGGGATGGGCGGCTGCAGCAGCAGCTGGCGCAGGTTATCGCCAAAGACCGAAATGGCCCCTTCCGCCGCCGCGGCAGTGAGGTCGGCCCGCAGCTCGTTTTCCAGGCTGGGGTGAATCAGCCGGGTATAGGCATCCTTTGCGGCGGCTTCCACCAGCAGAGCGCTGGCACCGCCGGTCTTTTTGCGGGCAAACATCCAGGCAACAATGGCCGCGGCACGCTCGGCATCCACAGCGATGCTGACCTTGAGAAAACCTTCCCTCTCGCCCCGGTCCAGGGCCAGTACACGGTGGCCGGGAATCTTGGACAGGGGTTCGCTGTAATCATAATACTGGGCGTAAACGCTGTCCTCTTTCTTTGCCTGCACGCTCCGGATCTGGCCAAAGGCACGGTAATACCGGCGCAGCTCGGCACGGCAGCGGGCATCATCCGAGATGAACTCGGCAATGATGTCCTGGGCACCGGCCAGGGCGGCGGCCGCATCGGGCACTTCTTCGGTGCAGTAGGCGGCGGCCTCCTGTTCAGGGTCAAAGTCAGCGCGCTGCGCCAGCAGAGCATCCGCCAGAGGCTGCAGCCCCCGGGCCCGGGCGATGCTGGCCCGGGTCTTGCGTTTGGGCTTGAAGGGGCGGTAGATGTCCTCCACCTCCGCCAGAGTCTTGGCGGCAGACAGGGCTGCGGACAGTTCCGGCGTCATGGCCCCCTGTTCACTGATGGAGGATTCCACCTCGCCCTTTCGTTTGTCCAGACCGCGCAGATATTCCAGACGGTCCCCCAGGGTGCGCAGCGCCTGGTCGTCCATGGACCCGGTGGCCTCCTTGCGGTAACGGGCAATGAACGGGATGGTATTGCCCGCATCGATCAGGTCAATGGCCCCCTGGACGTTCTTGGCGGACAGGGACAGTTCCTGTGCGATTTGTTCGGCGTAGTTGCTCATGGTTTCTCCTTTTTCACTGAAATGACCTTTTATATACTAAAGATATATAAAATTTATGATAGGTGGTTTTCGGGCTGCTTCCGGCGGCGCAAAACCAGCAGATAGACCGCATATGCGGCCAGAGCCGTCAGGCTGACGGGCACCGACACGGACAGGCCGGGGGTGCGGTAGGTAAAGAGAATCTCGCTCTCCCCTGCCGGCACCGGTACCGCCATCAGCCCGTTATCCACATTGAGGATGGGCACCTCCTGTCCGTTGACGGTGGCGGTAAACCCGTCATCGTAGGGAACGCTGAAAAAGACCAGCGTGTCTTCCTGCTGGCTGCTCACGGCAGAAAACCCGGTGCGGGTGGCCGTGAAACCGGTCACCCCGCTGGAGCGGCGGTCGGCACAGTCCTGCACATACGTCTCGTAGTCCCGGGATTCCAGCAGGTCCTCCGGCAGCGGCTGGAGGGAGCCGCCCCAGGTTTCGGCCTGTTCTTCGGTGAGGAGCAGGGCTTTCATCAGAACCTGGGCCCGCTCATTTTCCGGCAGATTCTCAAAGCGGTCGGGGGTGATATAATACTCATAGGTAAATCCCATAGGGACCCAATCCTGATTTTCGTACACCGCGTAGTGTTCGGTGGAACTGACCAGGGCCCAGCTGCGGGTCATATCGGCTTCCCAGGCCGAGACCTTGTCCTCCGGCACCAGGGTATAGCGCACGCTGAGCAATCCCCGCAGGGCATACAGGTCCATATCCGGTTTGGAACTCACATCCCGGGTGACGCCCACAGAGGGATAGAATTCCAGAATATGGGGCGCCACCGTGGAATGGAAACACTGGATGCAGCTCTTGTCCAGCCAGATGCCCATATTATTGTAGCACTCATAGGCGTCCAGCCGGTAAAAGCCGTCCGAGGGCAGAGCGTCGTTCAGTTCGTCCACATCACCCCAGGTTTCGGCAGGATAGTCCAGGTCATGGTCCCACTGTCCGTATTTGCAAATGGAAATGTGCACGGTACCGTACACAAAGGTAAACCCCAGGATGCCCGCCAGAAGCACCGAAGAAAAACGGCGGGGACGCCGCAGGCCGTAGCGCAGCAGCAAGGCAAACAGCCCCACCCCCAACAGGCTGAGGATGAACAATCCCCAGAAACGGTACTGGTTATCCACCACGCCCAGCACAAAATTGCCGTCCTCGTCGGTGTTGGGCACCAGGGCAAAGGCGGCGGCGGATACAGTCACCACAGCTGCCAGCCCCAGGGCCCGGGGGACTTCCGTTTCCCGCACGCCTTCGTGGCGCAGGGCCATGGCACTGGCCGCACACAGAATCAGGATGGGCATGTAGTACCAGCGGGCATAATAGCTGGAATTGAGGGCGTAAAAGGCACTGTTGAGCACCGGCACGAAGGCACAGACCACACAGACTTTCAGGATCCGGGTGAAGGGGTGCCGCCGCCAGACCCGGCAGAAGGCCAGACCGGCCACGATCCCCACCACCGGCAGATACGCCGTCAGGCTGGTCCATTTGGTGATGCCCTGGGTAAACAGGTCGGTGAGATAGGGCGCATCCGGCGCCATAAAGGCACTGTACAGGATGGCCAGATACTGCTGGGGATTGCCGTACACCAGATAGCCATATCCATTGAAAGGATCGATGGTCCGTGGATTCTGCAGAAGAGACAGTCCCGCCGGAAGGAGCAGTACACACCCCATGGCACAGCCCAGCAGGGTTTCCAGGGCAAGGCGGCCAAACAGGCGCAGGGTCAGGCGATACCGCTTTGACAGGCACATGCACACAAAGTAGACGACCAGAAACACCGCCTGTCCTGCAAAGAAGAAATAATTGTTGAGCAGGTTCAGGGCCGCCCAGAAGGGGAACCGGCCATATTTACGGTCCAGCACCGCCTCATCCAGGGCGTTGAGCATATATGGGAACAAAGCCGGGGCGTCCAGAAAGAAATAAAAGAAGATATTGTAGATATTGAATCCGCAGAATGCGTACAGCACGCCGCCGATGATACTCCATTCCTCACTGCGCACCCACCGGCGCATCCAAAGGTAGGCCCCGCCCCCTGCCACGGCAAATTTCAGGCAGAGCATGGGCACCATGGTAAAGGGCATCCAGCGGGCAGGGATGAGGATGGTCAGCCAGAAAAAGGGCGATCCCAGGCAATAATAGGAGTAGGCATTGAGGAACCCGCTGCCCAGGTCGGTGGCCCAGCTGAAAGAACCGCCCTGCTTGACGAAATCGTTGGCGTAGGCGTAGAACGGGATCATCTGGTCGTTGAAGTCGCCTGCATAATGGAAGAAGCCGCCGGTGACCCCGTCAATGATGCAATGGGGCACGAACAGAACGGCCGCCAGCACCAGACAAAGGCCGAACACCTGCCAGTAGCAGGTGCGGCGCGCACGCAAAGGCAGCAACGACATGGAAAAACCCTCCTTTGGACGGAAAAAACCGTTTTCCAACGCCGGGGAATGTGGTATACTGAATCTATTGTTTCAGAAAGGATCTGCTCAGATGAAAACGTTTCCCTTCAACGCCCTGCTGGGGCGGATGAAATACATCACACGATGGGCTTTGATGCGCAATGGCCGGCCCGAAAGCCTGAGCGAACACACCGCCGACACGGCTCTCATCGCCCACACCCTGTGCCTGATCGCCCAGAACTGCACCGGTACGGGAGCCGGCATCCGACCGGACACGGTGGCCACCGCGGCACTGTACCACGATGCCCCGGAGATCCTGACCGGAGACATGCCCACGCCGGTAAAATACAAGAACGATGCCCTGCGCACCGCCTACAAGGCAGTGGAGGCGGAGAGCGCCCGGGCTATGGCCGGACTGCTGCCCCCGGAATTGCAGAACACCGGGGTGCTGTATCTGACCGGGACCGTGCTTTCCGATGCGGAGCGCAAACTGCTGAAAGCGGCGGACCGGCTTTCGGCCCTGATCAAGTGCATAGAGGAAAGTCAGGCCGGCAACCGGGAATTCGAGGCGGCCATGGCGCAGCAGCGTCAGGCGCTGGTGGACATGCACTGTCCGGAAGCCGACTATTTCATGGAGCACATGCTCCCCTGCTACACCCAGAACCTGGACGAGCTGACCCGGGGACGGTTCTGAGCCTTACTCCTGACAGCGGTAGACCGCGTCGATGAGTTTGTCCACATCCTCAAAATGAGACAGGGTGGCACAGGCACGGCGCAGGGCGGCCGCCCCGCGCAGACCTTTCATATAATGCATGGCCTGACTGCGGGCCTGGGGCATGGCCGCCCACTCCCCTTTTTCCTCACACATTTCGTAGATCTGGTTGCGAAGGGCGGTCATCCGCTGGTTGAGGGTGGGCTCCGCCGGCTGGGGCTGACCCAGCATGGCAGCCCGCACCCGCTCAAACAGCCAGGGATCCCCCAAGGCGCCCCGGCCGATCATGACACCGTCACAGCCGGTGCGTTCCATCATCTCCATGGCGCCCTCGGCGGTGGTGATGTCGCCGTTGGCCAGTACCGGGATGGACACCGCCCTTTTCATCTCGGCGATGGCTTCCACGTTCACCGGCGGGATGTACATCTGTTCCCGGGTGCGGCCGTGCACCACCAGAAGGTCGGCGCCATTTTCCTCACAGGCAGCAGCCACCCGGGGACCGGTCAGGTGTTCCTCGTCCCAGCCGATGCGCATCTTGACGGTGAGAGGGGTATCCGGGCCCAGAGCCTGTCGGGCGGCTTTGACCATGGCCCCGCACAGATCCGGGTCCAGCATCAGTTTGCTGCCCGCTCCGCTGCCGGTGATTTTGGGCGCCGGACATCCCATATTGATATCCAGGATATCGAATTTGACGCCCTTTTCCCGCACAATGGCAATGGCATGGGCCAGGATCTCCGGCTCGTTGCCGAACAGCTGGATGGCATATACCCCGCCGGGGGCATCATCCCGCAAAAGCTGCACACTTTTATGATCGCCGAAGGTGATGGCCTTGGCACTGGCCATCTCGCTGACGCTCCAGGCCGCACCGTGCCGCATCATAAGATGCCGGCAGGCGGCGTCGGATAATCCGGCCATGGGGGCGAACACCGCTCCCGCCGGGATATTCAGGTTTCGTAACTGCATGGGGACCTCTTTCTTACAAAACGGTACGGGCGCCGTGCGCCCGGTCAGATTATTGTACCACACTCCCCACAAGTTCGCAATTTGTGATATACTGGTTCCGGCTGTTTCAGCCGAACTTTTACAACGGAGGACAAAATGAAACTGCTGGTACTGGATGGCAACAGCCTTTTGAACCGCGCATTTTTCGGCATTCGGGTACTGACCACCAAGGACGGAAAGTACACCAATGCCATTTTCGGATTCCAGAATATTCTTCTGAATCTGCTGGCAAACCACAGCCCCGACGCCGTGGCCATTGCCTGGGACGAACGCGCCCCCACCTTCCGCCACAACGCCTTTGACGGGTACAAGGCCACCCGTCACGGTATGCCCCCCGAACTGGCCGAGCAGATGCCGGTGATGAAGCAGCTGCTCACCGACCTGGGATTTGCCCAGGTGAGTCTGGCCGGATGGGAAGCCGACGACATCCTGGGCACCCTGTCCGCCGCCTGTGAGGCCGCCGGCGGACAGACCCTGCTGGCCACCGGGGACCGGGACAGCCTGCAGCTGGTGGACGACAACACCACCGTTCTGCTTGCCACCAACAAGGAGACTCTTGTCATGGATCCGGCCGCCATCCGGGAAAAGTACGGGGTGGAGCCCATTCAGCTCATTGAAGTGAAGAGCCTGATGGGGGATTCCTCGGACAACATTCCGGGCGTGCCGGGAATCGGCGAAAAGACCGCCCTGGCTCTTGTCCAGAAGTTCGGCAGCCTGGAAGGGGTGTACGAGCATCTGGATGACAAGGCCATCAAACCCAAGCAGCGGGAAAAGCTGGCAGCTTCCCGGGAGATGGCCGACCTCTCCCACATGCTGGGCACCATCCGCCGGGATGCCCCCATTGACACCGACCCGGAGCATTACCGCCGGACCAAGGGGGACCCCGCCGCCGCAGCCAAGCTGCTGGCGGAACTGGAAATGCACAAGCTGGCCGCCCGCTGGGGGCTGAACCAGGCGGAATCCGCCGAACAACCCCAGGAAGAACTGCCGAAGGTGACCGCCTCTGCCCTGCCTCTGGTGCCGGAAGGCCGGTATTATCTGGCCTGCACCGCCGGTAAGGAGGGCGGGGCCTGGTATGCCGTGCAGGGCAGCGAGGTGTTCGCCCTGGACGAAAGCCGCCTGTCCGGACTGCTGGACAGCAGCGCCGATCTGTTTGTGTTTGATGCCAAGCCTTTGTACCGGCTGGCCTTGGAGCACGGCGGCGTGGGAGCCGCCATCCGGTTTGACGGCAAGCTGGCCGCTTACCTTTTGAATCCGTCCGCCAGTGATTACCAGGTAGCGCCTCTGGCGGCAGAATACGGTGTTGCCCCTGCCTTTGCCTGCGAGGAATACCCGGATGCCGGCGTGCTGGCCGCTGTGTGCGACACCCTGGCCCAACACCTGGATGAGCAGGGGCAGCACAGGCTGCTGGCCGAGATGGAACTGCCCCTGGCCCGGGTGCTGGCGGACATGGAACGCATTGGCTTTGCGGTGGACGCCGAGGGCATCCGCGCTTTCGGGGACAGTCTGCGGGCGGAACTGGACGGGATTCTGCGGCGCATCTACAACGCCGTGGGGTATGAGTTCAATCTGAACAGTCCCAAACAGCTGGCCGAAGCCCTGTTTGACAAGCTGGGGCTGCCGCCCCGCAAAAAGACCAAGAGCGGGTATTCCACCGACGCCGAGACGCTGGAAAGCCTGCGCCCCTACAGCGAAGTGGTGGACGACATCCTGAAATACCGCACCTATGCCAAGCTGCTTTCCACCTATGTGGAGGGACTGCTGAAAGCCCAGGGGCCGGACGGGCGCATCCATTCCACCTTCATCCAGACCGAAGCCCGCACCGGGCGCATCAGCTCCACCGAACCCAATCTGCAGAACATTCCCATCCGCACCGAGCTGGGCAGCCGTCTTCGGGGCTACTTTGTGGCCGGGGAGGGCTGCACCCTGGTGGATGCCGACTATTCCCAGATCGAGCTGCGGATCCTGGCCCACATCACCGGCGACGAGGCCATGTGCCATGCCTTCGCCTCCGGGGCGGACATCCACCGCTCCACCGCGGCCAAGATCTACCACATTCCGGAAGAGGAAGTCACCCACGAGCTGCGCAGCGCTGCCAAGGCCATCAACTTCGGCATCATGTACGGCAAGGGGGCCTTCTCCCTGGGTAAGGACCTGAACATTCCGGTGAAGGAAGCCGAACGGTTTTTGCAGACCTATCTGAACACCTTCCCCAGTGTGGACGGATATATGAAAGACTGCATTGCCCACGCCAAGGAAAAGGGATATGTGGAGACCCTCTTCGGCCGCCGCCGGCCTTTGCCCGAGCTGGCCAGTTCCAACTTCCAGGTGCGCAGTTCCGGCGAGCGGATGGCCCGCAACACCCCCATCCAGGGAACGGCCGCGGACATCATCAAGCTGGCCATGGTCCATGTGTGGCAGCGGCTGCGGGACGAAGGCCTGCGGTCCCGGCTGCTCTTGCAGGTGCACGACGAACTGATTGTGGAAGCACCGCTGGAGGAAGTGGAACAGGTCAAGGCCCTGCTGAAGCAGGAGATGGAGCAGGTGGTGCAGTACCGCGTGCCCCTGACCGCCGAGGTGGGAACCGGCAAGACCTGGCTGGAAGCACACTGAATATAAAAAGAGGACTGGGATTTTTATGTATATACTGGGATTTGAATCCACCTGTGACGAGACCGCGGCCGCTGTGGTCAAGGATGGGCGGGAAGTCTGCTCCAACGTCATTGCCACCAGCGTGGCCGAGCAGGCCCTGTACGGCGGCGTGGTGCCGGAGATCGCCAGCCGCCGTCATGCGGAAAACATCAGCGCCGTGGCCGAAAAGGCCCTGGCGGATGCCAACCTGACCATGGCAGACATCGACGCCGTGGCCGTGACCTTTGCGCCGGGGCTGATCGGTGCTGTGCTGGTAGGGGTCAACTTTGCCAAAGGGCTGGCCTACGCCGCCGGCAAGCCCCTGGTGCCGGTGCACCATCTGCGCGGCCACATCGCGGCCAATTATCTGACCCACCCGGACCTGAAGCCGCCTTTCCTGTGTCTGGTGGCCAGCGGCGGGCACAGCCACATCGTACTGGTGCAGGATTGGTGCCGGTATCAGATCCTGGGCCGCACGGTGGACGATGCCGCCGGCGAAGCCTTTGACAAGGTCGCCCGCACCCTGGGCCTGCCCTACCCCGGCGGCCCCAGCGTATCCCAGGCGGCCCGCACCGGCGACCCCCATGCCTATCGCCTGCCGGTGCCCCATGTACAGGGCAAATACAACGTGAGTTTTTCCGGGCTGAAGACCGCCGTGGTCAACGAGGTCCACAACGCTCAGCAGCGGGGCGAGACGGTGAGCGTGCCCGATATGGCCGCCAGCTTCCAGGAGCGCATTGCCCAGATCCTGGCCAAGAAGCTTCTGGCCGCCGCAGCCGACAACGGCGCCAAGACGGTCTGTCTTGCCGGCGGCGTGGCAGCCAACGGACGGCTGCGCCAGCTGGTGAACGACGGCGTACAGAAGCTTGGCGCCAAGGTGTATCTGCCCGAGCTGAAATACTGCGGAGACAACGGAGCCATGATCGCAGCACAAGGGTATTATGAGTATCTGGACGACAACCTGGCCGACTGGACCCTCAACGGCCTGCCTACCCTGGAGATCGACTACCGGTGAGGGGTTGCGTTCTACGGCCATTTATTGTAAAATATGGGATTGTAACATTCGATTTGGGGTGTCATTATGTCTGAAGAAAAATTTTCCAATTTTATAACCGAGGTCATCGACGCCGACCTGGCCGAAGGCAAGGTCAAGGAGATCCACACCCGGTTCCCGCCGGAACCCAACGGCTACCTGCATATCGGTTCCGCCAAGGCCATCTACATCAACTACATGGTGGCCAAAACCTACGGCGGCAAGTTCAATCTGCGCTATGACGATACCAACCCCGCCCGGGAAGACGACGAATATGTGCAGAGCATCCTGCGCGATCTGAAGTGGCTGGGCGCCGAACCCAACGGTGGCATCTTCTACGGCAGCGATTACTTTGAAAAGTGCTACGAGTACGCTGAGAAACTCATCAAAGAAGGCAAGGCCTATGTGGACGACCTGACCCGGGAAGAGATGCAGGAGTACCGCGGCAACGATGCGGGCAAGCCCAGCCGGCCTTCCCCCTACCGTGACCGCACGCCGGAGGAGAACCTGGACCTGTTCCGCCGCATGCGCGCCGGCGAGTTTGCCGACGGCGAAAAGACCCTGCGCGCCAAGATCGATCTGGCCAGCCCCAACATGAACCTGCGTGATCCGGCCATCTACCGCATCAAGCACGTGCATCATCACCGCCAGGGCGACAAGTGGTGCATCTATCCCCTGTACGACTTTGCCCATCCCATCCAGGACGCCATCGAGGGGATCACCCACTCCCTGTGCAGTCTGGAATTCGAGAACCATCGCCCGCTGTATGACTGGGTCATCCGGAACATCTTCGGCGGCGAATTTCCCAAACAGCGCGAGTTTGCCCGCCTGAACGTGACCAACACCGTCATGAGCAAGCGGTATCTGCGGGAACTGGTGGAAAAAGGCATTGTGGACGGCTGGGACGATCCCCGCATGCCCACTCTGAGCGGTCTGCGCCGCCGGGGCTACACTCCCACCAGCATCTTTGAGTTCGTACGCGGCGCCGGCATCTCCAAGGCGGACAGTCTGGTGGACATGCGTCAGCTGGAAGCTGTGCTGCGCGCCGAGCTGGAACTGAGCGCCCAGCGCCGCGTGGCGGTTCTGGACCCGGTCAAACTGATCATCGACAACTACCCCGCCGACAGCTGCGAATATTTTGACCTGCCCAACAACCCCAACCGGGAGGCCAACGATTCTTCCACCCGGCAGGTGGCCTTCACCAGGGAAGTCTGGATCGACCGCAGTGACTTCTTTGAGGTCCCGCCGCCGAAGTTCAAGCGCCTGACCCTGGGCAGCGAAGTCCGCCTGATGGGTGCCTATCTGGTGCGCTGCACCGGCGTGGACAAGGATGCGGAGGGTAACATCACCGCCATTCACGCCGAGGCCGACCTGGAAACACGCAACGGCAACCCCGCCGATGGCCGCAAGGTCCGCGGCACCATCCATTGGGTGAGCTGCGAACACTGTGTGGATGCCGAGGTGCGCCTGTATGACAAGCTGTTTACCGAAGCCAACATGAACAGCATCCCCGACGACGCCGACTTCAAGGATTATCTGAACCCGGAAAGCGTCACCGTCATGCCCCATGCCAAGCTGGAAAAGAGCCTGGAAGGCGCCCAGCCCGGTGAACGGTTCCAGTTCGTGCGCACCGGTTACTTCACGCCGGACAGCCATGATCCGCATGTGTACAACCGCATTGTGATCCTGAAGGACAGCTTCAAATTGAACTGATTGATCTGAATATACAAAATAGGCCATAGAAAAGCCCCCAACTGTTCGGAATTTCCGGAAAGTCGGGGGCTTTGTTTATACGATTTTTTTACGACTTTACGACTCAAATACAACCTAAATTCATACTGTATTTTACATTATTATGCAGTATCACACATAAAGAAAACCGCGCAACAATGAGATTTCCTCATGTATACGCGGTTTTCTTTTGGCGGAGTAAGAGGGATTTGAACCCTCGCGGCCCGTTAAGACCCTACGCCCTTAGCAGGGGCGCCTCTTCG
>CALXHN010000006.1 GCA_944388105.1 uncultured Gemmiger sp. | reverse complement strand
AAATCCGGGCTCATCAACAAGGCCTTCTACCGGTTCCAGATCAAGGCCAAGCCTTTCACCGTCTCCGATGCCTGTGTGGCCTGCGGCCGGTGTGAAGCCCACTGCCCCCTGGGCAACATCCTGCTGCAGGACGGCAAACCGGCCTGGGGCGACCGCTGCACCCACTGCATGGCCTGCATCTGCGGGTGTCCGGTCAATGCCATCGAGTACGGCCGCATCAGCCGGGGCAAGCCCCGCTACCAGTGCCCGCCCTACCAAGCCGAATCAAACTGACAAAACCCGCCCGGGATCTTGGGTCCCGGGCGGGTTTTTGTCTTACAGATGGTCCGTACCTGCGCACACGGCGGTCCGCTTGCGGTAGACACGGTATCCCACCGCGGCGGTGACCACCTCGGTGATCCAGAAGGCATGCCACACCCCGTTTGCCTGCCAGACGCGGCTGAGCAGGAAGGCCGCCGGAATGATGAAGACGGTATACCGCATGAGGGAGATGATGAGGGACGCCCCGCCCATGCCCAGGCCTTCCAGCGCGCCGGAAGAGATGACCGATACCGAGGAGATCAGGAAACCCAGGCTGATGATCCGCAGCGCGGTGCTGCCGGTGGCGATGGTCTGGGCATTCCGGGAAAACAGGCCGATGAGCTGCCCGGGCACAGCCCAGCACAGCAGGGTGCCCACCGCCATGATGGCTGCGGACAGCGCCAGGGTGACCCGGTAGATCCTGCGCACCCGGTCATGCTCGCCGGCGCCGTAATTGTAGCCGATGATGGGCCGCATGCCCTGCACGATGCCGTTGGCCGGCAGGTACAGGAAGGTCTGCAGCTTGTAGTAGACCCCCAGCACCAGCACATACACCTGGGAATATGCCGCCAGGATCACGTTCAGCGCCGAGATCAGCAGCGAAGGCAGAGCCAGGTTCAGCGCAGCTGGGACCCCCACCGCGTACAGGCGGCCCAGGATCTTCCGGCTGGGGCGCAGGGCCTTTGCCCGGATGCGAATATTCAGCGGGCGGAAGGTATAGAAGAGCAGGTAGAGCACCAGGCTGATGACCTGTCCGATACCGGTGGCCCACGCCGCGCCTTCGATGCCCATGCGGGGCACCGGGCCCAGCCCAAAGATCATGATGGGGTCCAGCACAATGTTGGCCACACAGCCGCAGAGCATGCTGACCATGGTGAGGACCATCCGGCCTGCCGCCTGATAGATCTTTTCAAAGGACATGGCCAGAGCGATGACCACCGCAAAGCTGAAGGCAATACGGGAATACCGCACCCCCAGGTCGATGACGGCGGTGTCGGCGGTGAAGCAGGCCAGAAAGGCCGGCATGCAGGCAATGCACCCCACCGTCAGCACCAGACCGTGCAGGGCGTTGCAGGCCATGCCCTGGGTGGCGGCCTGTCCGGCACGGTCGGGCTCGCCGGCGCCCAGGTAGTAGGAGATGACCGCGTTGATGCCGATGGCAAATCCGATGGTGACCGCGTTGATGAGGTTCTGCACCGGAAACACCAGGGAAAGGGCGGTCATGGCCTGCTCACTGATCCGGGCCACAAAGTAGCTGTCCACGATGTTGTACAGCGACGATACCATCATGGACAGGACCATGGGCAGCGACATGGACAGCACCAGGGGCAGAACGGGTTTTTGTTTCATGAAGGTCTGTTCCATAAGGACGGGTTCCTCTTTCTTTTCGGCCCAAAAAGGCTGACAGGCAAAAAAAGCCACACGGGCTGCCCGGAACGAAGGGCATACTCGTGTGGCGAAAAGTAACCTGTTTTACCTAAAATCCACATCCGTTCCCGAGAGGGACGGTTTAACAACGGTATACATGGTACAGCCCACGGCGGAAAATGTCAAGGGCTGCGGACGCGGAAAATTCTGCCGGTCTCAGGGATGAAGGTCCTCATAGAAGGTATAGCTGTTTTTGCCGTTGCGCTTGCTGTGATACATGGCATTGTCCGCCCGGTCCACCGAACGGGCATAGTCGAAATGTTCGCTGGTGACGCAGGTGAGGCCCATACTGCAGGTCAGCACATTGTTGGTATTCAGCCGCAGCTGTTCCAGGAACTGGTTCAGGCGCTGTTCCAGGCTTTCCCGGGGGATGCTGCCCCGGATGTACACCAGGAACTCGTCCCCGCCCATGCGGCCGATCACATCCCCTTTGCGGAAGGTCTGCAGCAGCTGTCGGGACACTGTCTTCAGCATGGCGTCCCCTTCGATATGCCCGTGCAGGTCGTTGATCTGCTTGAAGTTGTCCACGTCCAGCAGCAGCAGATACCCGCAGGGGCTGGCGGTGGACTCGATGATGCTGCGGGTCATCTCCCGCTCAAAGGCCGTGCGGTTGTAGATCTCGGTAAGGGGATCCCGGTTGGCTGCGTCCAGCTGGGCCAGTTCCCGCTCCTTCTCGGCGTTCACATCCTTGAGGTACAGCAGGGCGTACACACTGCCGGACAGCTGCTCCCGGAACAGGTAAACGGTGAGCTCCACCCAGTGCAGTTCGTTGCCGATGCAGCGCCGGTAGTAAAAACGGTGGCTCAGGTTTCCTTCGGCAAAGAAGGTTTCCCGGGCGGCGGGGTCCGCATAGTCATGCAGGACCTTCATCTCCGCCTCGTTCAGGCCCTGGGACAGCGCCCGGGACAGCTCCTGGAAGAAATGACGGCCGGTATGGCGGTAGTCCTTCTCATAACAGCGCCATATACCGCCTGCCGACTGCAGATCGTCCCGGTCCAGGTCCACCTCGGCGTAGGCGATGGCCTCGCCCAGCAGCACCTGGTAGAACCGCCGCATGCGCATGTATTCCAGTTCCTGGGTCCGCTCGGTCCCCATGGGCTCCACCAGGACCAGCACGGTGTCCAGGTCCTGGATCTGCTGGCTGAGATGCTGCAGTGTCAGGCGGAACCATTCATATTCTCCGCTCTTGCCCCGCAGCTGCAGCTGCAGCTGCCCCGGCTCATCCTGCAGGCGAAGGCGGGAAAACGCCTGGAGGAAGCTGGCGGCAAAATTGGGGTGCACCAGCCCGCTTTCGACCCAGCAGCCGGGGAAATTCTGCTCCTGCTGGGCATCCCCCTGCAGCAGAAGCCGTCGGGTGTGGAAGAAGATGCTCCCGTTGAGATCGTTATACTCAAAAATATCCCGGTCACAGGCCGCGGGAATGTAGGGCAGCATCTCGATATCATCCACGATGCGGTGATACCCTTTCAGGCAGATCATCCCGTTTTCGTCGGCGGTGCGCACGCCGGTGCAGCGCACCATCACATCCCCCCGCTGGGGATGCTTCCAGGTATATTCCACCTGGATGACCTTGCCGGAATCCACCATGTTCTGTACCGACCGTTCCACATACTCATAATAGCCGGGGTTGATGCGGGTATACCAGAATTCGTAGTATTCGGCCTCACTCAGCGTGCCGGATGCCCCCAGGGCCCGGTTCATGGTATCATCCCCCAGCATGGTGCGCTGACCGGATTCCGGGTTCATGTAGATGACCCAGAGTCCCAGCCCCAGACGGGCGAAAACATCCTGGCTGTCGGTGTGCAGCAGGCGCCGGTAACGCCGCTCGCTGCGCTCCTGGTGCATGCGGGTGATGAGGAAGTGGGCCAGCACCCGGATCTGGGAATCGTCCCGGATGGAGACCCGGGGGTTGTCCACCCCGATGAAGCCGATGGTGCGGCCGCCGTCCCGCAGGGGCACCGCGATGAGCCGGGTGATGTCCTGGGCGTGCAGGGTCTCCCATTCAGCCGGATTCTGGGCCCGGATGAGGTCCAGGTTCAGGATGAGGACACTGCGGTCCCGCTCGAACTGGTCCATCCAGCGGCGGACCGCCTCGGGCGGCACTTTCTGCAGATTGCCGTGCTGCGGTGCCACGCCGGGAGCACACCATTCAAAGGTGTTGTCCCAATACCCGCGTTTGGCCGGTGTGGGCTCAAAAAGGTAGGCACGGTCGGCGTGGTAATACTGTCCCACCGAAGCCAGCACCTTGTCCACCGCTTCCTCATAACGGCTGTCCCCGGAAAGGATGGCGGTGTTCTCCACGATTTTCTGGGCAAAGGCCAGCCGTTCGCCGGTATCCCGGCTGACGTTTTCATGCTTGGTGATGTCCGAGGCGATTTCCAGCCGCATCGGCCGGCCCCGGAATTCGATAAGCTTGTCCCGCAGCAGGAAATGCCGCTTGCAGTATTCGTTATAGTGGTCCCATACGTAAAAGCCGTCCTGGCGCAGCTGGGAATTGGTGCAGTTGGGGCAGGGCGTGTCCCGGCCCTGCAGCACACGGTAGCATTTGCGGCCCTGGTAATCCCGCACCCCGAACAGACTCTGGCCCGCCGGGTTCAGGTAATACAGCTCGTAGGTCTCGGGGTCGCTGATATAGTAGATGTTGCTTTCGGAATTGAGGACCTTGAGGGCCAGTTCACTTTCATTGCAGGCATCCTCCGGCAGTGCGGGAGCCGCCGCGCTGCGGGCCGTCATGTTCCGGATCCGTTCCTGGCGTTTACGGCAGGCCGGATCATTTTCGTCCAGGAAAAGGGCTTCCAGCTGGGCCGGGGTGCAGGGACGGGCGATCAGGTACCCCTGCAGCAGCATGGGGCCCAGTTCCTGCAGGACGCGCAGTTCATCCTCCCGCTCCACCCCCTCACAGCACACCCGGATGCGGCTGCTGTCCGCCAGCTGGATCATGTTGCTGAGCAGGCGGTAATTGTAGGCGCTGCGGTGAATGTTGCTCACAAACATGCCGTCGATCTTGATCTCGTCCACTTCCAGCTCCTTGAGCCGGCTCAGGCCCGAATACCCGGTGCCGAAATCATCCACCGAGATCTCGATGCCGCTGAGTTTCCATTGGCGGAAGATCTCATTGATGCGGGTGTACTCCACCAGTTCCAGGCTTTCGGTGACTTCCAGGGTCAGGGCATTTCCGGGCAGACCGCTCTCGTGCAGGGCATCCAGCACATCCCGGGCGATGCTCTCCTGATAGAGCTGGGCGAAGGAAAGGTTGACGCTCATCCGGAATTCCGGCGCCTGCTGCCGCCATTGACCGCACTGGGCCAGGGCCTGCCGGAGCACCCACAGCCCCACCTTGCCGATGAGGCCGGACTGTTCCAGCAGCGGGATGAATTCGGTGGGCGGGACCTCTCCCCGCTGTTCCGACCGGTAGCGCAGCAGGGCTTCGGCCCCATACAGGCGGAAACTGTCGGTGCGCACCTGGGGCTGATACATCACCGAGAAGCCCCGGAATTCCTGTTCCACACTGCGTCTGAGCTCGTCTTTCAGTTCCAGGACGCTGAGTTCCTTTTCGTAATCTTCCGCCGAGAAGAACACGATCTTGTCCCGCCCCTGCCGCTTGGCGGCAGCCAGCGTCACCTCTGCGTACTGGTACAGGGTCTCGGCGTCCGGGATCTTGTAGGTCAGCAGGGGCACACAGCCGGCAGAGAGGGTGCAGCAGTCGGCCATGCGCTTCTGCACATAGCGGAAGACCTCGGTGGCCTGGGCTTCATCGGTGTAGGGCAGGACCGCCGCGTAGCAGTCCCCCACCGTATGGTAGACGCGCTGCCGGCCATAGACCGCCTCCTCAAAGGAGGCATGCAGCTGCGCCAGCACCGAATCCCCGTACCGGCGCCCATGCTTGAGGTTGATGGAGCGCAGGTTGTCCACCCCGATGACCAGCAGGCTGGCGGGAGTCTTTTCTTCCAGATAGATCTCCGCATCCTGTTTCAGGCGGTTCAGATCGAATACATCCGGGCGGGATTCTACTTCGGATTCACAGGGGGCAATGCGCCCGATCATCCACTGCGGGCGGCCTTTCGGCCCGATCTGGCTTTTTCCGCAGCTGCTGACCCACACATATTCCCCCGTGTGGGCCCGCAGGCGATAGCGGCCTTCGTAGGTGGTGTCCTCCCCCCGGGACAGGCGCCGGTACTGCATGGTCACGATGGGCCGGTCCTGCGGGTGCACGATCTCATACAACTGGCGGGGGGTGCAGGTTGCCTCCCGGGAGGGCGGCAGGGCGAACCGGTCCCACATGTTGCGGGAAAACACCGCTGTTCGGTCATGAAAATTGTAATAGAAATAGTATTCGTGGGAACTTTCTCCCAGAAAGTTCAGAGCGTCGCGGGCTTCCTGCGTCAGCTTTTTCAGATCGTATTCCATGACTTTCTCCCGGGCCGGTCGGGCATGGCAGAGCCTTCCCGTTGTACTGTACAATATCGCGTTTTATTATAACAGAGGTACCCGGGCCATGCAAGGCGGCAGGTCTTGCCGCTCCCCTGCCCCGGTTGCTATAATGAAAGGAACACAGGAAGGAGGCGCTTTTCATGCCCCGCTTTTACCGCATCGGCGAGCTGGCCCGCCTGTACGGCGTCAGCCCCGACCTGCTGCGCTATTACGAGGAGCAGGACCTGCTGCGGCCCCAGCGCACCGAAAACGGGTACCGGGCCTACAGCATCGAGGATGTATGGCGGCTGAACGTGATCCGGGATCTGCGCACCCTGGACGTGCCGGTGGAGACCATCCGGGCGTACCTGCAGGACCACAGCGCCGCCACCACCCGCCAGCTGCTTCACGACGAACTGGAACTGCTGGATGCCCGCATCCGGCGGCTGCAGGCGCTGCGCCGCACCGTATGCCAGCGCATGGACAGCTGCCAGCGGGCCTACAGCCTGCCGCTGGACACCTGCTTTGTGCAGAAGTTTCCGGCGCGGCGATGCCATGCCCTGCACCAGGCCTACCGCACCGATGCCGAGATGGACCCGCTGATCCAGCAGCTGCGGCGGTTCGACCCGGACCATCTGTATGTGTGGGGCAACGACGGCATCGGGTCCTATCTGGACCTGAACGCTGCCGGACAGGGAGACTGCCAGCGGTACACCGGCGTGTTCATCCTGCACCCCCGGGGAGAGAGCACCCTGCCCCGGGGAGAATACCTCTGTCTGGCCTACCGGGGCCCCAACAGCCAGAACGCCGATCTGGTCCCCCTCCTGCTGGCCGAAGCCGGCCGACAGGGCTATACGCCCCAGGGGCCGCTGCTGGAATTTCTGCTGGCGGACATCCACATTTCCGGGGACGACGCCGACCATGTGACCGAACTGCAGCTGCGGGTGCGCCCCAGACCCGAACCATAAAAAACAGGCCGCTCCCCTGCCGGGGAACGGCCTGCTGTTTTACGGACCGGCGGGTCCGGTTTTTCAGTTGTTGGTATACTCGTCCGCCAGGGCCGCCAGAATGCGGGGGCTGGTCTCCCGGGTGTCGGTCATGCGGATGGCGTTGCGCAGCGGCAGCACAGCACGGGGAGAGACGGACAGCTCATCAATGCCGATGGCCAGGAAGGTCTCGGTCAGGGTCAGGTCGGCACCCAGCTCACCGCAGATGCCGGTCCAGATGCCGTTCTTGTGGGCGTTGTCGGCCACCATCTTCAGCATGCGGAGCACCGCGGGATGATGGGGGTCATAGAAACGGCCCAGGTCGTTGTTCTGACGGTCGCAGGCCAGGGTGTACTGGGTCAGGTCGTTGGTGCCCACGCTGAAGAAGTCCACTTCCTTGGCCAGACGGTCGCTGAGCATGACGGCGGCGGGGGTCTCGATCATGATGCCGATCTCCACGTCCTCGCTGTAGGGGATGCCCTCGGCCTTCAGTTCCCGCTTCACGTCCTCACACTGACGCTTGGCTTCCCGCACTTCCCACACGTTGGTGACCATGGGGAACATGATGCGCAGCTTGCCGAAAGCGGAAGCACGGTACAGCGCACGCAGCTGGGTGTGGAAGACTTCCGGACGGGTCAGGCAGATGCGCAAAGCGCGCATGCCCATGGCCGGGTTTTCCTCATGAGGCAGGTTGAAGTAGCCGATCTGCTTGTCCGCGCCGATATCCAGGGTACGGATGATGACTTCCTTGCCGTCCATATCGGACAGGACCTGCTTGTAGGCTTCAAACTGCTGGTCCTCGGTGGGATAATCCTCGCAGTTCAGGTACAGGAATTCGCTGCGGAACAGACCAATGCCGCCGCCGTCGTTGACCTGCACGGCGTGGACGTCCTCAGGGCTGCCGATGTTGCAGTAGACCCGGATGCTCTTGCCGTCCTTGGTGATGTTGGGCTGACCCTTCAGGGTCTCCAGCAGGCGCTGCAGGCGCAGCTGCTCTTCCCGCTTCTTCATCATCTTGTCCCGGGTCATATCGTCGGGATCAATGACCACGCTGCCGGTGGCACCATCGATGATGGCCTGGCGGCCTTCATACTCCGGCTTGAGGGCATCGCCCACGCCCACGATGGCGGGGATGCCCATGGTGCGGGCCAGAATGGCGGTGTGGCTGGAACCGGAGCCGCCGGCGGTGATGAAGCCCAGGATCTTGGACTTGTCCAGCTGAACGGTCTCGGAAGGAGCCAGATCGTCGGCGGCCAGCAGCACTGGCACGTCGGAAGCGATACCACCCTCCACGGCACCGCCCAGGATGGACAGCAGCCGGCGGGAAACGTCCTTGACGTCAGCGGCGCGGGCCTGCATATAGCTGTCGTCCATGGCCTCGAACATCTCGGCAAACTGCAGGGAGGTATCGGCAATGGCGGCCTCGGCGTTCATCTTTTCGTTGGTGATGCGGTCCTCGATGGCCTCTTCATAATCCAGATCTTCCACCATCATCTGGTGGGTCTCAAACAACATAGCGGCCTCGTCGCCTGCTTCGGCGCGGGCCTTTTCGGCCAGCTCGCCCAGCTGCTCGATGGCGCCGGTCTGGGCGCCCTTGAAACGATGCCATTCGGCATCGGTGTCTTCCACGGTGTAGCGCGGAATGGCGGTCTTGGCGCGATGGTAGAAATACAGCGGACCGATGCCCACACCGGACGATACGCCCTTGCCCTGAATACTGATCATTGGCTTACACCTCATTCAATCCATAGAAATACGAAAAAAGCGGCCAGCCAGGTGGCTGGCCGCAGACGGAGTCTTGGCAGAAATTACAGGTTGGCCTTGAAGAAAGCTTCCAGAGCCGGAGCGGCGGTCTCCTCGTCGGCACCCTCCACCTTGACGGTGACGGTATCGCCGCACTTGACGCCCATGCCCATCAGGGCCATCAGCTTCAGGGCGTTGACAGACTTATCGCCCTTGGTGATGGTGACAGTGCTCTGATATTTCTTGACTTCCTTGACCAACAGGCCGGCGGGACGAGCGTGAATGCCAACGGCTTCCTGGATGGTATAAGTGAATTCTTTCATACTTGTTTCCTCCCATACGCACCGGTGTTTCCGGTGCCAATGTATCACTAATATAGTAGCATGTTCGGGCCGCAACGTCAACCAAAAGCGGGCACAAACTCTGTCGCTTTTTCGTCCTTTTTGTACATTGGTGAAATTTTTGACAAAAATTTCGGCTGAAAAAGCCCCGCCGGTGCCCTGCCGTTGTCCGTATAGACGGTCTTTACCGGCGTCTCAGCCTTCGATGAGGCCCAGGCGGACAAAGGCATTGTACAGGCCGTTTTCCTCCACATCGTCGGTGACAAAGTCGGCGGCGGCGCGGATCTCCGGCCCGCCGTTGCCCATGGCCACACCCACGGCGCAGGCTTCCAGCAGCGGCAGGTCCACTTTGGCATCCCCGAAGCCGATGGTGTCGGCCCGGTCGGCGCCCAGGTGGTCCAGCAGGACCTGCACCGCGTGGGCCTTGGTGATGTTCTTCACCCCCAGGTCCCCGAAAAGGGCGGTCTCTCCCCTGCCGCCCCAGGTCCCGGGCTGCAGGTCCGGGAAGTCCCGCACCGAGTCCAGGTGGTCCTGATAGCTGTGGAGAATGAAGCTGATCTTGTTCACGTCGTCCCGGTAGAGCTGTTCCCCCTGCAGGCCGAACTGCAGGTCGGGAAAGATCTCCCGCACCGTCAGCCCTTCCACATCCTTGCCCTTGCGGCGGATATATTCCAGCAGGGTGGGCAGGGCCACCTCCTCAAAGCGTTCGCTGGCAAACAGGCCGTTGTTGCTTTCCAGGTAGAATTCCAGGCCCCGGGCGTGGAGCCAGTCCACCACCCGGCGGCACTGGTCCAGGCTGAGCAGCTGGTGCATGATGACCTGTCCGTCGTCCTCCACATAGCTGCCGTTGCCGCCCAGCAGGCCGTTGATCCCCAGCTCCCACAGGTTGGGATAGATCTCGGCCCTGCTGCGGCCGGTGCACAGGTAGACCCGGTGGCCGTTGGCCCGCGCCTTGCGCACGGCCAGGGCGGCGGAGTCCGGCAGACGGTTCTGGTAATCCACCAAGGTGCCGTCCACATCCAGAAAAATGATCTTGGACATCAGCGGTGTTCCTTTCCTTTGATGAAAAAACAGCGGGGCGCATCGGGCCCACGGCCCGGTGCGCCCCGTGCTTTTATGATGAAGCGGAGAATGTCGGATCAGGTCAGGTCCTCACCGTTGGTGGCGATGACCTTCTTGTACCAGTAGAAGGAATCCTTGCGCAGGCGGCTGTAGTCGCCGGTGCCGTCATCGTACTTGTTGACGTAGATGAAGCCGTAGCGCTTGGCCATCTCACCGGTGGAAGCGGAGACCAGGTCGATGCAGCCCCAGGGGGTGTAGCCCATCAGGTCCACGCCGTCCTTGACGGCCTCGGCCATCTGCTCGATGTGCTGGCGCAGGTAGTCGATGCGGTAGCTGTCGTGAACCGTGCCGTCGGCTTCCAGGGTATCCCGGGCGCCCAGACCGTTTTCCACCACCATCAGGGGGATGCGGTAGCGGTCATAGATCTCGTTCAGGCTGTAGCGCAGGCCCTGGGGGTCGATCTGCCAGCCCCACTCGGAGGCCTGCAGGTAGGGGTTCTTGAAGCCCTGGGCCACGTTGCCGTCGGTCCTGGCGGCATCCTTGTGGGTGGTGATGCAGTTGGACATGTAGTAGCTGAAGGTGTAGAAGTCCACGGTGCCTTCCTTCAGGATCTCGGCATCGCCGGGTTCCATGTGGATGGTCACGCCCAGGTCCTCCCACAGGCGCTTGGCAAAGGCCGGGTATTCGCCCCGGACCTGCACGTCGGAGCAGTACCAGTTGGTCTTGCGCATGGCCTGCTGGTTGGCCAGGATGTCCGCCGGGTCGCAGGTGTAGGGATAGCTGGTGATGAAGCAGTCCATGTTGCCCATCTTGTATTCGGGGTAGTTGTCATGGGCGTACTTCACGGCCAGGGCGCTGGCGATGAACTGATGGTGCAGGGCCTGCAGGCGGGTCTGGGGGTCGTCGGGCATGGCCACGGCGGGGCCGCGGTAGCCCTGGCAGGTGCCCAGGGAGAGCACGCCGCCGAAGGGCATCATGCCGGCGTTGATCTCGTTGAAGGTCAGCCAGTACTTGACCTTGCCCTGGTACCGGGCAAAGATGGCCTTGCAGTAGTTCATGAAAAAGTCCACCAGCTTGCGGTCCGCCCAGCCGTTGTACTTTTCCACCAGGGCGTAGGGCAGCTCATAGTGGCTGATGGTGACCAGGGGTTCGATGCCGTGCTTCTTGCAGCAGTCGAAAACGCGGTCATAGAAGGCCAGACCGGCCTCGTTGGGCTCGGTCTCCTCCCCGGTGGGGAAGATGCGGGTCCAGTTGATGGATGTACGGAAGGTCTTGAAGCCCATCTCGGCAAAGAGGGCGATGTCCTCCTCGTAGTGATGATAGAAGTCGATGGCCTCATGGCTGGGGTAGAACTTGTCCGGTTCAATGGTGGGGGTCAGCAGTTTGGGGGTGGTGTGGGTGCCGTTGGTGCACATATCGGGGATGCTGGGGCCCTTGCCGTCCACATCCCAGGCGCCTTCGAACTGGTTGGCGGCACAGGCACCGCCCCACAGGAAATCTTTGCGAAAAACCGAAGCCATAACAGAATACCTCCCGATTTCGGTGGATTATTTGCCGGACCGCACAAAGGAGCCGCCGCTTTCCGGCGGCTCCGCGGTCAGAACAGGTTCAGGAAAATTGCTTACTTCTTGGCGGGTTCATCCTTGTACAGGACCCAGGTGAGCACAAAGCCGATCACAGAGGCGATCACGGTGCCGATGAGCACATAGATCAGGTTCTGGATGCCGGTGTCACCGATGGTGTCGATGTAGCTGGGCAGGCCGAACAGGCCCAGGCCGCCCATGGTGAAGCTGCGGGTGCCCATGAAGCCGATGAAGGCGCCGCCCACGGCACCGCCGATGCAGGAGTAGACGAAGGGCTTCTTCTTGGGCAGGGTGACGCCGTAGATGGCGGGTTCAGTGACGCCGAAGATGCCGGAGATGAAGGCGGGCAGAGCGACCTTCTTCATCTTGTCGTCACGGGTCTTGAGCAGCATGGCCAGAACAACGAAGGTCTGGGCGAAGGAGACGCAGAAGTAGGGGCTGAGGATGAAGTCATAGCCCAGGTTGGAGTAGTTGATGAGCGCCAGAGGAACCAGGCCCCAGTGCAGGCCGAAGATGACCAGGACCTGCCAGAAGGCACCGATGAGAACGCCGGCGATGAGGCCGCCCACCACGGGGATGCCGTAGATGGCGCTGAAGATGGCGGTGAGCAGGTTGCACAGGACGGTGGCGACGGGGCCGATGACCAGGTAGCTCAGGGGGACCATGACGACCAGGGTGATGAAGGGCACGACGAAGAGCTTGATGACGTCGGGAATGACCTTACGCAGCCATTTTTCCAGCATGGCGCCCACGCCGCAGGCGATGATGATGGGCACGACCGAGCTGGTGTAGCCGGAAGCGGGCATGATGACCGGGATGCCCAGGAAGGTGGTGTAGTAGCTCATCTCGAAGGCAGTGCCGGTGAACAGGGAACCCAGCACCTCGCCGCTGGTGATGTTGACCATGTTGGGATAGCACAGGGCGATGCCGATGGCCATGCCGATGAATTCGTTCATCTTGAACTTCTTGGCGGCGGTGTAGCCCAGGATGATGGGCAGGAAGTAGAAGAAGCCGTCGTCCACGGCGTACAGCACCTGGTAGGTGCCGCTGGTCTCGGGCAGGATGCCCAGGAAGGAGAACAGAGCCAGCAGGCCCTTGATGATGCCGGTAGCGGCCAGCACACCCAGGGTGGGCTGGATGACGCCGGAGATCATATCAATGAGGATGCTCACGGGGCTCTTCTTGCCGCCGTCGGCATCGCCGTCATCGGTGGCGTTGCCGTCCTCGTCCACGGTGCCGGCGCCCTGGAAGTGACCCACTTCCAGCACGGCGTCGTACACGTCGGTGACGTTGTTGCCGATAACGACCTGATACTGGCCGCCGGACTGCATGACCTTGATGACGCCGTCGGTGGCTTCCAGGACTTCCTTGTTGGCCTTGGATTCATCCTTCAGCTTGAAGCGCAGGCGGGTGATGCAGTGGGCCACACTGTTGATGTTGGATTTGCCGCCCACGTTCTGGATGATAATGCGGGCGAGACCATCGTATTTTCTGGGCATAAGACGATTCTCCTTTACTGTTTGGTGAGACTCTTCGGTCAGTTCGATCCGCACACGGCCGTTTCGTACCGTGCAGCCCGCCACACCCGGCAATGCTGCCAGAGCGTGGGGGTCCGTCAGGCTCTGGTCCTTGACGGAGACCGAAAGGCGGCTGCCCCGGCGGGAGGCGTCCGCAATGTTGGCCGCACCGCCCAAAGGCGGAAGGAATTCCGCGGGCAGATGGCCCGGGGTCCGGTTCGGCTCCATAGCAGATCACCTCTCAAAGCAATCATACGGGGATGCCGCGTTACCGCGGAAAATGTATATGCACCGCCCTCGCGCGCCGGGCGTAGACATACCAACGGGAAAACAAGACAGGTTCCGGCAAAAAAAAGGACCCAAAACACAATTTCCGCACCGGCAGTACGGCCACAGGGGTCATACGGCTGCGGGACAGTGTTTTGGGTGACGCCCCGCAAGCTGAGTACGGGTAACGATCCTAGAATTGTCCTGGAAACTTTATTCGGCGTCCTTGTCGGGCTGCTGCTCCGACTTGACGCGGTGGATGTGCATGGTCAGGTACAGTTCCTCTTCCTCGGTACAGGTCCAGCCGTAGCGGTCCTTGAGGTAGCGGGAGACCTGCCGGGTGCAGGTGTAGATTTCGGGGTACTGGCGCCGCACGGCCAGAAACAGGTCCCGGCTGCCGGCATCGGCGGGAAGGGGGCTGCCCTGCATCATCCGCTGCACCAGATACCGCAGGTGCATGGCGAAGCGGGAATAGTTGAAGCTGTCCCGGTCCAGGGTGATGCCGAATGCCTGTTCCACGATCTCGGTGAGCTCGGTGATGATCTGCGCGCTCTGCATGGTGGCGTGCATATCGCTGTTTTCGGCTTCGGCGTTGATGATGTGCAAGGCAATGCTGACGGCTTCCTGCTCCGGAAGCTCCACCTTCAGGCGGTCCCGCAGCATGTGCAGGGCACTGCGTCCCAGCTTGTACTCATTGGGGTACAGGTGGCGGATATCGTAGGCAAGCGGCGTGCGCAGGGTCATGCCCGCGCGGGTGCGCTCGATGGCAAAGTTCAGATGGTCGGCCAGAATGAAGGCCAGATTGGGATTGAGGTCGCAGTTCAGTTCCTCGTTGGCGTCCTCCGCAATGTCGTCGGCAGCCAGGAAAATTTCTTCCGGAACCTCCTGCAGCAGCGCATAGTATTTGTCATCCACATAGTAGAAGGTACGCTGGATCTTGCTCAGATCTTCCAGCTCATAGGGGGTGGGCGGAAACCCGATCCCCTTGCCGAACACAACCACTTCGTGGCCCTTGGCATCCCGGGCCAGGGCGCTGTTGTTGTTGATCTTTTTGATGATTTCCATGCGATCCCACCTGGTCAGAATGTTGGCTGCAAGCTTTTTTGACAAAAAAATAACCTCAAAGGCATATACGCCAGCCGACACATTCAATTCCATGGGTCGCTGTGTACAAGTAATGCCTCGGAGGTGAGTAACAACCTTGTTTCTGTACATATGATACCCGTTTATTCAAAATTTGCCCATAACTTTTCCATAACTTTTTTGAACAAATTTATAAACGGTGATTTGTTCAAATTGATCATAGGCTTTGCAGCAAGCGACGGATCGTCTCCTCCGGCCGGGGGGTGTGGTCGGCGTAGCGCCCCCGCAGTTCGGCGGCGGCCGTCTCCATGATATAGGGGTGTCCCACCAGGTCCAGCATGGCCACATCGTTGTAGTTGTCCCCGAAAGCCATGACCTCCGCGGGAGAAAAGCCCAGGGCATCGCACAGGCTCTGCACCCCTATTCCCTTGTTGGCCAGGGTGGTGTCGATCCAGTAAGGCCCCGCCACCGCGGCGTTGGCCTGCTTCCATTTGGGCACGAACCGGTCGGCGTAGGCCCCCACCCCGTCGGGCAGGTAGACGCTGACCTTGATGATCTCCTCCGGGATCTGGGCCGGGTCGGTGATGACGGTGTGGTTGTTGCCGATCTCATGGATGCGGTGGTGCATGCCGATGCCCCGCTCCATGAGGTAGCTCATGTTCTCCCCCGAGAGCATGACCTCCCCCCGGCCGTCGGAGTTGTTCCACATATCCCAGGCGATGGCTTCGGCCAGGTCCCGGGGCATGGGGGTCTTGGCGATGGCCTTGCCTTCCTGAAAGACGATGCCCCCGTTTTCGCACAGGAACACACAGTGTTCCGCCACCGGGGCAAAAAGCTTGCGCAGGCTGGTGTACTGCCGGCCGCTGGCCGGACAGAACAGGATGCCGCGGCCGGCCAGTTCCCGGATCTCCTCACAGATCTCGCCGCTGATGGCGCTCTGCCCGTAGGGCAGCAGTGTGCCGTCCAGGTCGCTGCAGATCATCTTCACTGCCATCTTACTCTTCCTTTCCCTCTTTCCCTTTTCCGCAGGCCCGGGCATGGGCCCCGGCCAGATCACAGTATTCCCGCACATTATGGATCAGTTCCGCCGCCTTTTCCGGCGTGACGGTCCCCCGCACCTTGCCGGGGACCCCCATGACCAGACTGTGGGGCGGAATGACGGTGTTTTCGGTGACCAGGGCGCCCGCGGCAATCAGGCTGCCCTGCCCCAGCACCGCCCCGTTGAGCACGGTGGCGTGCATGCCGATGAGGCAGTCGTCCCCCACGGTACAGCCGTGGACCACGGCGCTGTGGCCGATGCTCACCCGGTCCCCGATGACCACATCCAGGTCCGGGCCGGTGTGCAGCACGGCGTTGTCCTGCACGTTGGAGTCCTTTCCCACCCGGATGCGGCCGGTGTCCGCCCGGAGCACCGCTCCGTACCAGACACTGCTGCCTTCTTCCAGGGTCACATCCCCCGCCAGCACCGCCGTGGGCGCCACAAAGGCGGCTGCTGCCGCCTGCGGGGCCTGTCCGTTATACTCGATCTCGGGCATTTTCCCATTCCCCCTTGTTCCGGTTTCTATGATACAATACCCGGACACACCATGTAAAGTGTCTTGTTCCCCAAAGGAAAAGCCGGGGCACAAGCCCCGGCCTTCCCGTAAGGTGCTCAGCGCCTGCCGCGCTGCTCCCGTTTCTGGTAATCCTCATCGATCCGCATCTTCCAGCCGGCATCCAGCGGGCAGTCGCAGCGCACCGCGCTGACCGCATCGCTGAGCACGTCGTAGTTCAGGCGGGTGCCGGCGGAGTCGGCGTGGTAATTCACCGCATGGTCCGCGCCGATGCCGAACCGCCGGGCCGTCCCCACCGCGTCGATGTTGGCGCCCAGGAACAGGAACTCCCAGCCGTACACCTTCTGCTGGCGTTCGATCATGCTGCGCACTTCCGGAGCGCTGTAGCGGCGGCTGGCGTTTTCCATGCCGTCGGTGGTGATGACGAACAGGGTGTGCGCCGGCACGTCCTCCGTCCGGATGTATTTGTGCACATTGGAAATGTGGTGGATGGCACCGCCGATGGCATCCAGCAGGGCGGTGCACCCCCGGACGGTGTAGTCCCGCTCGGTCATGGGCCGGATCTCCCGCAGGTCCACCCGGTCATGAATGACCTGGCTGACATTGTCGAAGAGGACGGTGGAGACCAGCACTTCCCCCGGCTCCTTCTTCTGCTTTTCGATCATGGAGTTGAAGCCGCCGATGGTATCGGCTTCCAGGCCGCTCATGGAACCGCTGCGGTCCAGAATGAACACGAGTTCGGTCAGATTTTCTTGCATGGGATTTTCCTCCGTTCTGGTGTGAATGGGTTGGATTGCCTGTCCTTGTGCATCCATCATACCGGATCACGGAGAAAAAGCGGTCGCCCGTCAGGCGACATTCAGCCGCCCAGCAGGTTCTGGTCAAAGGCGAACAGGGCCTCGTTGATGGCAAAGATATCATAGTTGCCGTGTTCGATGAAATATTCCACAATGATATCCGCCTTGCTGCTGCGGGACAGGGCAAACCCCGCTTTCATCAGCAGTTCCCGGGTCTCCTGCAAAGACAGTTCCAGGGCAATGGCAAAAGCCAGCGCCGTGGCCTTGCTGGGCCGGTACAGCTTGTGGCTGCGGATCTTGGAAAACAGCTTGCGGCTGATGTTGGCCTTTTTATAGCACTGCACATCGGTCATGCCCTTCTCGTCGATCTTGCGCAGCAGCATCTGGGAAAAGCTTTCATCCAGGCCGTCCAGGGCCTCTTCCAGGGAGGCGGACATGGCCGCGCAGGGCGGCGCGTCGATGGACGGTGCGGCCTGCGCCATATCCTCCAGAAGCGCCTGGAGATGGCGGGTGTGCTCGGCGTAGGAGGTGGCGTACACATCCTCGTACCGGTCATCAATATAGGAGCGGAGATCCGTGAAGAGCTGCTGGCCGATGGTGGTGGAGTCCCGGTCGAACAGGACCATGTAGACGGTCATTTCCCGGTCGGCCAGGAAGTCCCGGATGGTGTCCACCGCCACCTGCAGGGCCTGGACCTTGGGATAGCCGTACACCCCCGAGGAGATCAGGGGAAAGGCCACCGTTTCACAGTTGTGTGCGGCGGCCAGTTCCAGGGAGGTGCGGTAGCAGGAGGCCAGAAGTTCCCGTTCCCCGTGGGTGCCGCCCCGCCATACCGGCCCCACCGTGTGAATGACGTACCGGCAGGGCAGCGCATATCCCCCGGTGATCTTGGCGTCGCCGGTCCTGCAGCCGCCCAGGGTGCGGCATTCGGCCAGCAGCCCCGGTCCGGCGGCCCGGTGGATGCAGCCATCCACCCCGCCTCCGCCCAACAGGGAGGTGTTGGCGGCGTTGACAATGGCATCCACCTTCATCCTGGTGATGTCGTTCCGGACGATCTGCAGCGGCATAACGGGTTCCTCCTTACATCGGGACGGTTTTGTCTTTATTGTAGACGCCCCGCCCCTTTTTGTAAACGGGCCTGGACGCCGCACAACAAAAAAACAGCCCCGCCGACCGGCGGGACCGCCCACAGCGTCACAGGACCTTGGACAAAAAGGCCTTGAGACGCTCGTTCTCGATACGGCTGAAAAATTCCTGCGGGGGCTTGTCCACCTTGACCACGCCCTCGTCGATGAAGATGACCCGGTTGGCCACCTCCCGGGCAAAGCCCATCTCATGGGTGACCACCACCATGGTCATGCCGCCCTTGGCCAGCTCCTTCATGAGTTCCAGCACCTCGCCCACCATTTCGGGGTCCAGGGCGCTGGTAGGCTCGTCAAAGAGCAGCACTTCCGGGTTCATGGCCAGGGCACGCACAATGGCAATGCGCTGTTTCTGGCCGCCGGAAAGCATGTTGGGGTAGGTATCGGCCTTGTCCGCCAGACCGATGCGTTCCAGCAGTTCCATGGCCTTGGCGTCGGCGGTGGCCTGGTCCATCAGGCCCAGGTGCACCGGGGCCAGGGTGATGTTCTTCTTCACTGTCAGGTGGGGGAAGAGGTTGAAGTGCTGGAACACCATGCCCATCTTGGCGCGCATGGCGTCGATGCCCTTCTCGGTGACTTCCTGGCCGTCCAGGGTGACGGTGCCCTCGTCCGGCTCTTCCAGCCGGTTCAGGCAGCGCAGGAAGGTGGACTTGCCGCAGCCGGAAGGCCCGACCAGCACCACCACGTCGCCCTTGTTAATGGTCAGGTCCACACCCTTCAGGACCTGCAGACCATTGTAGCTTTTCTTCAGTCCCTTAACGACGATCACTCTGCGCCAGCCTCCTTTCAAACTTGCCCAGCAGCCAGGTAAAGATCATGACCAGCACCAGATAGATGACGGCGATGCCCAGCAGCGGGTACATGCACTCATAGGTGCGGCTGTAAATGCCCTGGGCCGCATACAGCAGTTCCTTGCCGCCGATAACGGTGATCAGGGAGGTATCCTTGAGCAGGACGATGAACTCATTGCCCAGGGCCGGCAGGATGGAGCGGATGGCCTGGGGAATGATGATCTTGACCATGGTGGTGATGTAATTCAGGCCCAGGCTGCGGCCGGCTTCCATCTGGCCGGGGTCCACGGCCATCAGGCCGCCGCGGATGATCTCGGACACATAGGCGCCGGAGTTGATGCCCAGGGTCAGGGCGCCCACCATGGTGAAGTTGCGGCTGGAGGCAAAGATGACCATGCCCATGATCAGCAGCTGCACCATCATGGGGGTACCGCGGATGACGGTGACATAGACCTTGAACGCGCCGTTCACAAAGCCCAGGAGCGCGTTGCGGTGGTGGGGGCGCTGCTGGTCGTGGGCCACACGCACCAGGGCCACAGTGCCGCCCAGGATCACGCCGATGGCCAGGGCCACCGCCGTGACCACCAGGGTGGTGCCCACGCCCTCGATGTACTGCAGCCAGCGGTCATTGGCCAGGAACGCCCGGTAGAACTTGAGGAATCCGTCCTGCCAGGCAGTCAGATCCCCGCCGTTATCGGCCAGAGCCGACAGGATTTCAAATTGTTGGGTCAGGTATGCCATGAAGGAGCCGCCTTTCGTCGGAATGTGTAAAACCACAAAAGAGGCGGCCCTTCCGGGGCCGCCACGCGGCGCTGTTCACGCCGTTGTGTGCTTATTCAGCCGTGCTGCTGGCAGCGTCGCCGCTGTCGGTGTTGATGTACTTGGCAACGATGGAGTCCACAGTGCCGTCAGCCTTCAGTTCGGCCAGGGCGCCGTTGATGGCATCCAGCAGAGCGGTGTTGTCCTTGTTGACGCCGATGGCGTAGTCCTCATTGGCGTACTCGGTGTCCAGGATCTTCAGACCGGGGTTGGCCTTGACGAACTCCTGCGCAGGAGCGTTGTCGATGACCACGCAGTCCACCTGGCCGTTCATCAGAGCCTGCACAGCGGTGATGCCGTTGTCGTAGGCGATGACGTTGTCCTCACCGAAACCGCCGTTTTCCGGGGTGTCGGAGCAGTAGATGTAACCGGTGGTGCCGGCCTGGGTGCCGATGAGCTTGCCCTGCATGTCATCGATGGAGGCGATGTCGGAATCTTCCAGCACGATGACGGACTGGATGCCGTTGGCGTAAGAGTCGGTGAAGTTCATGACAGCCTTGCGCTCGTCGGTGACGGTAACGCCGGCCATGACCATGTCGCTCTTGCCCTGCTGCACAGCCAGCAGCGCCGCGTCAAAGTCCATATCGTCGACCTGGAGCTCCAGGCCCAGCTTGTCGGCGATGGCGCCGGCGATCTCCACATCGATGCCCTCGAAGTCACCGCTGTCGGTGGTCATCTCGTACGGGGGGAAGGCGGCGTTGGTGGACATGGTCAGCACGCCGTCGGTGACGGTGGTGAACTCGCCGGAAGCGGTCTCGGTGGAAGCAGTCTCAGCGCTGGCGGCCTCGGCAGTGTTGGTCTCGGTGGAAGCGGTGCTCTCAGAGGAAGCGCCGCAGGCGGTCACGCTGAACACCATGCCGGCGGCCAGCAAAACGGAAAGAAGCTTTTTCATGTAATAACCCTCTTTTTGTACAATGTTCTGTTCTTTTCCCTCTTGAACCGGCGGACATGCGCCGCCGGGATACCCTTTAGTATAGATTTGTATTTATTCATTGTCAATGAATAAATATTACATCCTTCTATTTTCAGCAGTTCGTGCAAAAGGCTCCGGGTCCCCCTTTGCTTTTTTGGCAGTTTTTGCACGAAAAAAGCCCGCCCCGGCAAAAGAACCGGAACAGGCATGCTCTCATTTCCTGCGAAGGCGCGTCAAACAGCCCCGACTTCCTCCCGGGTGTTCAGGCGGTAGCCGATCTTGTACACGGTCTGGATCTCCTTTTCCAGGCCCAGCTTGCGGCGCAGGCGCTGGATATGGACATCCACCGTGCGGGTGGCGCCCTGGTAGCCGTAGCCCCAGGCGATCTCCAGCAGCTTGGTCCGGCTGAGGGCCAGGTTGCGGTTGAGCACCAGGGTTTCCAGCAGGGAGTATTCCTGGGGGGTCAGGGACACGGTATGCCCGCCCCGCAGCACCTGACGGCCGGCCATGTCCACCTCGATGTCATGGAAGTGGAACTCCTGCCCGGACGCCGCCCCGGCACCCAGGGTATGCTGCACGGCCCCCACCAGTTCCATGACCTCAAAGGGCTTGGCCAGACACAGGGCGCGCAGCGCCTCCGGGCAGGAGGACAGACGGGACTGGGACGCCAGCACCAGTGCGGGATGGCCGTTTTCCCAGGCATGCACGCCTTCAAAACCGCCGGAACCGGGAGCATCCAGGTCCAGGATCACCAGATCGTATACCTTGCGGCGGTCCAGTTCCGCCGCCTGCTGTGCCGTTTCAGCCTGGTCACAGTTATGTCCGACCAGGTGCAGATTCACCGCCATGCGCTGTGCGATGGCGTGTTCGTTTTCAACAATCAGGATCGTTGCCATACTTCAACAGCCTCTTTACATAGATATTCCGCAATCTTCCCCCGCAAATCCGGGCGGAGTTTCTCTGCCGCAAGGAAAACCCCGCTTATACTATATAACGATTCATGTATCGAAGATGTTACAGCCCAAGGGATTTTTTGTGTGTTTTTTTCGTTTTATGACAATATTTGCACGTTTTTCTTTTGTTTTGCCTTCTTTACAGGCCCATGGTATAATGGGGAAAAACGCGGCCCGGGGCCGTGCAGGGAGGTTTTGCCATGCAGCAGGTAAGGATGGTTCTGATCGGGTTTGGCGGCATGGGGCGCAAGTACGCCGCCATGCTGCGGGACAAGGAAGTGGAGGGCATGGTGCTCGCCGGCGTATGCTGCCGCAACGCCCCCGGGCAGCAGCTTCTGCGGGAGGAATACCCGGGGGTGGCCATCTACCGGGATGTGGAGGACCCCCTGGCCCACGCCGGGGATTTTGATGCCGCCCTCATCGTGACGCCCCACACCAGCCATGTGCAGATCGCACGCCGGATGGTGGCGGCCGGCAAGCACATCCTGCTGGACAAGCCCGCCGGCGTATACGCCCGGGATGTGCGGGCGCTGGTGGACCAGGCCCGCACGGCGGGGGTCAGCTTCGGGATGATGTTCAACACCCGGGCCAACGCGGCTTTCGGCAAGGCGCGGGAGCTGCTGCAGGCCGGCGCCGTGGGGACCCCCGTGCGGGCGGTCTGGGTGTGCAACACCTGGTTCCGCACCCCGGCGTACCACCAGTCTTCGCCCTGGCGCAGCAGCTGGCTGGGAGAGCGCGGCGGTCTGCTGATCAACCAGAGCCAGCATTATCTGGATATCTGGCAGTGGCTGCTGGGGGCACCGGACGGGGTGTACGCCGACCTGTCCTTCGGGCGGTATGCGCCCATCACGGTGGATGACGCGGTGGACATGCAGCTGTACTATGACAGCGGCCTGCACGGCACCTATATCAGTTCCACCGGGGAAAATCCGGGGGTGAACCGGCTGGAGATCTGGGGAGAAAAGGGACGGCTGTGCGTGGAGGACACCGCCCGCCTCTTCCTGGATGAAAATGAGATGACCACCACTGAATACGCCGCCGTCAACCGGGAGATATACGGGAAACTGGCCCATCACAGCCGGGAGATCCCGGTACAGGCCAACCCGGAAGTATACCAGACGATCCTGCAGAATTTCTGTGACCATCTGCGCAGGGGCGTCCCCCTGATCGCCGACGGGGAGGATGGCCTGCGGACGGTGGAACTGACCAACGCGGCCTATGTTTCGGCCTGGCAGGAGCGCAAGGTCCGTCTGCCGGTGGACCCTGCCGTATATGAGGAACTGCTGCAGAAGCGGATGGAGGAAGAGCAGGGCCTTGTGCAGGGCTGAACAGTCCGGCCCGCCCAAAGAAAAAGCGCCGTCCCGGTGATGCCGGGGCGGCGCTGCTTTTTTATGGGAACTTATTCGGCGTCGGCTTCCTTGGCCACAAAGACCAGGGCGGCACAGCCCGGTCCGATGTGGGTGCCGATGGCAGCACCCAGGCGGGCCACACGGCCGCCGGACAGGTGCAGGTTCTCGTGCATATAGCGATGGATGGGAGCGGTGATGGTCTTCTGGTCGGAATAAAGCAGCACATAGCCGTAGCGCGCATCCACCCCGCCCAGCTTGTCGATCTGCTTGAACAGGGCCACCATGGCGCCGGGACGGCCCCGGGCGGTATCGGCCAGCTTGATCTCGCCGTCAATGACCGACAGCACCGGCTTGATGCCCAGTGCGCCGCCCACCAGGGCCACGGCAGCGGGCAGACGGCCGCCCTTGTGCAGGTGTTTCAGGCTGTCCACGATGCCCAGGATGCGGATGCGGCCCTTGAGTTCCTCCAGGGCATCGGCGATCTCATCCAGGGTCTTGCCCTCCTCCCGCAGGCGCAGGGCCTCCCGGATGAGGATGGCTTCGCCCTGAGACGCGGTGCGGGAATCCACAAAGCGGACGTTCTCGAACTCGCAGGTTTCGGCGGCCAGACGGGCGCACTGGTAGGTGCCGGACAGATTGGAGGAGATGAGCACCGCCAGTACCTCATCCCCCGCGGCGGCGGCCTCCTCAAAGAACTGGATGAAGGTGTCCGGGGAAGGCTGGCTGGTGCGGGGCAGCTTGGCCTCCGCACTCAGGCGGGCGTAATATTCGTCGCCGGTCATGTCCACCCCGTCCAGGATGGTTTCACCGTCGGCAAAGAGCACGTGCAGGGGTACAATGGTCACCCCGGGACGGTTGGCGTCGGCGGGGGTCAGGTCAGCGGCGGAGTCGGTCAGGATGCGGATCATAACAGCAAGCCTCATTTCTCGGCGCAACCGTGCAGACTGCAAAAGGTCCACCGTTTGTTTCTTTTTATTGTAGCATATTTTTGCGGGATGTCAAAAATTAAACCGCTGTGCAAAGTTTTTTCCGGGGATTCAGTCGTGCCAGGTCAGCACCGCAAACAGGTTCACCGCGCTGGAGCACAGGATCATGATTCCCACCAGCCGCATGACCATGGCGGCGGAGGCCCCCGGCGCAAACAGGGCATACAGGCCCAGCAGCACGCAGACGATGCCCACAGCCAGGGGTACCCACCAGGCCCGGTCCCCCCAGGCACGGCGGGCCATGGCGGCCTGGATGTTGCTCATGCCGGTGACCAGCAGAAAGACACAGACGATGGTGCCCACCAGGCTGACCAGCATGCCGGGGCTGAGGATGAAGAAAAAGCCGATGACCGCCGCGCCCACACTGATGGGCAGCAGCGGGCTGGAGATGAAGGTGGCGCGCTGGAAGGCCAGGGCATTGACGATGCCGCAGATGCCGGCCAGCAGGACCAGCCAGCCGATAAAGCTGCACAGAGCGGCGGTGGCGTTCCAGGGACGGGCCACCAGGAAAAGACCCAGCACCACCCCGGCCACAGGCATGACCAGACGGTCCCATTGCAGATGTTTCATGGCAGATTGCCTCCTTTGTTTTCCCGGCAGAGGCCGGGATTGTTTCCGGTCCGGCAGGATCAGGAATCGCTGTCCCGGCGGCGCAGGCGGGGTGCCGCACCGGGGGCGGGGTCCACATCCAGCCCCAGCAGGTCGGCGGCCTCGGTGGGTTCCAGCTGCTGCACCGATTCCAGCTTGCGGGTGATGGCCCGGCTGCGGGTGCCGATGAGTTCTTCCAGATCGCTGCCGGTCTGGTTCAGGTGCCGCTGCATGGCCTGCAGACCGGTACCGAACTTTTCAAATTCAGTCTTGACCGCTGCCAGCACCTGCCATACCTCGCCGGAGCGTTTCTGGATGGCCAGGGTGCGGAATCCCATCTGCAGGGCGTTGAGCAGGGCCGCCATGGTGGAGGGGCCCGCCACGCTGATCTGGAATTCCCGCTGCAAGTTCTCGGTCATGCCGGAGGAGACCACCTCCGCATACAGCCCCTCAAAGGGCAGGAAGAGGACGCCGAAAGCGGTGGTGTAGGGCACCTCGATGTACTTGTCGTGGATGTCCTTGGCTTCCTGGCGCAGCACCGTGTCCAGCTGCCTGCGGGCAGCGGCCACGGCAGCGGCATCCCCGGAATCCCGGGCCTGCACCAGCTTGGCGTAGCTGTCCCCGGGGAACTTGGCGTCGATGGGCATCCAGACGGTGCCCCCCTGCCCCGGCAGCTTCACCGCGAATTCCACCCGGTTGGCGCTGCCCGGGACGGTGGCCACATTTTCCGCATACTGACCGGGCGCCAAAATCTCCTGCAGGATGGCCCCCAGCTGCACTTCGCCCAGCATGCCCCGGGTCTTGACGCCGGAGAGCACCCGTTTCAGGCCGCCCACATCGGCGGCCAGGGTCTGCATCTCGCCCAGGCCTTTGTACACCTGTTCCAGCTGGGCGCTGACGGTGCGGAAGGATTCGGAGATCCGCTTCTGCAGGGTGTCCTGCAGCTTCTCGTCCACCGTGCCCCGGATCTCATCCAGCTTGCGGTTGTTGTCCGCCCGGATGGTGTTCAGCCCCTGGACCAGGGCCCCCCGCATGCCGTCCAGACGGGCGGCGTTGGAGTCTTCCAGGCCTTTGAGCCGGTTTTCCAGCAGGGCCAGCTGGGCGGCGGTGGCGTCGCCGGCGGCTTTCTGGCGGGCAGCCCCCGCCTTGTCGATGGCTTCCAGCCGTGCGGTGGCAGCGGCACTGCTCTGGCGCTGGCTTTCGGCCAGAATGGTGCCCAGATCCCGCACCGATGCCTGGGTGGAGCGGGCGGTCTCGGCCTGGGTGGCGCGCAGCTGGTCGGCCAGCAGGTCGGTCTCGGATTCGATGACCTTTTGCAGGGTACGGGCCAGCTGCCCGTCATCCCCCTCCTCCCGGCTGCGGCGCAGGGTCAGCACCAGTACGGCGGCCAGCAGGACGTCCCCCACCAGGGCCAGCACCAGCAGCAGATAAATCAGCGGTTCCATATGTGTTCTATCTCCTCTTGTTTGATGGGTTCAGTATACCACAGGGAGCCGCCCGTTACAACCATTTGTTGTTCTCTCACAAAAAAATCAGCGCAGCCCCAGCCAGAAAATCACCGCAAAGCCCATGGCGATGAACAGGGCGCCCAGCAGCTCCGCTTCCAGGCTGCGGCGCTCCACCACTTCGGGGGTGGCGGGGTTGTACCAGATCTCCACCACCGTACCCACGCTGTTGGGGCGGTCAGCCCAGAAGGAGTCGTTGGTGGGGGCCACATGGCGGATGCCGTCGGGGGAGGTGAACTCCACCACATAGCAGTATCCCCCGCCCCGTTTGCGGCGGGAGGAGCCCACCCGGCGGCATTCCAGCACCCGGGCGGGCAGGCACATACCGCCGCGGACCACCCGGTATTTTTCCCACAGGCAGGCAGCGCCCAGCACGATGAACACCGCACCCAGCACACAGTACACAAAATTCAGGATCGTCATGGCAGGCACCTCCGGGTCAGGTCAGGGAAAAGCTGCCTTCCAGCGCCAGATACTGGTCGAACAGCAGGCGGCTCACGCGTGCGCCGTACAAAAAGGCGGGATGGTCGTTCACTTCCAGCTTGTTGGCAAAATCCTTGCACATGAGCACCACCACATAGTCGCCGTAGGGGGTGTGGACCAGGCCGCCGTCGTTGCGGCAGGCATCCATGCTGCCGCTCTTGCTGGCGGTGTAGATCAGGTCCGGATCGGCACCGGATTCCTCGGCGTCGGTGTAGTAGGGGGGCAGGTTGCCGGTGAGCATGGCGTTGTAGTGCTGCTGGCGCAGGATGGCGCGCATGGCCGCACTGGCAGCGGGGCTGACCAGCTCGCCCCTGGCCAGCAGGGCAAAGAAACGGCCCATGTCCCGGGGGGTGATGGTGCCCAGGGGCTCGCCCCAGTTGTCCGAGGCCAGACGGCGGTGGAGGGTGGTGGCCCCACAGCCGATGGAACGGATGAAGGCGTTGATGGTGTCCAGACCCAGGTAGTCGATGAGCATGTTGGTGGCGATGTTGTCGCTGCAGATGATCATGAGGGTGGCCACATCGCCGGCCCGCAGCTTGGCCCCGGGGCCTAAGGAGCGGATCATGCCGGAGCCGTCCACAAAGTGCCGGTCCTCATAGGTCAGCACCTCGTCCAGGCTGGCCTTGCCCTGCTCCGCCCGGTCATACAGGCAGCCCAGCACAAAGATCTTGATGGTGGAGGCGGATTCAAAGGGTTCGTCGGCGCCGCGCTCCACCACATGGCCGCGCAGGTCGTCGGCGTAGACGCACATGGTGGCATCCAGGCCGCAGAGTTCGGCGTCGATGCGTTTTTCCAGAGTGAGGGATGGATAAGGCATGGGGATTCTCCTTTATATAAGGCTCAGAGGTTTTCGGCAAAGAAACGGGCGGCGTTGTTCCAGAAGATCTTTTCCACCTGGGTCTCGGTGAGGCCCGCCCTGCACAGGCCTTCGGCCAGACGGGGCATGTCCTGGGCGCCGGCGATCTCCAATTCGCCGCCGATGCCGTCGAAATCACTGCCCAGGGCCAGACAGTCCTCCCCCGCCAGGTTCATGATGTATTTTGCGTGGCGGGCCATGTCGGTGACCCGGCTTTTCAGATTATGGCGTTCCGGGCTGTCGTCCAGGAAGGCCGGACAGAAGTTCAGCCCGATGAGGCAGCCCTTCTCTCCCATGGCTTTCAGCAGGTCGTCGGGCAGGTTGCGCACATGGGGGCAGCAGGCCCGGGCGTTGGAGTGGCTGGCCACGAAAGGCCGGGTGCTGTGCTGCAGCACGTCCCGGATGCCCGCGTCGGACAGATGGGCCACGTCCACCAGCATGTGGAGCTGCTCCATCTCCTGCACGAATTCCACGCCCCGGTCGGTCAGGCCGCCGGTGGTGTTGGGGGCCACCGGCCAGGTGTCCTCGTTGTAATCAGGGCCCACGTTGGGTTCGGCCAGCTCGTTCTTGTGGTTCCAGGTCAGGGTCATCATCCGCACGCCCAGGCGGTAGAAGTCCCGCAGGATGGCCGGGTCCCCGTGGCAGGTGCCGCCCTCCTCCACCGTGAGCATGGCGCCGATGCGGTTTTCTTTGGCCAGATTTTTCACGTCCTCCCCGGTGCGCACCCAGACCAGATCATCGGGGTACTGGGCCAGCAGGGTGTGGAAGATGTCCATCTCCTGCAGGGCGGTGTGCATGGGGTCTTCGGGAGCGCCCAGATCCACAAAGCAGGCAAAGCACTGCAGGCCGTAGCCGGACTGTTTCAGCCGCTGCAGGTCGATCATCAGGTCGTTGTGGGCAAAGCTCTTGGGGGCGCCGCTGAGCTGGGCATGGCGCAGTTCGGACAGGGTATCGCAGTGCAGGTCCCAGACTTTCACGGCTTACACCTCCTCAAACCCGGGCACACCGGTAATGCCGATGCCCGGGGTCTCGTTCATGACAATGCGGGCGCCCTCGTACACCGGACCGCCGGTGTAGGGGTCCACGCTGCACAGGCTGGGGCCGTCCAGGTCCACGCAGCTGATGACCGACCGGGCCGCCGCCAGATGGGCCGCCGCCGACACCGCCAGCTTGCTTTCCAGCATGCAGCCCATCATGCACTGCACGCCGTAGATCTCCGCCGCGGCACAGATCTTCTGGGCCTGCCAGATGCCGCCGGTCTTCATCAGCTTGATGTTGATCATGTCGGCAGCATGGCGCTGGAGCACGTTCAGGGCATCCGCCGGGGAGAAGACGCACTCATCCGCCAGGATGGGGGTGGCTACCCGGTTGGTGATGTATTCCAGGCCGTCGATGTCATGGGCAGGCACCGGCTGTTCCACCAGTTCCGGGTTGACCCCGGCATCCTCCAGGGCGGTGATGATCCGCACCGCCTGCTTGGCGGTCCAGCCCTGGTTGGCGTCCACCCGCAGGGCCACACCGGGGCCCACGGCCTCCCGGATGGCTTTGAGCCGGGGGATGTCGGCCAGACCTTCCTTGCCTACCTTGACCTTGAGCACACGGAAGCCCTCGGCCACCGCAGACTTGGCATCCGCCACCATTTCCGGCACCGGATTCACCGAGATGGTCAGGTCAGTTTCCAGGGTGTTGCGGGCACCGCCCAGCACTTTATACAAAGGCTTGCCGCAGCTTTTGGCAAAAAGGTCATAGATGGCCATGTCCACAGCGGCCTTGGCGCTGGTGTTGTGCACCATGCAGCGTTCCAGCCTGGTCATGACCGTGTCCAGGTCTTCCACCTCCATGCCGGTCAGGGCCGGGGCGATGAACTCCTCCACGGCGGTGTGCAGGGACCCCAGGGTCTCGCCGGTGATGACGGCGGTGGGCGGCGCTTCGCCGTAGCCCACAGCGCCGGTGTCGGTCTCGACCCGGACCAGGAGATCGTGCACGCTGTCCACCGTGCGCAGGGCCGTCTTGAAGGGGGTGCGCAGGGGGATCTGACATTCGGTGGTGGTGATGTTGGTGATTTTCATAAAGATGCACCTGCTTTTTATGGTAAAATGACGGGCCGGAATCAGCCCAACAGATCGGCAAATTCGGAGAGGGCATGGCAGACGGTGCCGTCGTATCCCACCATGGGCACGGCGGCGGCCAGGGCGTTGAGCACCGATTCCTCGGCGGCTTCGGCGGCGGCCAGGAAGAGGGGATCCAGCTTGTCCTCATTGAAAACGGCACGGGTGGCGATCTCGGCGGCATCCCCCCGGTGGATATCGTGGGCGGTGGTGAAGCCGATGGTGATATCCCCGCTGCCGTGGCCCCAGTAGCTGCCCACCCGGGCCAGACCGGCGGCACACCGGCGGCAGACCCGGCCCAGCTGACGGCTGGACAGGGGCAGGTCGGTGGCCAGGACCAGAATGCAGCTGCCCTTGTCTTCCGGGCGGGGTTCGCCCTGGATGCGGCGGCGGATCTCCGCCCCCACATGGCGGCCCAGGATGTTCAGCTCCGAAAGTTGGCCGTGGTTGCACAGGGCCAGCACCCCGATGCAGAAATCCCGTCCGGCCACCTTGACCATCCGGCTGGCGGACCCGATGCCGCCCTTGAGTTCGTGGCAGATCATGCCGGTGCCGGCCCCCACACAGCCCTGCGCAAAGTCCGGGGAGGCGGTCTCGATGGCGTGGAACACCTCCCGCCGGCCGATGACCCGGTCGGTGATGTCGCTGAGGGTGCCGTCGTTGCACTCCCCCACCACCGGGTTGAAACTGCGCAGCTTGCCGCCTGTTTCGGCACAGGCATCGGCGGTGTACTGCACCAGGGCGTCGTACACCAGCCCCACGTTCAGGGTGTTGGTCAGGGCGATGGGGCTTTCCAGCTGGCCCAGTTCCTGGATCTGGACCAGGCCGGCGGTCTTGCCGAAGCCGTTGATCACATGGGCGGCGGCGGTGCAGCGGTGGTTGTATATGTCCTGCCGGGGCAGAATGACGGTGACACCGGTGTGATGGCTGCCGGCATCGACGGTGGTATGGCCCACCCGCACCCCGGGCACATCGGTGATGGCGTTGCGGGGTCCGGCAGGCAGATGCCCGGGTACCAGACCGTAATCGCGGATGGTGGGCATGGATGCACTTCCTTTCCAAAAAGGGATATGATACAATGTAAAAAGGAAAAAATCACAAGTCCCGGCCCCGCCGGGCGGGGAGGAACCCATGACCGAAATCTTGCTGAACGTGCCTCAGGTATTGCAGAACCCGGAACTGCCCAACGGGTGTGAGATCACCAGCTGCTGCGAAGTGCTGCGCTATCTGGGCTTTGAGGCGGACAAGTGCGACCTGGCCGACCACTACCTGCCCCGCAGTGAGCGCTGGTACGGCGCCGACCCGGACGAGGTGTACATGGGGGACCCACACAAGGATGACGGCACCCCCGAGGAGGGCTATTACTGCTTTGCAGGGCCCATTGTGGAAGCAGCCAACACCTATCTGGCCCGCCACGGCGGCGGGTACACCGCCCACGACCTGACCGGGGCGGAGGAAGCCGACCTGGTGGCGCAGCTGCAGAAGGGGCGGCCGGTGATCTTCTGGGCATCGCTGCATTTTGATGACATCGGCTTTGCGGATGTGGCCCCCTATCCCCTGCCCAAAGGCGGCGTGCACCGGGTATTCCACACCCTGCACTGCATGGTGCTGTGCGGGGCCACCGACACCCATTTCACGGTAGCGGACCCCCTGGATTTCAATCGCACCGTGCCCCGGGACCGCTTTATGCGGGTATACCGCCAGCTGGGTTCCCGGGCCGTGGTCTTTGTCCGCCAGGGCGAAGCGCTGTAAGACCGGAAACACGATATAATAATACCCCGCCCGCCGTAAAACTGCAAGGTTTTTGCGGCGGGCGGGGTATTGTTGTCAGAGAGGGATCACAGGGGCAGGAACTGCAGCACAATGCCGCAGACCGAACCGCCGGCCCACAGCAGGCCGGTCATGAACAGGTTCTGCTTCCAGCTGGGGTTGACCCGCCAGAGCACAGCCAGACCGATGCCCGCTCCGGCGCACAGGCCTGCGAACAGGCTGCCGAAGCTGATGGCCCCCTGGGCGTACAGCTGGGCCAGCAGCACGCTGGCCGCGCAGTTGGGCACCAGACCCACCAGGGCGGCGGCCATGGGCTGGAAGATGCCCATGCCGGTGAGGAAGGCGGTGATGGTGTCCTCCCCGATGAGTTCAAAGGCGAAGCCGATCAGGAAGCTGAACAGCAGGATGAAGAGGAAGATCTCCACCGTATGGCGCAGGGCGGCCAGTAAAACGCCGCTGTGTTCCTCGTGCTCCTCGTGGCAGTCGATCTCGTCGGCATGGCCGGCGTAGCCGCCGTACAGGCCGGCGGGCAGGATCTTGCGCAGGGGAACATCCAGCAGGAAACCGCCCGCCACGCCGGCCACCACCTTGCCGATGAGCAGCAGGGGCAGGGTGCCCCACAGGCTGGGCTCGGCGGCCAGCAGGGGCACGGCCTCGTCACTGGTGGCCACAAAGACGGCCAGCAAGGCGCCGGGGGTGATGACCCGGCTGGCGTACAGGTTGGCCGCCAGCGCGGAGAACCCGCACTGGGGCACGCAGCCCAGCACAGCGCCCGGTACAAAGCCCCAGCGGCCGCCGCCGGCCAGGGCGTTTTCGATGCGTTCGCCGTGGTGGCGTTCCAGCCATTCGATGAGCAGATACGCCAGGAACAGGAAGGGCAGCATTTTGAGGCTGTCCTCAAAAGCATGTTCGATGGTGTGCAGAATGATGTGTTCCATGTGATTTCCTTTATGGTTGCGGGGTAAAATGCGGAAAGAGTGGAAAACGGCGGTGAACGTGGCCGCCGTGACGGCATGAGAAGTCCCGGCATACCGGGCACAAAAAGCCAGGGGCGTGTTCAGCGTCCCTGGTCAGGAGAAGCGGGTTCAGTCCTCGGCCTCAAACCGGCGCAGCAGCCGCACCGCCGCCCGGACCTTGTCCGCCGGGATGCGGGTGCGGAAGCGCTCCATACTGCGGGAGGAAAAGGGCACCGTGTCGGTGAAGGCGTCGAACCCCAGGAAATATTGCAGATAGGGGCTTTCCCGGATCAGGGCCACCGTCTCCCGGTCGGACACGCCGCAGGCGGCCCGGACGATCAGGCAGCCGTAGGCCACCCGGGCGGGGACGGCCACCTTGCCCACATGGCCGAAATGACCGCTGTATTCTTTTTCAAAAGCATCCCAGTCGATGGCATCGGCCAGACGCACCCAGCGGTTGCGCTCGGCCAGTTCCCCATGATAGGGCGGCAGATAATCATAAATGCTCATCTGCTGTTCGCTTGTGCGGTACAAAGACCACGCCCCCTTTGATTTAGTAACGTTGCAGCATCGGGAAAATCAGAGCCAGCACGGCCCAGGCTGCCTGGTACAGGACCAGTGCGGGCAGCGGCAGGGCCGCAATGCCCCCCGCCAGCACCATGATCACCGCCAGCACGCAGGACAGCAGCACCGACATGGACAGGATGGTGGCGGCTTTGCGCTCGCCTTCGGCGGCGCCGGCAGCGGCTTCCAGGCCGCCCACATAACTCACGAAGCTGCCCAGATGCAGCATGTTGCCTTCGCTTTCGGGCAGCCATGCAATGGCCGGTTCCAGAGCCTTGCGCGCCGTGCCGTCCAGCACCCGCACCGTGCCGGTGGGCAGGGTGTAGGCGGCTTCCAGCAGGGCTTCATCACAGTTGAAGTCGTCACAGTCCACGATCAGGGACATGCCGCTGCGGCGCAGGCCGTCCAGCACGGCGGCGGTATCCCGTTCCGCCTGGTAGACCACCTGGAACATGCTGTACAGTTTGCCGGACACGGCCAGATAAATGACCCGGCGCTGGTTGACGGTATGGCGCTGCTCATATTCCAGGCTGGGCACCGCCACATCGAATTTTTCCATCAGACGGCGGTTGCCGGCCAGCACACGTTCGCCCTTGATCCAGCCCACATACCCCATGCCATAGATGGTCTCGAAGTCGTCCACCTTGTCCAGCAGCTTGCGGTTGTCCCCGATCATACCCAGGAAAACGTCCCGCAGGGTGGGAGCGCCCTGGGCCATCATGGAGGCCGCATAGATAATGGCCAGATCGATGGTCTCCTTATTCACCGGCTTGATGCCGCAGAGCTTGACGCAGCCCCGGGGGAATAGATCCTGGGTGGAGACCTGGATCACATTGATGCGGCCCAGCTGGCGGATATCCCGCCAGCCGGGGATGACCGCGCCCACCTGGGCGGCGCTGCGCTGCATCAGCCGCGCGGGCAGGGCGCTGAGCAGCGTACCTGCCAGGGGTGCCCCCAGGCAGAGCACCGCGGCCATGGCGGTGAAGGCCAGACCGGCGTCCTTGCGGTAGAGCAGCGTAAACAGCAGGGCCGCCACAGCCACGCCGGCCACCAGACGGCCCAGCTGCTGCTGGTTCTTGTCGGATGTGCGGTGGGAACTGCTGGAGGAGAGGAAATCCTTCAGCAGCAGGGTGGGACGGCTGACCAGCACGCTGGGACGGGGCTGGTCCAGCCCACGGGTGACGGCCCGCAGGATCCCGGTGTCTTTCAGGCGGTAGGCCACCGCGTGGTCCACCTTGGCGCTGACCAGCTGGAAATTTTCCCGGGTAGTGAGGGCGTCCAGCCGCTTGCCGATGGCATTGAAGCAGAGCACCAGCGCCGCGGGTCCGGCCAGCAGGCAGAGTTTTTCGGGATTATACCATTCCGGTTGGATGAGGAACGCCGCCAGCTGCACCACCGCGCCGAAAGCCGCCAGCGCGGACAGGGTATCGGCAGTTGGGCCCTTGAACAGCCCCTTGAGTCCATCCAGCATGGTATGCCAGTTCAGCGCGCAGCAGAACAGCAGCAGTACCAGCAGGGTGGCCAGCAGCGGCGTGGCCCCGGTCAGGGGGTCCAGCGGCGCGGGCATGGGCAGACCGCCCCCTGCCGCAACGCCCAGGTAGAGCATCACCACCGCGGCAATGCCCGACACGATGGCGGCGACGGTCAGCAGCAGGATCTGGTTGTTCAGATCCCGGCGCACCGCCGGCGCATCTTCCACATGTTCGTATTCCCGATGGCGGGAAGGTGCGGCCGCTTCCTCCTCAAAAGGAGCTTCGCCTTTTTCCCCGTCGCCGGTTTCATCATCCGGCTTGCCGGTCAGGCGGATGCCCGCCTTGGTACGGTGGGCGGTGGGCTCGTCGATCTCGGAGGTGTCGGTGAGGATGCCGGCGGCCTGGGCAAAGCGGTCTTCCGGCTCGGCCTCCTGGTCCTCGTCGTTGATGGACTGCTCAATGCCCTTCACAAAGGCACCGGTGTCCGGACGGGGGCGGGGCTGGGCGTCCAGCTGGGCCATGAAGTCCGCCGTGTCGGGGCTGACTTCGTGGGTGCCCGCGTGGGCCAGATCCGCCTCGAAGGCAGAGGTATCCTCCTCTGTACGGCCGGCCGCGATATCGGCCAGACGCACCTCTCCGGTCATGGAGACGGCATCATCCCGGGAGATCTCCTCAAAGGTATCTTCCCGGGCGGGCTGTTCCGTCCGTCCGGCCGGCGGGGTGGGAGTGTCCTGCCGGGGCTGGGTGCGCTGCCCGGAAGGCAGGTCCGCCCGGTCCGCCCCGCCGCGGGCCGGAGTGACCGGCGCGGAAGGCTGGGGCCGCGGCGTCTGTCGGGCGACCCGGGAGGCCAGTTTGGCCGCGGATTCCGAGGCCGCTTCCAGGTCTTTGAGGAAGTCCTTGGTATCCTCCGCTTCTTCCTCCTGGGTCAGGGAAACATTGAAGGATGCGGTGCCGGATGTAACGTCGGCGGTGGAGGTCATGACCGGCTCCCCCACCGGTTCCCCGCGGGATTTCTCCCCCGGGTCGGGTTCGGGGCTGCGGGCCAGCTTCTGGCCCGGGGTGAACTCGATGGTATTGCGCTTCTTGCGGTAGATGGTCCCTGTGGCACCGGAGGCGGTATTGCCCCGCAGCACGTCCCGGATATTGTTGAAGGTGATGCTCACCGTGTTGCCGCCCAGCCCCCCATGGCGGGTCCCGCCGGGGATGCCGCCGGTGTGCTGGGAGTGGTAAACGGTCTTTTTGTCCGCCGGCGGCTCGGGCTGCGGCTCCGGCTCCGGTTCGGGCTGCGGTTCCGGGGCGGGGGTCTCCGCCTCCGGCATGACGGCTTCCCCGTCATCAAAGGCGTCGGCGTCCTCCGCGTAAGTCTGTTCCGGCTGCGGTTCCGGCTGGACATAGGTATCCTCTTCCGGTTCCGGCTCGGGTTCTTCCCGGCGGCCGCCCAGGGAGATATTGATGGGCACAAACTGCCCGGAATCCTCCGCACGGCCCAGGCCGAACAGGCCCCGCTTGCGATGGGTGGAAGGGTCTTTCAGTTTGCCGTCCGCACCGGGGACAACCGCAGCCGTCTTTCCGAAGAACTGCTGGAACTGTTCCTTGCCCTCATTCAGGGCATGGGTGTTGGCATGGTCGGCGCCCGGGGCCATCTTGAGAAGGAAATTCTTGATGACGCTGGTGCTGGTGGTATCGGTGACCGTGCCGGTCCTACCCCGGCCGGTCCCTGCAGCGGGTTTCGGCTCCGGGTCCGGGTTGGCGGGCACCGTCCGCGCAGGCTGCTCGGTGCGGCCGGCGGGGCTTGTGCGGTCCCGGCCGGCATCCGGCTGCCCGGAAGGCTGTTCCGGCTGGGGTGCCGGCGCCGTGCGGGCCGGCTGCTCCGGCTGCGGCACGGTGCGGACCGGCTGTTCAGGCTGCGGCGCCGTGCGGGCCGACGGCTGCCGGCGCGCGGGGGCTGCGGGACGGACGGGCTGCTGGGCGGGCGCCGTGGACACCGGCTTGGACGGCGCGGTGCGCGGGGATTTTTTCTTCAGCAGTTTCATGCTGGGCAGGTCCCCCAGCAGGTCATCCAGCACCGTGGTGGAAAAACGGTCTTCCGCCACACCGCCGCTGATCTCCACCTGGGGCAGATCCTCCGCACCGATGGGGCCCAGCGAATCCTGGGAAGACCCGGGCGCAGCGGTATCGATGCCCACGCTTTTCAGGATTTCATCGACCTTTCTTTCATTGACACTGTCCCGCACACCATCCCTGGCCTGCTGATGGCTCAGTTCCTGCAGAATCTGTTCCACCGAATCGTTGGTGCGTTTGCTTGGCATATCCTTCTCCCCTTTTTCCCTGCCCGCAGCGCGGGCGGCGGCACCGGCGTCCGGTGCTCAGCGCCCGCGGCGGCACTGCATAATGTGATACAAAAGGATTCCGGCGGCTACCGAAACGTTGTAGCTGTCCACGCCGCAGTCCCCTGCGGCCATATCCAATGTGACGACACCGTCACACAATTTTCGAGTCAGCGCCGAAGGACCGCTGCCTTCGCTGCCCATGACCAGGGCCACCGATCCGGTAAGGTCGGTGCGGGTGGGGGATTCGCCCCCCAGATCGGCGCAGTAGACAAAAACGCCCCGCTCCTTCAGGGTGCGGATGGCCTGGGCCAGATTGGGCACCCGGGCCACCGGAATGCGGGCGGCTGCCCCGGCACTGGCCTTCATCACCGTACCGGTCACGCCCACCCCGCCGCGGCGGGGAATGACCACCCCGTGGGCCCCGCACAGCAGGGCCGAGCGCAGGATGGCGCCCAGGTTGTGGGGATCCTCAATGCCGTCGCACAGGACCAGGAAGGGCGGTTCGCCCTTGGCGGCTGCGGCATCCAGAAGGTCTTCCAGCTCCGCATACTGGATGCGGGCGGCCCAGGCCGCGATGCCCTGATGATCGGGGGTGCCGCAGAGCTTCTGCAGCTTGCCCGAGGGCACCCGCTTGATGACGGCCCCCGCCTGTTTTCCCAAGGCGGTGAAATAGGACACGGTCCGCGGGTCCAGGCTGTCCGCCAGCAGCAGGGTATCCACCCCGGTGCCGGCGCGCAGCAGTTCGGTGACGGGATTTTTGCCCCAGACGAGGGTGTCGGGGGTATCGGACGGGTTGACCCGGCTGTCCGGGCGTTCCGGTTTGTTCATTCTGGTTCCTCCGGCGGGGCGGCATGGCCGCCCCCGTGAAATTCTGTGCCGCCGGTCCCCGGACCAGACGACAATTATACGGATTATAGTATACCACAAACCGGAAGCCTTTGTCACCTGCAAACCCGCGTCAAAAGTGCAGATTTTTTGCTTTTTCGCCAGGGAGGTTTTGCGCTGCGCCGCGCTTTATACAAACCGTAATTCCACAATGGCCGGAGTTCATTGTTGAAAACCCTGTTGAAAGTGTGGAAAACCCGCCCACCATGCGATTTTTCCACCAAATGGAAGGATGTTTTCCACAGCCTGTTGAAAATTTTTCCACATAACAGTTCGGATAAACCCTCGTGTCAAGTTGGCAAAGTTCTGATTTTCCTGCCAAAACCCTCCGAAATTCCCACAAAATGCCCAAGGATTTCCAGGCTCCGGGTTTTCCACATCCATCGGGGTGAAAAGTTCATCCCGGCCCCTGCATGCCCGCACAACCCCGGAGCACCGCCCTTTTTTCCCGCCGCGCCGCCGCGTCCGCACACCGGGAACGGCTGCCCGCCGCCCATGGTCAAATCATCTGAAATCATCTGTACATCGTCAAAACAGTCCTGTCTGGAAGAAGCAAAATATTTTTGTTGCTTTTTTGTCAATGTCAGGCTATAATGAAGCTATACCCTGGTGACGCGCGGGGCGCACGGCCCCACGCGGATTTTTCCTGCAACGGAAACAGAAGAACATTGGGAGGTATCTTCACTATGCTGGTAAACGCAACCAATATGCTGCTGAAAGCACGCGATGGCCATTACGCCGTCGGTCAGTTCAACATCAACAACCTGGAATGGACCAAGAGCATCCTGCTGACCGCGCAGGAGATGAACAGCCCCGTCATCCTCGGTGTTTCCGAGGGCGCCGGCAAGTATATGACCGGTTTCAAGACCGTGGCCGCCATGGTCCGCGCCATGGATGAGAGCCTGGGCATCACCGTTCCCGTGGCCCTGCATCTGGACCACGGCACCTACGAGGGCGCCAAGGCCTGCGTGGCCGCCGGCTTCACCTCCATCATGTTCGACGGCAGCCATTATCCCATCGATGAGAACGTTGCCAAGACCACCGAGCTGGTGGCTCTGGCCCATGACCACGGCCTGTCCATCGAGGCTGAGGTCGGCTCCATCGGCGGCGAGGAAGACGGCGTCATCGGCGCCGGCGAAGTGGCCGATCCCGCTGAGTGCGCCAAGATCGCTGCCCTGGGCATCGACTTCCTGGCTGCCGGCATCGGCAACATCCACGGCAAGTATCCCGCCAACTGGAAGGGCCTGGACTTTGAGGCTCTGGGCAAGATCCATCAGGCCACCGACAACATTCCTCTGGTCCTGCACGGCGGCACGGGCATCCCGGCCGACATGATCCGCAAGGCCATCACCCTGGGCGTTTCCAAGATCAACGTCAACACCGAATGCCAGCTGAGCTTCGCCGATGCCACCCGCAAGTACATCGAAGCGGGCAAGGATCTGCAGGGCAAGGGCTTTGACCCCCGCAAGCTGCTGGCTCCCGGCGCCGAGGCCATCAAGGCCACCGTGCGCGAGAAGATCGAGCTGTTCGGCTCTGCCAACAAGGCCTGATTTTTTCCTCTCCAGAAACAGCAGGCGGGTCCGTCCACAGCGGCGGACCCGCTTTTTGATGCAAAAAAACCGGAAGGTGGTACACCTTCCGGTTTTTGTTTTTTGGGGAAGAAAATCAGGCCGCGGCCTCGCCTTCCCGTCCGCGCATGCGCAGAAAATACAGGGGGATCTCAAACAGCAGCATGACGATCCAGCCGCCCGCGCAGGCAAAGGCGATGCCGTAAATCCCCATCCGGGGGGCCAGCAGCACGGTGAACACCACCCGCAGGGAGGTCTGGATCAGGGTACCGGCCAGGGTGATGCCCATCCGGCCCATGCCCCGGTAGTATCCCTGGAACCCGTTGGTAAAGGCGGGCAGGATGTAGAACACCGTCATGGCGGCCAGATACTGGCTGCCCAGGGCCGTGACCTGCTCCGCCCCTTCCCCTGACACGAACAGGGAGACAATGGGCGTACGGAAAAGGGCCGTGATACTGCCGATCAGAATCCAGTACCCGAACTCCATGAGCAGTCCGGCCCGGAACCCGGCCCGGATGCGGGCATACCGGCGGGCACCCCGGTTCTGGGCAATGAAGGTGGTGATCCCCTGGGCCACGCTCTGTTCCGGGATACAGGCAAAATCATCCATGCGGGTGACGGCGTTGTACGCGGCCATCACATCCACGCCCAGCAGGTTCACCTGGCCCTGGATCAGCACCTTGCCGATGGGCTGGCAGGCCTGCTGCAGGGCGGTGACGCTGCCATAGCGCATGGTCCGGCCCAACAGCGGGCGGTCGATCCGCCACTCTTCCCGCCGGGGACAGAGTTCCGGCAGACGCCGCACCAGGTACACCGCCGCCAGCAGGGCGCTGACCCCCTGGGCAAAGACAGTGGTGGCCGCCGAACAGGCAATGCCGAAATCCAGTGCCCCGATGAGGACCAGATCCAGCATCACATTGAGCACAGAAGAAAAAATCAGGAAGCGCAGGGGCGTTTTGGCATCCCCCACACTCTTGAGGCCGGCGGCCAGCGCGTTGTAGAAGCAGGTGAAGGGCGCCCCCACAAAGGTGATGCGCAGGTAGACCATCGTGATGGCAAAGATATCGTCGGGAACCGCCTGCCAGCGCAGGATCTGCGGGGTGAACAGGATGCCCAGCACCGCCACCGCCAGGGAAAAACATGCCCCGGCAAGAAGGGTGGTGGCCAGTTCCCTGCGCAGCTGTTCCCCGTCCCGGGCACCGAAGAATTCACTCATGAGCACCCCGGCGCCGATGGTCACCCCGGAAATGGCCAGGATCACCAGATTCATCACCGGGGCGGCAGCGCCTTCCGCCGCCAGGGCATCCTTGCCGATGAACTGTCCCACAATGATGGAATCCGCCGCGTTGTAGGCCAGCTGGAACCAGTTGCCCAACATCAAGGGCAGTGCATACTGCCACAGATGACGGTACGCACTGCCCCGGGTCATATCATTCATAAACAGACCCCCTGCCCCGTTTTATTGGCAACGGCGGGCGTCGCGGTCCGCTTCGGTCTCACGCTCAATGTAGATGGGGCGATGTTTGACTTCCAGGTAGGTCTTGGCCAGGTATTCGCCCACGATACCCAGGCAGAACAGCTGCACGCCGCTGCACAGCAGCATGATGCAGACCATGCTGGGCCAGCCGGAGGTGGGATCGCCGAAGACCAGCGCCCGCACTACCACAAAAATGATGCCCACAAAGGCCGCCAGACAGAAAATCACACCGGCGCCCGCCGCAATGACCAGCGGCGCGGTGGAGAAGCCCACGATCCCTTCGATGGAATACTTGAACAGGCCCCAGAAATTCCATTTGGTCTGGCCGGCCACACGCTCGATGTTCTCGTAATCAAACCACTTGGTCTTGAAGCCCACCCAGCTGAAGATGCCCTTGCTGAACCGGTTGTACTCCGCCATGGAGAGCACTGCATCCACCATCTTCCGGCTCATGAGCCGGTAATCCCGGGCACCGTCCACGATCTCGGTGTCGCTGAGGCGGTTGATGATCTGGTAGAACTTGCGGGCAAACCAGCTGCGCACCGGGGGTTCCCCCTTGCGGGTGGTACGGCGGGTGGCGGCGCAGTCAAAATCCCCGGTGAGCAGGGCGTCCAGCATCTGGGGCAGCAGGGCGGGCGGGTCCTGCAGGTCGGCGTCCAGGGTGGCCACATAGTCCCCTCTGGCCGCCTTCAGACCCGCATAAATGGCGGATTCCTTGCCGAAGTTGCGGCTGAAGGAGACATACCGCACCCGGGGGTCCCGGTCATGCAGTTCCCGGGCCACACGCAGGGTGCCGTCCCTGGACCCGTCATCCACAAAGATAAATTCAAAATCGGCGCCGTGGCTGGTTTTCATTTCGGCCGCCACGCGGGACGCCTCCTGATAGAACAGCGGCATGGCTTCCTCTTCATTGTAACTGGGCACAACGAGGGAGATCAGCATAGGGGTGAACCACCTTTCGAGCAGAAAACTTTCTTTTATTATACAGCAGTGTGCAGCGCTTCGCAACGGTCAGAAGCAGACCAGCAGATAGCCGTCCTGCCTGGTGACACCGGCGGGCATCGTTTCGGCCAGGGCGTCCCCCGCCGCCTGCTGTTCGCCGGTGGGACGGGGATACACATGACCCAGCTCCTCCATGAGCAGGTACATCTGTTCATGGCTGCCGAAGGCCGTCTGGGCCCAGTTGATGACCAGGGTCTGGGGGTTTTCGTACCGGTACAGAACCCCCTGGGGCCCGTCCAGCGCCGTGGCAATGACCCACGCCACCGTGTAGGCGGGGCTGCCCGCCGGGATCTCCGCCCGGGCTTCCAGCTCGGGGGAGAGTTCCACCTCTCCCGTAAAGACCACCGGCACAGTGCCCGTCGGGTCCAGAGCCGCCAGATCGGCGGCGGTCTGTTCCAGAAGGGCCTTTTCATACTGCCAGCGGTCCCGGTCAAAGCGCAGGTCATCGGTCAGTGCCCAGGCCTCGGTGCCCAGCAGGGCCACAGCCAGCAGAGAGCACAGGGCGGCCAGGGGCAGGCTGCGGCGGCTGTCCAGGGCTTTGCCCAGCCACAGCCAGACCACAAAGGGCACAAACACCGCAAAGCACTGGCAGGCCCGGGCCATCTGGGAGCCGGTGCCCTGCAAAAGCCCCAGGGAAAACTGGGAGAGCAGCAGGCACAGCGCCCACAGCCGGCGGCCGCGGCGGGGCAAAGCCCACACCACCAGGGCCAGACAGGCCAGCAGCAGCAGGCCCAACGCCGGCACGGCCAGCGCCTCGGCCCCGTATTTGGTCAGGAATTCCCGCACAGGGATGAGGATAGCATCCCGCACGCTGTCCCGCCGGAACCAGAAGATGGTCTTGGAGGCGCTGCCGTTTTCCCCGCTCACCCCCATCAGGGCACGCAGGGCCGCGGCCATGCCGCTGCGCAGCACCAGGGCGGCAGCCAGGGGCCACAGTCCCCGCAGAGCCATGCCCAGACCGGCCCGCAGGGACCGGGGCGGGGCCGCCAGCAGCAACAGGAACACCAGGGTGAGCCAGACCGGGGCGAAGGACTCATACAGTCCCAGAGCAAACATCAGGCAGAGCGCGGCACCCGCCCCGCCGGACAGGCCGCGGCGCCAGCCTGCCGCCATCTCCGGCCAGACCAGGCAGGCCCCCAGCACGCAGAGCAGATACCCCAGCCCCACCCCGCACTGGTTGGAGTACATAAGGATCTCCCCATGGTAAGGCCAGAGGAGAAGCCCGCCCGCCAGAAGAAGCACTCCGGGCAGAGCCGGCTGCCGGCCGGAAGCCGTGTATACCAGGGCCGCCAGCAGCACCCCGGCCAGGAGCAGGCAGAGGGCAAAGAAGAATTCCGGCCAGAATCGCTGGTAGGTCATGATGCCGGTGGCCGCCTGGAGCAGCCAGACGGTGAACCGCCCCTGGCGCAGGAATTCCCCGCCCTGCTGGTAGGTGGCAATGGCCAGATCGTCCATGTCCACGGCGGGCACGGCCATGGCGTAGCCGTAGCCCAGGGCCGCCAGCGCCGCCAGCACCGCCCACAAAAGCGGACGGCGGGCCAGGGCGGCCAGATTGGACCAAACCGGATTGTGTTGTGTCTGTTTCATCCTTTTATCCTTTGGCCGGAACGGGGGTCCGGGTGTTTTTGCGGCGATATACGCCCAGGGCGATCAGGCCCGCCAGGATCAGCAGACTGACGGCCTCGGCGGCGCGCCAGAACCAGGGTTCGGCATAGGACACCCGGATGGTGCCGCTGTATCCCGCCGGGACATCCACCCGGACCATCTTGCTCTCCGGGTCCTGGGTCACGGTCAGGGCATTGCCCGCCTCATCTCCGGCCTGATAGTAGGGATAGTACAGGATGGGCACGGTGACGGTGCCCCCGTCGGTACTCTGGCAGGTGAAGGTGGCGGTCAGGCCGCTGAGGGAGCTGTCGGTGAGCGTCACCCCGTCGGCCTCGATGGTCCGGGGACCGCCGAAGTCGGTTTTTTCGGTGCCGGCAGGCAGGTACTCCCCTGCCCCGGCGTCACAGGAATCCAGGGCTGCGGCGCTGTAGCAGAACAGGGTCTCGTTGTCGGTGAGGGCGGTCTGCACAAAGCCGCCCCAGCTGAAGAGGGTGAGCACCAGCAGCACCCCCGCCGAAAGATTGCGCAGGTCCGGCCGGTCAGCCAGCAGGCAGAGGGCACAGGCCCCCGCCAGGGCCCAGAACCAGGTGGCCGGACTGAGGAACCGCCAGACATACTGCACCATGGCCACCAGCTTGCCCAGGACCGGGTTCAGGTTGTACAGGTTGTCCCAGGGGAAGATGTCGCTGGCCAGGACCAGGCAGACCAGGCCTGCCCACAGGCCGAAGCTGCCCAGGCGCCAGACGGGATTTTTCCGGTCGCCCCGGCCCATGGCGGTGACCAGCACGAAAAGACCCGCCGCCAGCAGCAGGGTCAGGCCCAGGCCGATGGCCATCTCCTCATAAGTACCCTGGTCCAGGCCCAGGTTGTACCGCTCGGCCACGCCGCTGAAGGAAAGGCCCAGCATCTGGCCCAGGAAGGCGGCGGTGTTGTGGGGGCCGGAGCTTTCCTGGGTGGTGATGACCAGATCCCCCCGCATGTAATCGAACAGGGGCAGCAGGAACCACAGGTTGAGCAGGGCGGTGATGCCCACCACCTTACACAGCGGGAAGAAGGTGTTTCTGCGCAGGGTCCGGCGCAGCAGCACCACACAGCTGCCCAGGGTGAGCATGCCCACGATCTCGCAGCTGAGCAGATGGGTCTGGATCAGGCCGGTAAAGCCGATGACCGCCGGCAGCCAGACAAGGGGGGCGGCTTTGGCGCCGTCCGGCTGGGTGAAGATCTTCCACAGCCCGTAAAATACCAGGGGCAGGAAAAGCATGGCGGTGTATTCCCCCACGGCCCCCCGCAGATAAATGTTGATGATGCGGTAGATGGACAGGGTGTACAGCACGCTGCCGAAAAGGGCGGCCCAGTGATTTTTGAGCATCCGGCGCAGGCAGAACCAGCTGACCAGGGCGGTGCCCATATTCACCGCCACCACATACACCTTGTAGGCTCCCTGCACCGTCACCCCGAAGAAGCGCAGCAGCGCCGGGAAGTAGAGGAGCAGTTCCCCGTAAAAGACCGACACCGCATACCCCCGGCCGTCCAGCCAGAAAGGCTGGATGCGCACCGGCAGCTGTCCGGCGGCAATGCCCTGGGCCAGACCTTCGATGCGGTTGAGGTGGAACTGCAGGTCATGCCCGGGGATGAGCCCGCCGGTGAGCAGCGGCAGGGAGGCAATGAGGACCGCCCCGCCCAGGCCCAGGGCCGTGACCGAAGCCCGGGGTCCGCCGGGGAGCACCAGGCGCCCGGACCAGAGCAGCCAGATCAGGTCCGCCGCTGCGAAAAATACCAGCCGGCAGAGCAGATTGTACCAGGAATAGGCCTGACTGTAGGAAATGACGATGCTTTCCAGGGTAAAGCCGCTGCCGCCGGTGGCGATGCGCAGGGTGGCCTGCTGCTGGTCGCTGGGCACCAGTGCCTGGAAGGTCACCGCCCGCATGCCTTCCCGCAGGGTGACGGTATCGGCCTGGGCGGTGGATTTGTAGAAATAGCAGGTCACATCGTCCCCGCCGCCCAGGTAGGCCACGGTGACGTTGTACATGCCCGGTTCCAGTTCCAGCCAGCGGGTGGCCAGCACTTCTCCCGAAAGCCCCGCCTCCACCTCGGTGCCCTGGGTGGTATGGGTGATGCCGTGGTCCAGCATGTCTCCCATGCTGTCGCTGAGCAGGGTGGTGGTGCCCCGCACCGCCCGGTCCTGCACAAAGCCGCCCACCAGAAAGACCGCTTCGATGAGGATGACCGCCCACACCAGCCAATGGCGCGGCAGCCGCTTCTGCAGGGCCGCGCGCAGGTTTTGCCGCATCAATATACTTCTCTCCTTCAACGGGATATTTGCCATGATATGCGAAAAGAGCCCCCGTGGCTGCGGGGGCTCCGTGTTTTATTTCGCGGCCAGATTGACCAGCTTGCCCTTGACGTAGATCTCCTTGACCAGCGTCTTGCCGGCCAGGGCTTCGGTCACGGCGGGCTCCGCCTTGGCGGCGGCGATGGCATCGGCGGCTTCCACACCGGCGGGAACCTTGATGCGGGCCTTGATCTTGCCGTTGACCTGCACCGCGATCTCGATGGTCTGCTCGGTGCACTTGGCCTCGTCGTACTTGGGCCAGGGGTGGTAGGCCAGACGGTCCTCGTGGCCCATCTGCTCCCACAGTTCCTCGGTCATATGCGGGGCGAAGGGGTTGAGCAGCTGCAGCAGCACCTCGTACTCGGGACGGGTGGCGCCGCCGGCATCGGACAGGGCGTTGACGTAGATCATCAGCTGGGCGATGGCGGTGTTGGCCTTCAGGCTGTCGATGTCCTCGCCCACCTTCTTGATGGTGCGGTGCATCAGGGATTCCAGTTCGGGGCGCACGCCGCCCTCCACCAGCTTGTCCCCCATGGCCCAGATGCGGTCCAGGAAACGCTTGCAGCCCTTGATGGAGGAGGTGTTCCAGGGCGCGGCCTTCTCAAAGTCGCCGATGAACATCTCGTACAGGCGCAGGGTATCGGCGCCGTACTCGTCCACCACGTCGTCAGGGTTGACCACGTTGCCCAGGCTCTTGGACATCTTGACCACCGGGTGTTCGGCCATTTCGCCGTACTGTTCCACCAGGTGTTCCCGGGCAGCCTTCTCGGAGCCGAACTCCGCCACCAGCTTGCGCTGTTTTTCGGCGGGCAGGTTCACAAAGCTGTGGGGGTTGAGACCCAGGATCATGCCGTGGGAGGTGCGCTTGGCGTAGGGCTCCTTGGTGGGGACCACGCCGATATCATACAGGAATTTGTGCCAGAAACGGCTGTACAGCAGGTGCAGGGTGGTGTGCTCCATGCCGCCGTTGTACCAGTCCACCGGGCTCCAGTATTCCAGGGCTTCCTTGCTGGCGATGGCATCCTTGTTATGGGGATCCATGTAGCGCAGGAAGTACCAGCTGGAACCGGCCCACTGAGGCATGGTATCGGTCTCCCGCTTGGCGGGGCCGCCGCAGCACGGGCAGGTGGTGTTCACCCATTCGGTGTGGCGGGCCAGAGGGCTTTCGCCGTTTTCGCCCGGTTCAAAGTCCTTGATCTCGGGCAGGCGCAGGGGCAGCTCGCTTTCGGGCAGGGGCTGCCAGCCGCACTTTTCGCAGTAGACCATGGGGATGGGTTCGCCCCAGTACCGCTGACGGCTGAAGACCCAGTCGCGGAGCTTGAAGTTGACCTTCTTGCAGCCCTTGCCGTTCTCTTCCAGCCAGGCGTACATCTTGTTCTTGGCATCCTCCACCGACAGGCCGGTGAGGAAACCGGAGTTGACCAGGGTGCCGGTGGCCACGTCGGTGAAGGCACCCTCATCCAGGTTGGCCGGGGTGGTGCCGCGGACGACCTCCACGATGGGCAGGCCGAACTTCTTGGCGAACTCCCAGTCACGGGTATCGTGGGCAGGCACGGCCATGATGGCGCCGGTGCCGTAGGTGGCCAGGACGTAGTCGGAGATAAAGATGGGCACGGTCTGGCCGTTCACCGGGTTGACCGCCTCCACGCCCTGGATGCGCACGCCGGTCTTTTCCTTGTTCAGCTCGGTGCGCTCGAACTCGGACTTGCGGGCGGCTTCCTGCTGGTAGGCGGTGATCTCGTCGGGGTTCTTGATGAGCCCCGCGTCCATCCACTTCTTCAGGTAGGCATGCTCGGGGGAGACGACCATATAGGTGCAGCCGAACAGGGTGTCGGCGCGGGTGGTGTAGACGGTGAGCACATCACCGGCAGTGGTATCGAAGTTGATCTCGGCGCCGTGGCTGCGGCCGATCCAGTTCTTCTGCTGGGTGGAGACGCGCTCGATGAAGTCCAGGCCGTCCAGATCGTCGATGAGGCGGTCGGCATAGGCGGTGATCTTCAGCATCCACTGGCTCTTGACCTTGTGGACCACGGGGCTGCCGCAGCGCTCGCACACGCCGTTGACCACTTCCTCGTTGGCCAGGACCACCTTGCAGCCGGTGCAGTAGTTGACGTTGGTCTCCTTCTTGTAGGCCAGACCCTTCTTGTACAGCTGCAGGAAGATCCACTGGGTCCACTTGTAGTACTCGGGGTCGGTGGTGTTGATCTCACGGTCCCAGTCAAAGGACAGGCCCAGGGCCTGGAGCTGGCTCTTGAAGCGGGCCACGTTCTTGGCGGTGACGATCTCGGGGTTGATGTGGTTCTTCAGGGCATAGTTCTCGGTGGGCAGGCCGAAAGCGTCCCAGCCCATGGGATACAGCACGTTGTACCCGCACTGCCGCTTTTTGCGGGCCACAATATCCAGGGCGGTGTAGCTGCGGGGATGCCCCACATGCAGGCCGGCGGCGGACGGATACGGGAACTCTACCAGCGCATAGAATTTCGGCTTGGAATGGTCGATCTCGGCGTGGAAGGTGTGTTCATCCTGCCACACCTTCTGCCATTTGGCTTCCACAGCTTTGAAGTCGTACTTCACGGTTGATCTCTCCCCACTATTTTACAAAATGGTATTTATTCGGCCGGTTTCATCCATTCGGCGGCGGGCATTTCGGCGGCGTCGGCCCAAAGGTGTTCCAGGTCGTAATAATCATGGGCTTCCTTGGTGAACACATGCACGATGACAGTGCCGTAGTCCAGCAGCACCCAGCGCTTGCCGTCATGGCCTTCGCTGCGCAGGGGATGCACCCCCTGCTGGGACAAAGCGAAGTCCGCCTCGTCCGCCAGGGCGCCCACATGGGTGGTGGAAGTGCCGGTGGCAATGACGAAGTAATCGGTGACGGTGGTCAGGTCCTCGACCTTGAGCACGCGGATGTTCAGTGCCTTTTTGGCGTCCAGAGCACGGGCCAGTTCGATGGCCAGGGTCTTGCTATCCATAAATCTGTTCTCCTTTTATTTTGCATGCAGGCGCTCAGGCGGCCTGGTCCTCGCTGGAGGAGTCGGCGGAATCGGTGCCTTCCTCTGTGGAGGCAGCGTCCCCTTCAGGAGCTGCGGTCGGGGTGTCGTAGACATACTCGCTGCTGGTATCCACGCCGGATTCCTGCGCAGCGTCGTTGACCTGCTCGTTGATGGCGGCCATGAACTGCACGTTGGGGTCGGAAGCTCCTACGCCGCTGACATCCAGCACGTTGTCCACCACCTGGAGCTCGCTGGCATCCACGGGACCGGTGTTTTCACGGTAATAGGTGTTGAGCAGGTCGGCGGTTTCCTGGCGGGCCACCACGACCACGTCGTTGCCGTTGTAGGTGATGCCGCCCATATACACCGGCACCTGGGCCAGCATGATCTTGTCACTGGAAACGCTCATCAGGCTGACCGCCACACTGATCAGGTCGGAGATGCTCAGGCTGGTATCCACCATGCTCAGGTAGAAGGGCAGGTTCTTGGCGATATCCCACGCGGTCATGGAGCGCAGCTTGGCGAACATGGCGGCGTAGAAGTAGCGCTGGGTGTTCAGGCGGCCCAGGTCGCTGTTGGCGTAGCTGTGACGGTTGCGCAGCAGGAACTCCGCCGCGGCGCCGTCCAGGTTGCGGTAGCCCTGTTCCAGGGCACTGCCCTTGTAGGACATATCCTGGGGAATATAGCAGTACACACCGCCCAGGATATCCACCAGTTCCACCAGTTTTTCCAGCCGGATGCTCACATAGCCGTCGATGGAGACCTGGAACTCCTTGCTGACCTCCTCGCACAGGGCGTTGAGGTTGTTGTAGCCCTTGGAGCCCTGGGTCTTGGCAATGGCGTTGATCTGGTAGTTGCCGGAATAGCTGGAGTCGGTGGTGACGAAGATGTTGCGGGGGATCTGCAGCATCTTCACTTCCCCGGTCTCATTGTTGAAGTGCATCCACATGATCATGTCGGTCATGCCGTCATTGCTCTGGGAGTCTTCCCCGGAGCCGTCCTCGGTGGAACGGTCGATGCCCACCAGCAGGATGTTGATCTCCTTGCCGGCAAATTCCTTGGGGGTGTTCAGCAGCTGGTTGAAGGTGATGTTGCCGCCGGTTTCGGGGCGCAGGGCGTTCATGATCAGGGCCACGGTGACACCGAAGATGAGCACCAGCACCAACAGGGTGGACAGCAGGATCTTCCACCAGGTACCCTTTTTCTTTTTCTTGCCGCCCTTTTTGCCGCTGCCGTCATCGCCGCGGCCTTTGCGGCCCTTGCCGGGGCCCTTGGGGGGCTGTCCGCCGGCGGAAGCGCCGCCGCTGCGGCGGCCGGAGGCGGAAGAGGCGGAACCGCTGCGGGCGGAACCGGACGTGCTGCGGGAGGATGCCCGGGCCGACGGCTGTTCGGCCGCGGCGGCCGGCTGGGCGGCCCGGGCGGCCTGACGGGCTTCGAACTCGGCGTCGCCGTCAAAATCATAGGCAGGGCGCTCGCCCTGGGCGGAACGCAGGTCCAGATGCTGCACCTGGGCCCGGGCGCCGGCGGACGCCTGCTTGGCGGCGGCCTGACGGCGCAGGGCCATGGCCTGACGCTGCGCCATGGTCAGGTTTTCTTCCCCGGACTGGGGCTGGGCCGCACGCTGTACCGGCCGCTGGGGCTGAGCCGCAGGCTGGGCCGGCTGGGCGCGGTGAATGGTGCGCTGGGGCTGGGCCTGCTGACGGGGGTCGGCAGGCTGCTGGGCGTAGCGGGCCGTGTGCTGCACCGGCTGATGGATGGTGCGCGGGGCCGTCTGTGCGTTCTGTGCCTGACGGGCAGCCTGATACCGCTGCACATCGGCCGGCTGTACCGGCGTAAACTGGCGGCTGCGGCGGCTGCTTTCGGCAGCGGCCATGCGGGCGCGGCGGCGGGCTTCCTCCAGCTGGCTGGAAGAGGCGGCGGCGCCGGAGGTGCGGATGGTGCGCTGTGCGTCGCCGGCATGATACACCGTGCGCTGGGCGTCACCGGTGTTCAGTTTGCGTGGTTCGCTCATGGGCGTCCTCCCTTTTTGGTGGCGGGGTGCGGCGGACGGGCCGGAGCATCCCTTTTGGGAATATGGTATGTTCATCCTTTTTGGGCGATGCGTTCCTGCAGGTCCTCACAGGCCGCTACGGTCTGGGGGTCCAGTTTTCCGCCCTTCTTTTTCACAAAGGCAATGCTCTGCTGCAGACTGTGCAGCAAAGCCAGATCCAGGTCCTGCATCTCTTCCTGCCGCAGCCGGTCCACGCCGGGGTAATCCCGCTCGGCGCTGGTGGCGTCCGCCATGTAGATGATCTTTTCCAGCAGGGTCATGTCGGCTTTGCCGGTGGTATGACACTCGATGGCAGAAAGGATCTCCGGGTCGGTAACGCCCCATTGGGTGGCGCACAGGATGGCGGCGGCAATGCCGTGCCAGACCGGCGTGGGCCGGGACGCGGCATTTTTAGCCATTATAGCATTGTCGGAAAAAATCTGCAACATTTCCTCTTGGGGCAATTCTTTCGCACTGTCATGCAAAAGTGCCGCCAGTGCGGCCTTTTCCTCGTCCGCACCGTAGCGGCGGGCCAGTTCCACCGCCTTATTTTTTACATTTACGGTGTGCTTGTACCGTTTGCGGGACAAACGGCCTTTTACCAGTTCCTGGGCTTCTTCACAGGTCATGTAATACTTCCCTCTTTGTCAAAAAAGTTCGGTTGGGGGCAGGCAGACTGCCTCAGACTGTCAAAAAAATCCAAATCCGTCTCCATCGGCGGACCAGCGCCGACGATGGAGACACCGACAGGGAAATTTTGCGGCAAATTGTGTGCAAGGAGCAAAGCGACGCGTGCGCGGTTTGCCGCAAAATTTTGTCGAGGGGGATTTCAAAAGGGGGAATAGGCCCGTCAGGCAATTGCCGTGCGGGACTGTTCCCCTTTTTGCAGCGTGTCGAGTCTCTCGACACGCTGTGGCGGCAGGCAGGCGCCGGGGCTTTACACCCGGTCCCCCAGGCCGTAGAGTCCGTTTTGGCGGATGACGGCCCGCACGGATGCGGGCAGAACCTGCCGCAGGGTGTCGGCATCCAGGGTGCCGGCGCGAATCTGGCTGGACGCGCAGGGCACCGGCACCGCGTGGGCAAAGAGCACCCGCCCGCCGCAGGGGCGCAAAGCGTCGGCGGCAGCGTGCAGGTCGGCGCTGTCGCCCCCGGCCCGACTCTGCACCACCAGGGTGGCCAGGGCCAGGATGGCCTGCCACCGGTGCCACCTTGTAAAGCTGAGCAGCATGTCACTGCCCAGGGCCAGATACAGGGCCGTTCCCGGGTTGGTGTCCCGCAGCATCTGCAGGGTATGCACGGTGTAGCTGCGCCCTTCCCGGTCGATCTCCCACCGGCTGACCTCCACCCGGGGGTCCACGGCGGTGAAACAGCGGCACATGGCCAGACGGAGTTCGGCGGGGGTGGCGCTGGCGGCTTTATGAGGCGGGATGCCCGCGGGCATGACCAGGACCTTGTCCGGATGCACCGCCTCCATGGCCGCCTGCAGATTGTTCATATGCCCTTGGTGCGGCGGGTCAAAGGTACCGCCGTACAAAAGCAGTTTGCCCACCGGTTCCATCAGTCAGCGGGCCGAGGCCAGCAGAGCGGTAAAGTCGGAGTCCTTGTCCTTCTGCAGGAAGAGCACGAACTTGCGGCCGATGACCTGGACGCACTGGGCGCCGGTGGCTTCGGCCAGGATGGCGGCGGCCTCCTTGGCGGAGTATTCGCTGTTTTCCAGCACCTTCACCTTGATGAGTTCCCGGGCGGCCAGACACTTGCCCACCGCTTCGATCATGGCGGGGCCGATCTCCCCTTTGCCCACCTGGAACACGGGGTCCAGAGTGTTGGCGGCGCCGCGCAGGGCCGCACGCTGTTTGCTGGTCAGAGTTTTCATATCAGAAATCCTTTCGGTGTTGGTTGTTTATTCCCCCAGGAAAGCGGGCAGCGCCTGTTCCAGGCGTTCCATGGCCCGTCCCCGGTGGCTGATGGCGTCCTTCTCCCCGTCCGCCAGTTCGGCGTAAGACCGCCGGACGGTGTTGGGGGCGGTGGAACCGTCGGGCAGGCCCACGCAGTCGGGGACAAAAAGCGGATCATAGCCGAAGCCGTTCTCCCCGGTCAGGCCGAAGGCCACGGTGCCGGGGCACTCCCCTTCCACCGTCAGTTCCCGGCCGTCGGGCAGCATGAGGCAGACAGCGGAGACAAACCGGGCGGCCCGCTTGTCCGCCGGGATATCCTGCATGGCATCAAGCAGTTTCCGGTTGTTGGCGTCGTCGTCCCCGTGCACCCCCGCATAGCGGGCGCTGTACACGCCGGGAGCGCCGTTCAGCGCGTCCACGCACAGGCCGGAATCGTCGGCCACGGTGGCAAGGCCGGTGGCTTTGCAGAAAGCTTCCGCCTTGATGCGGGCATTTTCGGCAAAGGTGGTGCCGGTTTCCTCCGGGTCCAGGGTGACCCCCAGCTCCCGCAGGCTTTTCACCGTATGACCGGCCCGTTCCAGGATCCGGCGCAGCTCCTTGAGCTTGCCCTGGTTGTTGGTGGCAGCGCAGAAGATCATGCCTGTTCCTCCTCTTTCTTGGGCAGTTCGGGCAGCAGGGCCTCGGAGAAATCAGTGGCGGAGAAGAAGATCAGGTCGTCGATCTTCTCGCCCACCCCCACAAAGCGGATGGGCAGGCCCAGCTTTTCGTGCACGCCCAGGATGCAGCCGCCCTTGGGGGTGCCGTCCAGCTTGGTGAGCACCACGCCGGTGGCCCCCGCCGCCCGACAGAATTCCTGGGCCTGACTGATGGCGTTCTGACCGGTGATGGCGTCCAGCACCAACAGCACTTCCAGGCTGGCTTCGGGGCTGGCCTTCTTGACGCTGCGGGCGATCTTGGAAAGCTCGTCCATCAGGCCCT